>NZ_JCAALS010000010.1:0-201085 GCF_059686975.1 Paenibacillus xinjiangensis | reverse complement strand
CCATTTTTCTTGCTTGTATAAAATTCGAAACGGCATAGGACTATTTCCTATGCCGTTTCGGATTCATTTTCTATTCACGATCTTGTCTCTGAGTTTAACTTAATGACATTGACCGCGCAGGTGTCTCTTCTGTCTTTTCTCTATACATGGTGGTTCCTAGAGCCATGATATTACCAGATTCCCTCCCATTTAGATGCAACATCAGCATAATTTTAGCCAACTCAAGGTGTACTACAGCTATACACGGGCATGATGGCTCCCTTCATTATTGAACAGCTCCGTGTATAGGATTTTGGGTATGGGAAAATTAGGTGTACTAGGAGACTATTTACAATATTTATAATGATCGTTAGTATAATTATGTAAAATAAATTGTGAGAATAGGGGTTTTATTCAAAGTTAAGTTATTTAAAATATTAATAGCGAGTTCATTGCTATTAAGTGTTTCATCAGTTACATCATTTGCGCAAGGAACTTCATCGAGTCCTGATATAAAAGCCAGCTCTAATATGTCTATAAAACATCTATTGCCTAAAAAAGCTATAAACAAGTTGAGTGAAGAAGAGCTCGAAAAGCTTTTTGATGCGAGTTCAGCTGCATCGGTTCTATGTTGGCAAAGTCGGAACAGCCATCCTGCAAATCATTACTTTAGGTGGTTTGGGAATTTGGTTACTCGTTGACCTGATTATGATTATTGTCGGTAAGTTTACGGACAGTGAAGGCAAAAGAATTACAGCATAGAATAGGTACTTAAAAAACCAGAGGGTTCACCTATTAGGGGTGATGTCCTCTGGTTTTTCAGTTGCACTCGCAGAAGCTCCGGACAGGGGTTCGAAGTGTCTTACCTGCCCTTATTTCTTAAGCCTAATCATACTATCTATCGCTTTTTTGAAGGATAGACCCGCCCGATTCCAAGACAAATAAAGAGCGTCATGCCTAGCTTGCTGCCCTTTTATTTCACATAGGCTAGGATTGTCATATGCTCTTCTCATCTGTTTTCTCAAGCTTCCGATATCAGGTTCTGCCCATAACTGTCCCTTTTCCGCAAACAAATTGCGAAATTGGCGTGAAATAGACGATTTTCGATTCATACCAATGACAGGGGGGCGTAATTTATAATGAACAAGAAATGAGTTTTTACTTGTTAAGAAGTCCATATGTCCACCCCAGCCAGTTGCTATTACGGGCACTCCGCTGGCCATTGACTCTAGAAAAGGTAAACCGACGCCTTCACCCCGTGTAGGAAGAACAAAGGCATTTCCTCGTGAATAAATACTTCTAAGAGACTTGGAATTCAAATGCTGGGTAATGAGCTGAATGGGAGCTGTACTCTTTTTAATGTTCAGTCTATCTTTATAGGCTTGGATTCGGTTACGGATCCAGCGTTCATTCTCATTAGGGGCATATCCATTTGTTTTGATGATCAGAAGAACATTATCGGCAGCAGAAAACTCTTCCCAATAAGCCTTTAGCAAACCTTCAGGATTCTTACGGTGCTGAAAGCCGAATACGGAGATAAAAGTGAATTTACGATTCGTTTTGTTCAAAGGCAGCTTCGTCTTAGGGGTATACATCCGAGCATGCACGCCATGCGGAACAATAAATATGGGGATTCTAATTCCGCTATTGAGCAGCGCCTGCTTATTCTGATGTGAAGGTATGCAAACGGCATCGGCTTGATTAATCTTCCCGATCCAGCGTTTGGGGATACGAGTTGTCTCCCATACCGTGTTAATGAAAATTGTCTTGAAATGTTTTCTCTCCTTCTTTATGTTCAAAGAATTAAGGGAGTAATGATAAATTAACACCTTGTTCTTCTTTGAAATTGGTGCGGCGCTCTTTGCGCTGATCGCAACAGTGACTCCAAGCTGTCTCAACGCCCTTACATACTCTCTGCTGGCAATTCCAAGACCAGAGGCTTTGTTAACGGGGCCTTTCCACAGGACTACATAAGGGCTGGGGAAAGTCATTGGAAGTTCACTCCTTTTTAAACATCTCCTATATGTTTGATATTGCGCCTCAATTTAGCAGTTTGTAATATCTTATTGTAAGCAAGAGGTTCCTGCTTGGGCTATTTAAGCTTTAGAATTTTACTTAGATAATTACGATAAGTCTTTAGTAGACATCAAAAGTGTGACTACACTCAAGGGGATCGGCGCAAAGTGGAAGTGATTATAGAGCTAAAAGAAGATATAATAAGGAGCTGAGGAAGGAAGAATAGACCTTATTATTTTTTAATTATACAAAATAATTGACGAAACGTAAAATTAATAGTATAACTGAGGTGGGTTATGTTACCAATTGATAAACAAGTGCTGTTTCTGCTGACTCGAGTCCCGACGGTTACTGTGCAGCGATTTTTGGAAATTTACACGGCGAGAGGATATTCCCCGCAGTCGGTTCGCAATGTTGTGTCTCGCCTTAAACAATTGGGTTACGTTGAGGCAGTTGAGCGCTCGCGATATTCGATAACTGAGCATGGACGAAATACATTGATCGCTATTGCAAGTAAAGGTTTCCATTATGGTGCCCAATGGGATGGCCAGTGGCAGCTCGTCACATTTGAAATTCCCGATTCGGAGCGGTCCAAACGCTATCAGCTGCGAACGGCTCTAATCAATCTGGGTTTTGCTGCATTATACAAAAACACCTATATCTCTCCTTGGAATAATATCGATGAGGTGGATCGGCTGACGACCGAGCTGGAACTGCAATCGAATGTAACGCAAATGAAGGGAGCGTTCCAGCATTTCTCGATTACCCGCGATCTTGCGGCAAAAATGTGGGATTTGGAGAACGTCCAGACAGCGTACAACGAGAAATGGCAATATTTCATTGATGAGTTTGTTCCGGCAGTAGAGAAGCACAAGGAAACAGGAGACGCATTGCAGCTGTTCATCCGATATCTTGAGCTGGGAGAATTAGTGGGAGATCTTGTTATTGTCGATCCGATGCTGCCAGCCGAGCTGCTGCCGTCTAATTGGAGGGGGCAGGAAATTTTAGTAACCTTCAATACCCTTTTTAATTCCTTACATCACGGGATTCCGCAGGATGCCTATTATTACCCGTTTATGAAGAGCGAGTAAGTGCATGAAAGGAGGTGAATTTTAATGAAGCTAAATAAGAACCCCGTTCATTCAGTGGGAAAATTGTTGCTTATCATCTTCACCGCCTTTTTTGCTCTTACGGCATGCGCCGATAATACAAAGTCTTCGAATGCTGATGACAGCAAGCCTCTAGAGCTAACTTCAACAGCATTCAAGAGCGATGGCCGCATCGATATTAAGCATACGAATGAAGACAAGAATATAAGTGTTCCGCTAGCGTGGAATAAAGCGCCGAAGGGCACGAAGTCATTCGCTGTATTTATGGTTGATCTCCATCCTGTTGCAGACAATTGGGTACATTGGGTCGTTGTTGATATTCCAGCGGTTGCGCGCACCTTGGCAGAAGGGGCCTCCGGCACAGACCAGCTTCCTGCGGGCAGCAAGGAGTTGAATAACTCCTTCGGCACCAAGGGTTATGGCGGTCCTCAGCCGCCGTCTGGTTCAGGCGACCACGAGTACAAAATCATCGTATATGCCTTGGATGTTAAAACACTGGATGCGCCCGATAGTGGGATATCCTATGAAGACTTTCAGAATCTCGTAAAAGATCATGTTATCGAATCAGCGGAAATTAGCGGATTCTACGAAAATAAATAAAGCGACTATCAAAGACGCAGATATGATGCAATGAGGATTTGTCCCTAATGTCAACCTAACAACGACAGCCGATGCAAGCTGAATTTGTTACTGTAGGAGTTATTTATGGTGTGAGCCGAGTCAAAAGCTCAATTTAATTTCACTACAACTTCAATTAACCCTGATACCGTATTGAGGGTGTATACTAATTCTTTTATTAAGATTTCCCTATCCGTTTACACTTACCCGCACATTAAGGGGAGGATTTTGTAGCATCACACTCCGGCGAATTGTGGTTTTGCACAGCCAGGGTTCGCCTCCACCATGTGAACCCCGACCTCATGAGGTCGGGGTTTTTTTACTTATGGGAGGAACTTAAAATTACAGTTTTTGTGAATAAAAATATAATTTCTTAATAGTTTTGGTGTTATTATTTTACATTCCCTTGTTATAGTTCTCGTTACATAAGAATTCTAATATAGGGAGAAGTGAGAAGCAGTGAAAGCTAAGAAACAAGGATTACGTAAGTCAATCATGATCGCATCCATGGTAACGTTGCTAGGAGGAGGGCTGCATACAGGCTTTGGTCACAATAATCATGTCTATGCAGCAGATGACATTGCGCCATCGGTCATTGTTGAAGATTTTGAAGATGGAATCTCAGATGTGAAATTTAATCCCAAACGTATGTATGATGCTACGCTGCACTTAGAAGAGAATAAGAAGTATATAAGAAATGGACAATATTCGGCCAGAATTGATTACGATATGATTGGTATAGTAGATAACCCCTCTCAAATTGAAGTAGGTTATAAAGCTGGTAATATTCCTGTAACAGGCTATCCTTCTAAAGTAGGCATGTGGGTTTATGGTAATAATGAAGGACACTTGCTAACGACAAAATTCAGAGACGGCGGCGGCTCTTCTTTCCAAGCAGAGTTTTATGATGAAAATGATCTCGGTATCAATTGGTCTGGTTGGAAATATATCGAGGCCGATGTTCCGCAAGGTAAAACAGGTCCGATTGTGCTTGAACTGTTTTTCCAATTGAAACAATCGAATATGAGCAAGAAGAATAAGGGCTCTATTTGGGTAGATGATATTACCTTTATCTATGAGGAAGATGGCGAGGATAAAGACGTCCCAACCATTAAACCTATTGCGCCTGTCCCGAATGAAGTATTAACCGCTCCACTGGATGAATTGAAGGTTGAGCTGACCGATAATGGATCAGGTCTGGATTTGGATACCTTATCGGTGCTTTTGGATGGCACGGATATTACAGATGAAGTGCAGTATTCTCCTGATACACAAGTGTTAACTTATCCAGGAAAATCTGTAGATGGCGGCTATCATGAGCTTGTTATTGAAGTGAAGGATAAGGCTGGCAACCCAGCAGGGAAAACATTCGCCTTCACGATGAATGCAGGAGAGCGATTAGTCATGACTGCTGACCAGGAAGCTGTAAGTAATGAAGTTTATCCCGTTCAAGTTCGTATTAAAGATTACTTGAATGCTGAATCGGCACAATTCGCGTTACATTATGATGCAACGACCCTTCAAGTTGAAAGCATTACTGAGGCATCGGGAGTTACCGCAGCTTCAGATATTGATAGCGAGAATGGGATCGTTCAGGTTACGCTTGATAATGTGCAAGCAGCAACAGCTAATGATGTCGTTACGGTTAACTTCAGAGTAAGTTCTCATGCTGTGCTAGAGCGCGGTGAAGATTACAAAACCATAACAATGAGTAATACGGCTCTTACTGCGGGTCAAGCTCAGACTAGCTCACCATTAGCTGTTCCTATTCACTATACAATCGCCTTTCCATATCAGCTGGAAATGACGGGAGTTGGTTTGGGTACAGCTTCTACATTTACTGTATTAGATCGTGAGGGTAAGCCGTATGAAGGGGCAGATATTGTCTTCACTGGATTATTGAAGCAGAGCTCAGTCCTTACCGTTAACACTGTAACATCTAATGTATATGAGGATGATGACACTTCTTCTGATGTAATCATGGTTGCAAAAGCTGGTGAGCGTTATTATGCTTCAGCAGAAGCTGAGGATGGATTATTCGAGGTTATTCTTGCAGATGGTCAGACAACTGGCTATATCTCTGAAGCTGATGTAAGCAGTCAGCTATTGAATGGTAGTCTGGGGCAAACAGATGCTAAGGGACAATTAACGACTGACCTAACTACATTGGCGCTTGGAGCCTATCAGGTACAAGCTGTCAATGGTGACCAGAACAGTAAGGTTGTCAATTATGAAGTCGTTGAGCAGTACGGTACGGACGAACCTCAATATGTTCAAACCTACGTGGCAGAAGACATGTCTTCGCAGCTAAGCGCTGCATGGCAGACAAGTCCAGATCGAACATTTACTTATATTCAATATATTGAGGCTAGTGAATGGGGAACAGAGGAAAACGCGGATGTGAATCATGTACAACAGCAGCAAGCTGAGAGTGAGCTTCAGGTGCTTAGCATGAAGGAAAATGGATCGAAGGGTGAGATTCGGTTCCATAATGCTCTGATTGAAGGGTTGAAGGCAGATACCAATTACAAATATCGTATAGGCTATGAGGGCAATTGGTCGGAATGGTATGAATATTCAACGGTGGATCAGGACAAATCAACACCGACCTCATTCTTGTATATTACCGATTCTCATACGAATCAATTACAAGGACGACAAATTTATCAAGAGCTAATGACCAACGCATTGACACAATATCCATCCACACAGTTTGTTATGCATGGTGGAGATATGGTTGATGCAGGTGGTGCATTTGAAGAGTGGTACAAGTTCTGGGAAGCTTCATCGGTCTATGCAACAACAATTCCAACTGCTCTAGCATTGGGTAATCATGATGTGAAGAGTGAAGGAAAAGATGTATTCACCAAAGGTATGAATTTTCCAGAGAACGGACCAGAATCTCAAGTGCAATACGCTTATTCTTATGATGTCGATGACACTCACTTTGTCGTATTGAACTCAGAAGGCACAGAGGAGCAAATGATTGATCAAGCAGCATGGCTGGAAGAGGATTTGGATCAGAATAACAAAAAATGGGTTATCGCTATGTTCCATCGTCCAGCCTACCATACAGAAAATGGCCGAGAATCTCTTGTGGAGTACACACAGACGTATTTTGCTCCAATATTAGAAGAGAAGGAAGTTGATTTAGTTCTAGTTGGTCATGATCATGTGTATGCACGCACTTATCCAATGCTGGATGGCAAGCCGAATAAAGCTACAAATGAGGGTACCATATATCTGGATGGCGGCGCTTCAGGTTGGAAATTCTACGACGGTACGCAATACAATTATTTGAGTTATATGTTCGATGAAGACGTTCCAGTATATTCTGCTATTGAAATTACGGACGATGAGATTCGTGTGGAAGCACGTACGAGTACGGGTACTATAATCGATGAGTTTTCTGTCGTAAAAACAACGGAAACCGAGCCGTCTACGCCGACACCGACACCAACGACACCAACGACACCAACGACACCAACACCAACACCAACACCAACACCAACGACACCAACACCAACACCAACACCAACACCAACACCAACACCAACACCAACACCGACACCAGCGCCGTCGAAGCTTGTATTCAACGAGAAGGTAGATGTAGATGTGGTTAAGGCTATCGTGGAAAAAGAAAAAACTGCTCCTGCTGTAAGCTTTACGGACGTACCAGCATCTTCATGGAGTGCTGCAGTAGTTGAACGTGCTGCTAAGATGGGAATTGTAACGGGATACAGTGATGGCACTTACCATCCCAATGAAAAGGTAACTCGCGCTGAGTTCGCTACGATGCTTGCCAAAGCTTTTGGTCTAACGGCTTCCAGCGGTTCTTCCTTCTCTGACACGCAAGGACACTGGGCAGCAGAGGCGATTGAAGCATTACAGGCCAAAGGGATAATTACGGGATATAGTGATGGTTCGTTCCATCCTAATCAAGAGATCTCCCGCGCTGAGATCGTAGTCATGCTTGCTCGTCTGACGAGCTATAATTCTAGCACATCCAGCCTATTCACGGATGTAGGTACGAACTGGGCTTCTGAACCAATCAATGCTTTCGCGGCTGCAGGTATCGTCGGAGGTAAAGGCAACGGATTGTTCAAACCGAATGAAGCTGCTTCCCGAGCTGAGTCAGTTGCGATGATCATTCGTTTGCTGGATCAATTGCTTATACAATAAGTGAAATGCTGCAACAATAATCCACACAAAAAAGCTCGAGCAATCGGGCTTTTTTGTGCGTTCATAGGATGTAATCATTGAAGCTGTCGCTGATAGTGCAACCTTAGAAATCCTATTCCGTACTTAGAATATGAAATATACCGGATGAATCCGATAACGTTGATGGAGAAACCTCATCCTCCTAATAAGAACCATCCCTATAACATCTATAGAAGTTGAGGTCATACACCATATGAATGAGGAATTATTAGTTCATGCAGATACCAGCTATCGCTTAGCTGAAGAGAAGGCGGCCAGCTACTTTGCCTCACTCTACAAGCAAATGAAGGAAAAGTCGTATGTGCCTGGATTGTCAGAGGATATAGAGCAGTGGAAAAGAAATCATATTCAGCGCCGATCATGGCTGTCTTTTTGGTCGCGGGGAAAGAAAACCACCTATGCTGGGGGCTATCATCGACAGATCCAATGGTTGAATCATACGGGTAAATTAGATGATTATCTGGATCGAAGCGTTTCGTATATCTATATGAGAGATCTGGGCAAAGCCATGGATTCTCCTGATACACAAGCTAGAATTCAGCGTGTAGCTGCTGACGTCAAGCAGCGTTTGCTTCATTCCACCGCAACGAACCATGGGGACCAGCCAGATTTTATGAGTCTAACGGGACTGTATCGGTGGGCTCAGAAGGAAGGCGTAGAAACGGCCGTTATATGGGTGATCGGCAAGCTTAAGAACGTATCCACCCACCTTCCGGAAGAACTGAATCCCGAGCACGCTCAGCGCAAGCTGATTAAGATTATTATCGGAGTAGTCCTACATGCAATAGAAGAGTTAGGTGAGGAACAGTCGCCAGTGGAACGTACTAGAAGACTGGATGAAGCGATTAGACTCGGCTATTCCTATGGTCTAACCTATCCGTTCATTGATGATCTTCTGGATGCGCAGGTCTTAACCACTGAGGAGAAAGCACAATATTCCCAAATTATCCGGACTGCGCTTCTCACTGGAGCGGTACCGGGATTAAGCGATTGGGACGGAACGAACAAGGCAATGATTCAATTCGTGCATGCGGAGCTGACGGAGGCATTCGAATACATTAAGCGTCATCAGCGGCCTAATACACAGCATCTGTTCTTCGAGCAGACATATATTTTCTTCCACTCACAGGAACTAGATCGCGCTAAGGCTCTGTCGAATACAACGTACACCAACGAAGAGCTGTATATACCTATTATTTTAAAATCCTCTTCTTCAAGGCTGATCGCTCGTTCCGTTCTAAGTGCTCCAGTAGATGAGGGCTTTGAGAATCGCACCTTCTATTATGGTATATACAACCAACTGGCTGATGACTTCGCGGATATGTTCGACGATAGGAGAGATGGCACAGTTACCCCTTACACCTACTATTTGACCTACCGTGATCAGCGTTCGGACCTTATTAATCCCTTTGAATTATATTGGACCGTCATCCATCATCTGATTCATACCGTGTATCACTCCGACACGAAGGCTCGTGAGGTCATTCTCGATCGTGCCATTAATGGTCTCAAACGTTGTAAAGCAAGGCTAGGCACTGAGAAGTACAACAGCATGATGGACATATTCACTTGTGGAGGCCCTGCGTTCAATCGGCTTATCCAGTACATGGTTCAGCATGCGAATGATGTGGAATTCTTGGATAAGCTGCTTCGAGACCAGCTCGTTACTTACCTGAAGAACGACCAGCAGGAAAAAGAAAATTTCCTCGAGACCATTAGGGCAGCACGTGAGCAGATCAACAGCGCCTTGCGAATCGTCAAGCCTGATGGGATGCTGCCGATGAAAGAGATGCTGATCGATGCGGCTAATTACAGTCTGGAAGGGGACGGCAAACGCCTGCGTCCTATACTGGCATCGGTGATGAGTGTACAAGAATTCGGGCTGTCTGCACAGTCCGTTGTGCCCTTATTGCGATCCTTGGAGTATATGCATACGGCATCCCTGATCTTCGATGATTTGCCGTCTCAAGATAATGCATCTACCCGTAGAGGGCGTCCAACGCTGCATAAGGTGCATAATAGTGCGACTGCGGAATTGACTGGTCTGCTACTGATTCAGAAGGCCATACAGGAACAAGCATCACTGGAAGCATTCGATGCGAAGACTGTGCTAGCCTTGATGCAATATTCGGCCCAGAAGGCAGAGGATCTATGCTCGGGGCAAGCGATGGATTTGCATTCCAAGGGAGAAGCATTGACATTGGAGCAATTGAATGCGATTTGCTTTTACAAGACTGGAATTGCGTTCGAGGCAGCACTGGTTATGCCCGCCATTCTCGCACAGGTTAATGCACAGGAAATTGCAATTCTAAAAACATTTGCTTATCATGCGGGCATCGCCTTTCAGATAAAGGACGATTTGCTTGATGTAGAAGGAGATGTCAGCTTGCTCGGGAAACCAGTAGGTCAGGATGCAGACAACAATACCTCGACCTTCGTAACGATCCTGGGACAGGAAGGCGCCAGCAAACAAATGTGGGAGCATTACTGCCTAGCTATGGAAGCGTTGAAGGAGAGGCCGCGCCATACCGTATTTCTGAAGCATCTATTGGATTATATGGTTCACCGGGATCGTTAAATAGAAAAAGCACCGTGTCAGGTGCTTTTTTTGTTTGTGTTGTTTTACCAGGCAGTTTGAGTATTTTGACTTTTCTAAAATTATTAGAGTAAACGGTTCCATTTTATGGTATTGTTTATGATGGATGTCTTATCATAGGGGCTGTGTAAGGATGATAGAGAATACAACAGAGAAAGAACGGACGATTTTTGATCATATTGGAAATACGATCAAGACAGAGGATCGAGAGATTCGCATTCTTGCGAAGTATGAGGAACCTCTGGTTGTCGTACTAGGAAATGTACTTAGTGATGAGGAATGCGATGAGCTAATTAGACATTCTAGAGACCAATTGCAACGTTCAAAAATAGGCGGAGATCGTGCAGTCAATCCAATTAGAACGAGCAGTGGGGTGTTCTGTGAGGAGAATGAGACGATTACAAGAATCGAGAAGCGATTCTCTCAGATTATGAATATTCCTATTGAGCATGGTGATGGTTTGCAGGTTCTGCTGTATACCCCTGGTCAAGAGTATCGTCCTCATTACGATTTCTTCGCAGAAACGAGTCATGCAAGTGCTAATAATCGCATTAGTACGCTCGTAATGTATTTGAACGATGTGGAGGAAGGCGGGGAAACCGCGTTCCCTTTGCTGAATATTTCTGTTATTCCTAACAAAGGCATGGCGGTCTACTTCGAATATTTTTACAATAGTCATGAATTAAACGATTTGACCTTACATGCAGGAACACCAGTGATCAAAGGTGAAAAGTGGGTTGCAACGATGTGGATGAGAAGACAAGTCTTGCGTTCATCCTAGGTGTAACACCACATCCGTAGAAGCAAGCTGGTGGCAGCTCTCGGAACGAAGCAAAGGGATCGTTTTTTTAATTCTTCAAGTTTACTTAAGACATATTGCTCCAACTTTCTAGCTTAAACCGAACGACCTAATGCAGTACCTCGAATAAATGCAATAGAATTGATTAATTTAAACCAATCTTCTCAATTTTTAATGATCTCCTGATCTTTCTCCTATATAAGAGGGTTTCTATCTGTATTATAAGCTCGTTCAATGTAATGAACTTAAGATCAAACATGCAAAAGCTCCCACGCGGCTTTTCGAATGGGTATACCGTCAGACTCCATAAAATAAGTTTTAGACTGAGCTTAGAAATTGAAACAGCGACAACCAAGGACGAGAAAATAAAGTCCTAGACTGTCGCTGTTTTATTGAACTAACGTTCAATAGGCATTGGTTGAATGAGGAAATTGTTCGGCGAATCATAAATCTCTTTCATCTTCCTATGAGAGTTGAATATTGTGAAATCGTATGCGAAACATGTTTATTTCGAAAAAACTTATTATCTCTCAAGAATGAGAGAGATAATAAGCATATTCCAATGGTCTTCTATAAATTAGATTTTTGTGTTTAAAATCCTTAATGTCTTTGTATATATTTTTTTGTGGTTTTCCGTTAAGTTCAATAATCCATAGCTTACTTTGTTCGTCTAATGCGAAGTCCACACTCATTTCTCCCAATGAACCCATATGAGTTTCTGCTTCTTGCGCAGCCGTAACACTTAACTCATGAAGAGATTGGAAAATCTCATCTATTTTGTCCTGACAAAATGATAAGGGGAGAATTTCTGCTGCATCAAAGATGAATTCACACATACTCGTGTTGAGATAATGTTCATAGGCCACTCTGCATGCGAGGGTGGAAACCTTCCACTTTCCCAAAATATCTTTTTGAACAAGGACACGAATATCAAAATATCGGTGATTAAGCTCCTGGATACAAATCCCTTGCTGAATCATGTATTTCTCTGAACCGAGAAGTTCATCTATTTTTTCCTCAATGCTTTCATTTTTTCTGCAAATATACCTCGGTGCAAAACGGTGCAAAGAAATGTTAACATCCCCATGATTCGTTTGTTCAAGCCGGTATACAGACTTCCCCTTGCATCCATAAGTAGGCTTAATATATATGACATTATATTTCTCTAATAACTCTGATACATTCGCTTGATCGTATAAAAATGCTTTTGGTACATAAGAGTTAAGCTCTGACTGTTTTAACAAGTTGTAAAGATCCCATTTATTGAAAAGTTGATGTTGTTGAAACATTTGTTTCTGCCGATCACTTTTTCAAGACGTTGAATCGTTATTGTTTTTTTGTTAAAGCACCGATTGTAGACGACATGAGGAAAAGCGAAAGAGCCTTGTTTCCATACGCCCTTATTCATGCTGATTCCGTTAATGCGTTGTTCCTTCCAAATAATGTCCACCGGAGTAAAGACGAATAGCTTTTGGTTTAAATGATTTTATCTCTGATAAAGCTTTAAAATACTCTTTCTATTGCTTCTTTTGGTTACTAAAATCCCTACTAATGGCCGATTTTCCAATCTCTTCACTCCCTGGCCTTCGATCTCTTTTATTATCTAATTCCGAAACAGACTTAATGGTATGGGACAATAACACAGCTCAACATATATTCAGCGAATATACTTCTCTATTTGCCTATTTTAAGTTTGATAGGTATTTGGTGTGTTTCTCTTATTAGGCTTTTAATATGATGAATAAGCTTAATAACAAGGAGTTGAAATTATGGGTAGATGTAATTGTCCTCCTGGACCTCCTGGACCTCCTGGGCCTGAAGGACCGCGAGGGCCTCAAGGACCACTAGCAGAAGGACCGCAATTACTTCAAGGACTTGGAGAAGCAATCGGAGCAGTTGGACCCGCAGGACTTGCAGGAGCACTTGGACCAGCTGGATTAGCAGGACTTGCAGGAGCACTTGGACCAGCTGGATTAGCAGGACTTGCAGGAGCACTTGGTACAGCTGGACTTGCAGGACCAACTGGGGCGACGGGAGCAACAGGGGCAATCGGCCCTACAGGAGCAACAGGACCTACAGGTCCTACAGGTCCTGTCGGATCCATATCAGTCAATCGTATTTATGTAGCCAATTTCAATAGTAACAATGTTTCTGTGATTGATGGTGTAACGAATGCGGTGATTGCTACCATTCCTGTTGGAGTAAATCCTGCGGGAGTAGGCGTCAATCCATTAACTAACCGAATTTATGTAGGGAATTTGACTAGTGGTGACGTTTCCGTAATTGATGGAATAACCAATACTGTGATTGCTACCGTTCCTACTGGGGATGGAGCAAGTTCAATCGGGGTTAATACTGCTACCAATGCCATATATGTAGCAAATTTTAATGATAGCACAATCTCCGTAATTGACGGATTGACCAATACAGTGATTGCTACCATTATTCCTGTAGGAGGTCTGTCTCTTCCAACAGGAGTAGGCGTCAATCCATTAACTAATCGTATTTATGTAGCAAATTTTAATTTTGATGTCGTTACGGTAATTAATGGAGCAACGAATGCCGTGATTACCCAAATTCCAGTTGGGGTGAACCCATTTAGAATAGGCATCAATCCATTAACTAATCGTATTTATGTATCAAATTTTACGGGTAACAGTGTTTCTGTGATTGATGGAGTAACCAATACTGTGATTGCTACCGTTCCGGTCGGCACTACTCCAGGTGAAGTAGGAATTAATACATCAACGAATGCTATTTACGTACCAAATCGAGATACTGACAATGTTTCTGTGATTGGTGGATTAACAAATACAGTGATTGCTACCGTTCCAGTCGGGAATAATCCAAACGGAGTTGGAGCCAATCCATTAACCAATCGTATTTATGTAACAAATCAGGATGATAATTCCGTTTCTGTGATTAATGGAGTAACCAATACGGTGATTGCGACCATTCCAGTGGGAGCTCGTCCATTCGCAATAGGAGTAAATCCGTAGGATGACTTAGGCAGTGGATAAAAAGGTATGGAACCTTGATTATAATCTTACAATGGGTGGTGATTTATATGATAGAAGTAAAAACGATAGAAGATTTAATGGAACAGTTGTCAAACATGAATAAAGATAATTCTGTATGTCAAGTTTTTATTCCCGGAAAAGGGAAATTTACGATTGTAATGCAAGATGAAATCAATTATTCCCCTTCATCAATTATTCAATCAAATCAGTATCTAAAACAAAGTGTGGATGAGAGTACGGGAGTAGAGAAAGAAGGGCGCGCTATCTCTTCAGCTGAATTAATGAGGAATCCTTTTCTCTAAGGGGATCATGTAGCGATAATAACCGCTGTGATTCTTCTTGCAATTGTTATTAATAGTGGATGAATAACCCCTTGTTGCAACATTTCTCGTTTCGGAGGTACTTTCAATTCACTTAATATCGTTTTCTCTTTACTGCGACCACTACGCTCTACTGCCCGACGCTCAACAAGGCTGCCGATCATGCCGGCAGCCTTGTTCTGGTGATGTTAAGCTATAGTTTCCCGTTAGAATTCAATAATTGTTTGAAACATGTTTACAATGCTTTTCTAATTCCTCTAATGCATATAGCTCTGTATTTGGATAATGGGGGGAGTGCTTCTTACCATAGGTCAAATGAACAACTGCGTATTTTTGAAAATCATTTATCCAGTAAACCACATCATCATTATCTTCTCTTCTCGCGACAGCAACGGCTGTTTTATCGTAAAGAATATGGTCAGAAGATAATTCCCTTCGCAACTCACTCTGTAGTGATTCTGCCATACTGGACGTAATTATCCACCACGGTTCGTCCATAAATTCCTTTAAAATTTCTAACATTGAAAAGTCCTCCGTTAGATTACAATGCATCCACACGTGATTTGGCAATCCATCATTGGAATTACCATCGAACATTTATACAGTTGGATACCGTTGACCTCAATATCTTCGATTACTATCTCATGAAAGAAGAAATCCAACTCAACTGGCTGGGGGATGTTTCCCTGTAAACCTTCCAACCAATTATTGATACTTACCGAAAAGCAATCCCTAAAAACATTATTGGAGGTTGAATAACACCATGGAAGATATGAACAGGTTGATAGACACATTCTTAATTCACCTACACAGACGTCTCGAACGTTATGAGACCAACGATTCCGACATACTCGACGAGATAAGCCAAATTTTGCAGGTGTGGCCTGTGGTGCCAAGCTCCGGAAAACCTCCTAGTCCACAAGGATCACCCGTCGCTAAGTATCTCGATATTGCATTGACACTTGGTGATATCGGCGCCGAGTCAAGCCTTGTGGCAGCTATCCGGCCCTTGGCACCATTCCTCCACTGGGCCTTCGGTTATCCACCACATCCGCTACATCCAAACCTAGAATCACATGTATCTTTCGCGCAAATTATCGGACCGGAAGATCTGGGAAGGGCTGACCACTTGCTCATGGGACTTACCTTATTAGCTCCTGAAACGCTTTATCCAGCACATGTGCATCCTGCTAATGAAATATACATACCCATTGGTGGGACAGGGGTTTGGATAAAAGGCAGCGAACAGCCAACACCAAGAGCACCCGGATCTATTATTCTTCATCAGAGTGGGATTGTTCACACAACTGAATCGAAGTTCGATCCAGTCTTGGCGCTCTATATCTGGCGAGGTGACCTTATAACGTCATCAAAATTCTTAATAAATCCAGAAAAGTCATCTGGATAATGGATTACTCGTTGCATGCCATTTTTGTTCGTGTCGATAATTCATGCGATGAACAACTAACTCCTACAGTAGTAGAAGTATCCACCGATCCTGAACGAGCTAAGATACGCACGTCAGAAGGTCCTATGTGGTTTCCTTATGAGGATATAGAAAACATAGAACTTATTGCTCAGATACTACATTAAAAGAGACCACATTGGCGTTCTGCCTCTGTGCTCTCTTCTTTGCGCTATCCTGCCCGTTCAACCATCGTCAGTCCAATACTTTATTTTCTTTGGACAGCAGGGAATGAGACCACTCAAGAAGCCGATAATAAGATGAACGTATATGGCATCGAAGAGCAGCTCCGATACGAAGAAGCATCCATTCGGCAACGAATGGATGCTTCTTCGCATTTATAATACGAGAATTCACATGCTCAGGTCGAGACTATTGGATGCTACTCTTCAAGCTCAACGTTGTGGTACACTTGCTGCACGTCCTCGAGGTTCTCGATCGCGTCGAGCATTTTCTCGAATTGTGCCTGCACGTCAGCCGGCAGCGTCAAGTCATTCTGTGCAAGCATCGTCAGCTCAGCAACGGTGAATTCTGTTATGCCAGCGTTCTTAAGTGCTTCCTGCACCGCGTGGAATTGCTCATGCTCGGCGTACACGATAACCGTGTCTTCTTCCTCCAGCACGTCGCGCACATCTACTTCTGCTTCCACCAGAATCTCGAACACCTCGTCAGCCGTCTTGCCGCTCATGCCAAAAACGGCCGTTGCATCGAACATATAAGCTACAGAGCCGCTTACGCCCAGGCTGCCTCCGTTCTTCGTGAAGGCGGAGCGAACCTCGGAAAAGGTACGGTTAACGTTATTCGTCAGCGCATCGACAATAACCATAGCGCCGTTAGGACCGAACCCCTCATAACGAAGCTCGTCGAAGTTCTCTTCCGCGCCGCCCTTCGCTTTCTCTACCGCACGATCGATAATGGCTTTTGGTACATTGTAGGTCTTAGCACGCTCAAGCACAACCTTCAACGCGCGGTTCGATTCCGGATCCGGCTCGCCGGATTTGGCCGCTACATAGATTTCTCGACCGAATCTGGCATAGATACGGCTTGTTTGTCCATCCTTTGAAGCTTTTTTCTCTTTGATATTATTCCATTTACGTCCCATACGTTACTCCCGCTCTCTTTTGCTCATATATGACATACCTTAATAAAGCTTGTACGTTATTACTAATATTTTATAGGTTAAACGCTTTGGATTGCAACCCCGCAGCAAGCAAATCGCATTAAACTCTGCAAGCTAGGCTTGTTCGTCCGCCGGATAGCGCAAGCCCCATTGTGCACGAATCGTATCTAATGTTCTCATTATAGCAAGCGTCTCGTCCAGCGGCATCGTTGCACTCTCCAGCTTGCCATCACGCAGGCAATTCATTGCTTCCTCTGCCTCGAAGTTGTAGCCGTCCGCCTCGCGTGAGTCCTCGAACAGTACCGGCTCTTGACCAGCAACATGCAGAGATGCCGACTTGCCGAACAAGAAATTCGGCGCATGGATATAGCCCTTCGTGCCATAGATGTAGGCGTCGCTCACCATACCGAGCTGCACTGCACCGTTCAGCGCTGCTGTCTGTCCGCCCTCGTATTCGAACAAGAGAGAGAACTGCTCGTCCACGCCTGTCTGGCCGATCCGAGCGCTGCTCATGATCTTGGTTGGCTGTTCGCCGAATACCATTGAAGCGAAGGAAACGGGGTATATGCCTGCATCAAGCAATGCACCACCTCCAAGCTTAGGATCAAGAAGTCTGCTCTCCGGCGCCCAGCCCATATTGAAGCCGAAGTCGGCTTTCACCATGCGCACTTCGCCAATATGACCTTCAGCCAACCATTCCTGTACTTTACGAATCGGCGGCAAGTAACGCGTCCACATCGCTTCCATCAAGAAAATACCGTTCTTGCGCGCGAACTGAATCATCTCCTGCGCTTCAGCAGCATTGATCGTGAACGGCTTCTCACATAGAACAGCCTTGCCGGCCCGCAGCAGTGTAAGCGCATTCTCTTTATGAGCAGGATGTAACGTTCCAATATAGACAATATCGACCTCTTCGTCAGCAGCAAGCTCTTCCAAGCTGCCGTATGCACGCGGTATATCAAATTGCTTAGCGAAGCTCTCTGCCTTATCCAGGCTTCTGCCCCCGACTGCTACCAGCTTAGCACCCTCAGCAATAGCTAAATCTTTGGCAAATTTAGATGAAATCCATCCTGGACCTGCGATACCCCAATTAATTGTCTTCACTGTCACGTTCTTATCCACCCTTCATGAATAATAATTGCTATCTTAATTATAGATTGAATTGGTTATGGATGAAAGCCTATGTGGCATGATCCTCGGACAGGGATGCGAACAACTTGTTATGGTAGAATTGATGGAATGGAACAAATGGAACAATTAGTGGAGGAAAGGAAAATGAATAAAACAGAACGGCAGCTTGCCATAACCCTTGAGCTGCAGCGAAGCAAGATGTTGAGAGCTGAAGATCTGGCGGCTCAATTCGAAACGAGCATGCGGACAATATATCGAGATATTCAATCCTTGAGCGAAGCAGGGGTCCCGATTATCGGAGCTCCTGGACAAGGCTACTCCCTTATGGAAGGGTATTTCCTGCCGCCGATTGGCTTTACGGCGGAAGAAGCTGTGTCTCTGCTTCTGGGGATTGATTTTATCGAGCAGAGGCTGGACGCCGATTATAGCAGCGTAGCTAAGAAGGCACGACGCAAAATTGAATCGATTTTGCCAGAGCCGGTGCGTGATGAGTCCAAGCGTATACGCGAAACGATGCGACTACTGAACGTGGGTGAACCGATAACAGACGAGAGGGTGAAAAATTATCTCGGACAAGCGCGTCGGGCCATATTGGAGAGGCGTAAAATCAGTATTACGTATTTAAAAAAAATTCCGGAATCTGACGGTAATCGGAAGAGCATACGTGAAGTTGATCCATACGGACTGACTCTCGTTCAGGGGAATTGGATTTTAATCGCCTACTGTGATCTGAGACAGGACATTCGTCATTTCCGTTTGTCACGGATGGCAGAGCTTGTTGTAATGGAGAAGCGTTTTACCATGCCGCAGGATTTCCATTTAAGTCGTTACCGTCCGCAGGACGATCGGAATGAACAGGTGCAGGTTAAAGCCAATTCCACAATTGCCGACAAAATTATCGAAACAGGTAATTTTTATAAGGAAGCTATGGAGGAGCGTGAGGACGGTCTTCTTGTCCACTATCGAGTCCGAGATCCGGAGGAGCTAGTACCTTATCTCTTAGGCTGGGGAGGGGATGTTGAGGTGATTGAACCAGAGTCTTTACGTTCCCGAATACGGGAAGAGGCCAAAAAAATCTCAAGACGCTACTGACACACTGTTGTCAGTAGCATTCTTTTATATTGGGTGTATACCATAATTAAAGAGGAGTTAGTTAAACGATGAGAAGTACAGAGCAAGCATTGCAGTTGTTTGAAGGGACGGTAGACAGGTATTTGAATGAACTGAAAAGCCTTGATATGGAACAATTGCATAAAAAAACGAACGATGAGGAATGGTCACTCGGACAAATGTATATGCATTTGATTCAATCGGCGTTATTCATGCATTTACGCAATGTCGATCAATGTTTAGTCAGCAGCGAAGCTGCATTGGATGAAATCGGGGAGAAAACGGAGCAAGGCAAGGCTGTATTTGAACAAGGAAGTTTTCCTCCTATTCGAATTCGGGTTCCTGCTTCGCCGCAATACACCCCACAGCAGCCGGAGAGTAAGGAGCAGCTGATAGAAGGTCTTAGCGGAGTAGTGGAGCGAATGAAACGTACAGAGTCCGTGCTCAGTCAAGCGGCCAAGAGCAAAAGGATTCTTCATCCAGGATTCGGTGCTTTAAACGCAAAAGAATGGTTTCAGCTGATCGAAATGCATTACAGGCATCATCTATTGCAACTGGATCGTCTGAAAAATGAAATAAACGGATAACGACAAGAGAGAGGGGATTAGTGATGCCGAGAAGTGAGGATTGCCGATTTACTGGACAAGCTCACCTTCACGCGAGGAAACAGCAATTGGGGCTATTCCTTCCGTTATGGACATTTCGAGATAGGGGCTGAAGACTTTCTAACGATCGCTGGCTCAATGCTAGACGATCTGGGAAAGATCAACCATTAAGATATAGCTGAGCTAGTCAACAAACAGGGGAGCAGCTGCTCCCCTGTTTGTTGTTGGAGGTATGCAGCCTATAATCATTAGCTCAGAAACGCCATGGGAGGAGAGCAATATGAGCAAATGATTATTTCGGAACCGCTTTTAAGGCTGATATGCTGAGGATGCTCGAGAGCATCTATTGTTCAGAAAAATTAATATTCGAGGAGGTGAGTGGTGAAGCTTTACAGCTTTTTGCAAACGGTTACATTATGTAAGCAGCAAGTGAAAATGAAGGAGGGACTTAGGTTGAAGAAAAGAATGGTAATCGTAACGAATATGGTTTTGTTATTTTCTCTTGCACTAACCTTATTGGCAGGTGGATTGTCCAACAGGGCCGTACATGCTGCTAGTCTTACGATAACGGGCAGTGGAGGCTGGAATGAAACGGCGTATGTAGAATGGTCACCTGTAAGCAATGCGCAGGGATATAATGTTTATGTGAAGCCTGCAAGTGCTTCAGATGCCGGGTATCAGCGAATTGACAGTGAATTAATCCGGAAATACCCATCCAATTGGAGGGCTGATGCCGTAGGGCTGGCAGCTGGCAATTATAACATGAAGGTTGAAGCGATACTATCAGGCGGCTTAAGGGAAAGCGCTGTGACAAGTGCGTTATCCGTTAAAGCATACGACCGATCAGGCTTTGCTTTTTCACCAAGCTCACAATACGGTACGGGTTCGGGTGCATATAACGAGAATGGAACACTCAAGAATGGCGCTCAAGTGATCTATGTAACATCAGATACGGTGCAAACAGTCACTCTTGATGTGAAGATCAATAGCTCAGGTGCTGTACAAACAGCTGTTGGTATAGGTGAAATTATGGTGCTCAGACAAAAGGGCTATGATAAAACACCACTAGCCATCCGAATGATTGGCAAGATTACCGAAGATGACATGAGTGGACAGCTGAACGGCAGCGGATATCTTGAAGTCAAAGGGAAAAGCAATTACTCGGAAATGAATACAACCATTGAAGGTATCGGAGACGATGCTTATGTGTATGGCTGGGGAATGCTTCTTCGATATGTCGGTAATCTGGAGGTCAGAAATCTGGGGTTGATGCTATTCCCTGACGATGGCATTTCCATGGATACTGGCAATGTGAACGTCTGGGTGCATAATAACGATATTTTCTATGGAACTGCTGGAGGAGATGCGGACCAAGCTAAGGGCGATGGCTCCACAGATCTCAAAAAAGGCTCGACTTATATTACCATCTCGTACAATCACTACTGGGATTCTGGAAAAGCTTCTCTTGTGGGCTTGAGTGAGTCGGCCGAGTTCTTCGTTACATTCCACCATAACTGGTTCGATCATTCGGACTCTCGTCATCCTCGCATTAGAGTGGCTTCTGCTCATATTTATAATAACTTCTTCGATGGAATCTCCAAATATGGTGTGGGTATTACAACAGGAGGCTCGGCCTTTGTTGAATCGAATTATTTCAGACATGCTAAGTTCCCAATGATGAGCTCCTTGCAAGGTACGGATGCATTAGGGGAAGGCACGTTCTCGGGCGAGAACGGGGGGATGATTAAAGCCTATAATAACCTCATTGTTGATGCGGACAGTCTGATCTACGCCAACTCCAATGCTGGTACAGCTCCGGCCCATGCCACTTCATTCGATGCCTACTTAGCTTCGTCGAGGAATGAAGCCGTTCCAAGCTCTTACAAAGCATTAGAAGGCGGAACCGTTTATAACAACTTCGATACGAGTGTCAATACCGGAGTGAACGTAGCCAACATAGATAGCGTCAACGCTGTTGAACAAGTGGTTACAGCAGAAGCCGGACGCCTCAATAAAGGAGACTTCACATGGTTGTTTAATGATTCCGTTGATGACACGTCGTATGCACTTAACACAGCGCTGATGTCCAAAATAACCAGCTACACTACTCAGCTTGTATCGGTTGGTGGGAATTCAATCCCGACAGACCCAACACCTACTCCGACTCCGGCGCCAACGGCAACCCCGACGCCAACAGCGACACCTGCGCCAACGGCAACACCAGCGCCGACCGGAACTCCGACAACGGGAGTACAGGTTCATAACTTTACGACAGATGGAGCAGCAAGTGATTTCTTCGATATTCAAGGAAATCTATCCACGACGAAGGGGACTGTGGTCTATAATGGCCTAACACTGACCCAATGCTTGAAGCTCGAGAGCTCGACCAGCATTTCGTTTAACACGACTACAGCCTCAACCTTAACATTGGTATTGGGTACAGCAGACGGTACCAAAATCAAGATTGATGGAACAAGCTATCCAATGTCGAATGGCATTGTTAGTGTATCTCTTGCAGCGGGAGCACATACGATTACAAAAGATAGTGTGACCAATCTGTATTATATGACACTGGAATAAAGAGCTTTCAAGGCAGAAAGGCCGCCCTCCGAATCAATCCGGGGGCGGCCTTTAGTTAGGTGCGAAGTAAATCCGTATGGATGGCATAGTCGCCTTCCGCATCATAGGGCTGTATCGGATCTGCACTGCTGGCTTGGAGCGGTGACCAGCCTATTGTCTCAGAGCCTTCGATCACATAATGAATATCGATATAGTTCTCATGCTTTTCCGCTGCTTGTTCCTCGTAAGCTTTGGTCTCGTACTCCATGATATACCAGGCGGGTATCTCTGCTCGACCTTAAGTGGTCGGGTTATTCAGCATGTGTGTTAACCGAATGCAGCTGCTTGATCATGGCTTCTGGTTCTGGATGCTTCCACAGGGGAACTGCTGGCCCATAACCTCTCCGAGTCTCTCCAACTGCCGTTAGCTACGGAAACCATTGAATCGCTAATGAGACAAAAGCGCTTGAAGCTCCATAAAGAGGCCTTCATCCATTCCGATCAAGGGAGCCACTACACAAGCCCAACCTACCAGAAATTATTGAAGCAAAAAGGCCTTGGACAATCGATGTCACGAAGAGGAAACTGCTGGGACAATGCTCCACAGGAATCCTATTTCGGGCATATGAAAGATCATGTAAAGAGCCAAAACTGTACGACTATTGCCGAAGTGAAACAAGAAATTAATCGCTATATCCGCTATTACAATCATCATCGATATCAATGGGGACTAAAAGAGATGACTCCTGTACAGTACAGTACAGGAATCATCTCTTAAGTGCGGCCTAATCCTCTTTTTTTTCAAAGTGTCCTTGACAGTGGGTCCATTTTACTAGTTCACTAGGACAGTCTCTTTCTTATTATAACCAACGAAAAATGCCCGAAGGTTATTCCTATTTCTCTTTAAACGGCTGGAATCTTCTAGTCTGCAGCTCATAACGAATGTTCAAATTCTTCATCCATTCGATTATGCCTCGATCTGGCAACAGTATGAGCTGACCTTCTTTCGTGAATTCCAATGAAAGGCCCCGGATTCCCGATTCATACACCAAATCCACCAGTTGTCGGCTGGAATCCGGACAGATGACCATCACTTCGCATGTCTGTAGAAATACTAGAATAGTATTCTCTTCGTCCTGATACAGGATGTCCCCGTGAGATACGGGTGTATTGGGAGGGAGTGAGATGACAACTTCCCTTCCAAGATCTGTCTTTTTTCGTAATTCTTTATTATTCTCTTCAGGATTTAACGCGACAATCTCGAATCCGAATAGCTCTTCATTGCCTTGGGATAAACCTGAATCAAATACGTTACCTAGTATGTGTGTACAAAGCATGTATTGTCGTCCTCACTTGTCTGATGTGAAAAAGCGAATGTCCTCAGCGCCCTCTACATGGTTCGCTATATATGTGCACGGAGGATCGCTAATCGAACGGTTTAATAGCACCCCAGCAAGCGGAACCTCCACATGCAAGCGAAACGTTCGCCTCAATGCTCTCGCTCCAAACTTTTTATCATAACCTTTGCGAACTAAGAATCTTATTGCTGTTGGATCCGCTTCGAGTGTGCAGTTGTGCTTGCGCAGCCGTTGATTTAATTGTTGAATCAGCGTTGCTGCAATGCCGGATAGAGTATCTCTCTTTAACCAATTAAATATTACAATGTCATCCATTCGATTGACGAATTCCGGCTTGAATGTTCTCTCAAGCCGATGCTTGACGATTGTATTGAGCAAGCTGTCGTTACTTCGCCTCCAATGGTTGGGCTTGAGATAATAGCCGAGCCTCTTTAACCAAGAGGAGGGGCTGTCATCAGTTAACTGGAAAATCTCAGAGGCGGCTAGATTGCTGGTCATAAAAATAAGACAATTTCGGAAGTCTATGACTTTATCTCCGGTGGAAATAGTCATTATACCGTTGTCGAATACGTTGAGCAAAGATAACAGCACCTGTGGTCCTGCCTTCTCGAGTTCGTCGAATAGAACAATGCCAGGCTTGCTGAACGAGCCTTCAATTTTCTGCTTATCGAGAAGGGAAGCTCCTTCTTTGCTGCCGGCATAACCTGGAGGAGCGCCGGTTAGTGACGCTGCATAATGATCTTGTGCTAGTGTGTTCATATCCACTCGGCAGAAGCTATCTTTGTTGCCATGAATGGTCTCTGCTAGTATACGTACAATTTCTGTCTTCCCTACCCCCGTGGGACCCAGAAAGAGTCCCACATAGAGTGGCTTGTCAGGATCAGCAATGCCGGAGCAAACGACCTTGAGCATGTTCTCAATCGCTAATAATGCTTGTTCCTGACCATAAATGCGGGAGTGAAGTTGCTGCATCGTACTCTCAACATTTATTTTATAACGGGTAGGCATAGGTTTGTGTGTCGGGGATGATGGCTTCTGTTGATCGTTTAATTGAAGCATATCATTAATAAAAGGCACGAATAGATGTTTCCCCTCTCGTAAGGTTCATAATTCAGTGTGGAAGGATAGTTTTCTATTAAAGGCTTGATTGCTGAATAGCTACGCTCTTTCTTTCATTTAACATGACAACGAAATAGGCAATCCCCGCAGCGATAAATCCACTTATTGCTGTAGACAGATAAGGCATGTTGAATTCAACGAATAAGGCAAAGGCTGAGCCAATTAACCATGCGACAAATGGTTTCATGCGATAGGATTCGGCAATGTCGGCGCCTTTGCGTATGACAAGCTGGTCGAGAATAATAATACTGCCAATTGGCGGAACGAGAATTCCAAGCAAGGATAGCCAACTGACAAAGTAGCTCCATATACCCGCTGTAGCAACAATGATTCCGATAATACCAAGGAGGACGGTCATCACGCGCATTTTTCCGCCGACGATATGAGACCAACCCATTGCACCGTTATATAGACAGTGGGCGCATACAGAGCCCAGATTAATAAAGATAAAGAAGATTGCCAGCGCGGCGAAGAAGCCACCCTTGGTCGTGAAAAAGGTGAACATGTCTGTTGCACTTACGGATGCGGTCAGGATACCGCCGAACACCATGGCAATCATGTTAGCGAAGGGGAATGCGGTAAATGTCGCAAACAATGACTGCTTGGGGGTTTTGGACCACCGGTTAAAGTCTGCTGTCATCGTTCCCGCATCGGCGAATAGAGCAATCACGATCGTCAGAGCCACACCGAACGAGATTGGAGATTCAATGGAGCCGGCGAATGAGGTAATGGAGCTCCATCCGTTTGTTGAGACGGCACTTCCAGTTGCCCATAATCCAAGTATGACGAACAGGGGCGCAGATATAACGCCAACCAAAGAGAGAGCCTTGATTCCGACAAACGTTATTCCCATATAAATCAAACCAGCTATTAAGGTGATGAAAAACACGTTGGTTCCGAATGCCGAATTCATGAATGCTCCCGTCATACCGGTTTGTACGGCAAACCAACCAATAACTAAAGAAGAGAGGAGGCCTGATGCGATGACGTAGCCTTTGCGTCCGAATGTGGCAGATGCTTGCAGGGCAAAGTTATACCCCGTCTTAGTAGACATGATACCCAAGATACCAACATAGGCAAGCATAAACAGATTGCCTATTAAGATGGCTAGCATCCCTTTGGTGAATCCAATTCCTGCGACAATAGTAGAGCCCGTTATCGCACCCGTAAGAATCATTGGAAATCCCATCCATACCATGGATACAGACCACACGCTTTTTCTTGCCTGAAGCGGGACCGATTGATGCTCGTATTCTTCTTCTAATATGACGTTCTGTGCGTTGCTCTCCATTGTTCAGATCTCCCCTATAATTTAAGAATGGTCTGCAAACTGCATGGACCTCAACGGGTCAACAGCTCTTTAATCGCACTGTCGATAAATTCTGTATCAGTCTGATGGAAGCCTATGCCTGCAAAATGACCGTAAACGCTCGGAATGGGGCGATATTCTGCCTTAGTGATAAACTCAGCTTCACGTCTAACATCATCTGCAACAAAATAAAGGTCGGTCTGACCAGGCATAATTATAGCCTTGGCTGTGATGCGGCTCAATGCTTGCTCACGACTGCCATTGCAGCCAGGCGTCATGCCGATATCCCCGTTCTGCCAAGTACAAGCCATGGATAGCAAGTTGTTAGCGTCTTTGGTTAAGAAGAAGCCTTCCCAATAGTTGACCAAGAAATCTTCAAGTGACGAAAACCCATGCTGAAGATACAATTTCTGATAGTAGAAGGATTGTGACAGTCCCCATCCTGCATATACACGAGCTAGAGCTCGCAAGCCAACTTGTGGTTGTTCACTATAAAACCCGTTATTCCAGGCAGAGTCTGCCTTCAACGCACTTTTGACCCCTTCCAAAAATACATAGTTGTGAGGAGTCGTGGAAGCCGTTCCGCACCAGGGGGCGATACGCTCCACCATATCGGGATAAGAAGCAGCCCATTGGAACGTTTGCTGCGCCCCCATTGAATAGCCGCATACTAATGCGATACGTTCAATTCCGAAATACTCCGTAACAAGCCTATATTGCGCATTCACATTGTCAAGTATGGTAATAGAGGGGAAACATGCCTGATTAATAGGTGCTGGAGAATTACTAGGTGAGCTTGATAATCCGTTACCTAGTTGATTCAACTGAATAATAAAATATTGGTTCGGGTCCAGCGCCTTACCTTCTCCAATCATATACTCGTCGCTTTTGTGAGTTCCGGAGAAATAGGTTGGAAACAAAATGACGTTGTCCTTATTGGCATTAAGAGTTCCATGGGTTTTATAGGCGAGTTTCGCATGATGCAGAGTGAATCCGTTGTTCAATAGCATATTCCCTAACTCAAAGGATTCATAATCAGTAATCGAAGCATATTCCGTCATAATAGACTCACACTCTCTCTCAAGTTATTTGGCGATTTCTTTGGCGAGCCCTTCGTTAGGAATACCTTCAATTGGACATTCAGCAGTCCCAATTGTCGATCTTGTAATCTTCTCCACATTGTCGCGCGCCTTCTCCGCATCCATTACCCAAGTGCGGTAGAAATCGAAAGGACAATCGGCAATTCCACGATCTCCATCTCCTGAATTAAGCATGCCAGTATAGCCTCGGTGCAGAAGCTTAAATAGATGGTTCTGTGACTGTGCATTTCTGCGGAAGTCGCGGATTTGGGAAACGGACATCTCCGCATATTGAATGCCGTTCTCTTCCGTCCCGCATTCGCCCAGCGTTCTTCCATCGAAGCCAACAAGCGCGGAATGTCCGAAATATGAATACACGCCATCAAATCCGGCTGCGTTGGCGACGGCCACGTAGACATTATTAGTCCAAGCCATTGTCTTGGCCATCATAATTTGTTGCTCCTTGGCCGGGTACATATAACCCTGGCATCGAACAATTAATTCTGCACCCTTCATAGCACAATCTCGCCATATTTCCGGATAGTTGCCATCATCACAGATAATGAGACTGATCTTCATTCCTTTCGGACCTTCTGATACGTAGGTTGTGTCACCCGGATACCATCCTTCGATTGGGCACCATGGAATGCATTTTCTGTATTTCTGGACAATCTCACCTTTGTTGTTCATAAGAATTAAGGTATTATAAGGTGCTTTATTAGGATGATCCTCGTGCCGTTCTCCGGTCAATGAGAATACCCCCCAAACGTCGGCCTTACGACATGCTTCCGCAAATATAGCCGTTTCTTCACCAGGTATAGCGGCTGCGGTCGCATACATTTCCTCATTGTCATACATAATGCCCATCGTGCTGTATTCTGGAAAAACAACCAGGTCCATCCCTGGAAGCCCCTTCTTCATACCAATAATCATATCCGCAATATTGTTCGCGTTCGCAAGCACCTCCTCTTTTGAATGCAACCGAGGCATTTTGTAATTAACAACCGCTACTCCGACTGTATCACTGCTGCTTGATATGTCTCCATGTCTCATGTCTGAAAACTCCTCTCGATTTTTTTGGATAACCTGACACATTGTCACTTAACAATGTGTCATATTTCTTAACAAGCAATAAATGTGCCAATCATTAAAAATACCGTATAATTTATAAAAAAATTAAAAAAAGACGTTTTTTAATGATTTCCAGTGTAAAAATCCTTAAATACTAATAGAATAAGTGAAGAGGATTGCGAAATAACCTCACTTATTTATTGTCCGTGTTATACTACCTAACGTGAAATGTTCATTAAATGACCACATGCATTCGATAGAGTAACAACTATTGAACATATTTGAACAATAATCAGAGAGGGGGCGAGGCAATGTTGCGATCGTCTCAACAAGAAATTAGGATTGGCATCTTATTCTCTTTGACCGGATCAACCGGTATTACTGAACGAGGACAATATCAGGCCAGTCTGCTGGCCATCCGGCAAATTAACGAGCAGGGAGGCGTTCAGGGGAAATTGCTCGTGCCAGTAGTGGAGGATATTGCATCTGACCCATATTTGGCGGCTAAGAAAGCAGAGAAGTTAATTATTTCTGATGAAGTATGCCTAATCATCGGCCTCTATACTTCAGCGTGTCGAAAAATGGTAATTCCGATTCTGGAGAAGCACAATGTCTTGCTATTCTATCCAACGCTATACGAGGGAGAAGAGCAGCATCCGAATATATTTTACTGTGGCGCTTTGCCTAACCAGCAGCTATACCACTTCATTCCTTGGATAATAGACAATTTAGGGAGATCCTTTTATTTAATCGGATCGGATTATGTGTACCCAAGGGAGACGAACCGATATATTAAGCATCTTATCGCTAGAAATGGCGGATCGGTCTACGGAGAAAACTATGTCGGGCTTGGTGAACAAAAATTTGGGAAAACGGTTCAAGAAATTCGCCAGATGAATCCAGATGTGATATTCTCCACTCTTGTCGGCGACAGTGTGATAGCCTTCTATCAGCAGCATCACCAATATGGCTTGAACCAGCCCATCTGTAGTGGAATTACAGCGGAAACTGAAATAGCGGCTATGGATTCCGTGTATGCCAAGGGACATTATACGAGCTTTCCATATTTCAACTCTATTGACTCTACATCGAATCATAAATTCAAATCGGAATACAGGCGCACTTATGGAACAGATTCAATCAGCTCAGTTATGGAGAATGCCTATAATAGCGTCTTTCTGCTAGCCGAAGCATTGCGTAAAGTCAATACGATAAGCACGGAGTCTATTCGTAAGGGAATGTCTGGATTGCGATTCAAAGCCCCCCAGGGAAACATAGAGGTTGATTCTAAAAACCAACATTTGTGGCTGAATTCCAGGATCGGCATCGCGAACGAACATGGATACTTTGACATTGTGTGGGAATCTGAATCGTTGCTCCCACCCATTCCTTTCTTCAAGGATCTCGAAGTGGACAGCACAATTAGTTTGGACAATGTAACCAAAGACCTGGAATCCAGATATAGAGAACATGAAGCTCTTATCCATGAGCTTCATCAGGCACTCGGCTTCACTCCCTTCAGCTACGGTTATTTTGATGCAGATGGCTTTCTTTTAGAGACGTTCCATGGAGAGGCTGCCAATGCATATCCGAAGTTAGTCTCGCTTCAGACCGGTACGAATTGGGCGCTTGCCCCACTCAATCAATCCGGTATCGGCATGGCTATGTCCAGTCACACTTTAACAAGCACAGCACAATTTAAGCTTAACGATACGGAGCAAAGCCATAATTGGATGAACGTCGGCATCCCGATCAAAGATGATTCGGGTATACCTTTGGGCTACTTAGGGGTATTTATTCATCCGTTATTGTCAGATTTGGTGCAGAATTGGCTCTTTGGGTTGGAGACGATCGTGAAGTATTGTGCGGAGAGCGTGAATAAAAGAAGTGAGGTCGATCGACAATCCCGACTGCTTAATGACATTAGCGGGCAACTGTCCAAGAGTTTATATGTTCTGAGAGAGGGCAAAACCATTTACAATAATCGATCGGGACAAGAACTGCTGAATCGTAAAAGAGATTTCGTCAATTCTGTCCTAATCGAGGCATCTTCGGAAAGAGCCCAGGAAATGTATTCCGAGGGTCGCAAGTATTTAATGCGGAAAGAAGACGGTCAGGAAATGTTTGAAATTCAAGTAATTCGTGAGAACTCCTCACACTTCGTTTATTTCAAACAGCTAAATCTTCTCGCTTCCCGATATAGTCGTATTGATAAAAGTAAATTAACGACCAATGAGCTTGTTGGCATGGACGAGACCTTCCTTCGCAATATCTCTATGGCAAAAGCAGCTTCCAAAACGAATGCCAACATCCTGCTCCTCGGGGAGAGCGGGACAGGCAAAGAATTGTTCGCAAGAGCCATTCACAATGAGAGTGCCCGGAAAGACCAGCCTTTCATTGCTATAAATTGTGCAGCCATTCCTAAGGAATTAATAAACGCCGAATTGTTCGGCTATGTGGAAGGGGCCTTTACAGGGGCAAAAAAGGGAGGGAGCCCGGGGAAATTCGAAGTCTCAAATGGAGGAACCCTATTTCTAGATGAGATAGGAGATATGCCTATCGAATTGCAAGCGACGTTACTGCGCGTTCTTCAAGAGAAAGAGATAACGAGAGTTGGCGGACATAAGCCAATCCCGGTTAACGTCAGGATTATTGCTGCCACCAACCGCAATTTAAGTCAAGAAATTGCTTATAAGGGGACGTTTCGGAGTGATTTGTACTATCGGTTGAATGTCTTTACGATTGAGCTCGTCCCTCTGCGGGAGCGAATCCAAGACGTGCCTTTATTGGCTGATCACTGTATTCGGGAGCTTGCTCATGAAACGGGAGCACCCTATAAGGAAATATCAGATCAAGCAATGAAAATATTGATGGAATACAACTGGCAGGGGAATGTACGCGAGCTGAATAATGTGATGGAGAGAGCTTTTTACCTAGCTGACAGGTATCCTCAAATTACCGTTGATCACCTGCCTCAACAAATCATTCATCATCCTTTTAAAGCAAGAGACACTCCTTCTTTGACACAGGAGGAAGTTTTTGCTCCGATTCATGTCAAAGAAATCAAACAGCTCGGTTCCGAAGAAGAGAAAAATCATTATATTCAGGCTCTGATCAAGAGAAAAGGGAATATAAGCCAGGTAGCTAAGGACCTGAACATTTCCCGTACAACCTTGTACCGTAAGCTGGAAGAAAACAATATTCGCACAGGAAAGCCCTAACTCTTACAATACGAACTGGATACTCATTCTTCACATCCGGCTTCGTTTCCCGGAGCTGTGAATGCCTAGTTGGCTTCTATATTTGGCTACTGTTCTTCGTGAGATCGTAATTCCTTCTTTTTGAAGCCTTGTGACCAGTTCTCTGTCCGAGAGTGGATTGCGTTCTTCTCCAATCCACTTCTTCATTTGTTCTTTTATGCGTTCGGAAGAAGCTCGATCTCCCCCTTTGGGCGCCGATACAAAGAAGTATTTCAATTCGAAGGTGCCCCATTGCGTCTGAACGTATTTGCCTGAAACCGTTCTGCTTACCGTCGATTCGTGAAGATCCAGGCATTGAGCGATATCCTTGAGAGTCAACGGCAGCAGATGCCCCTTCCCATTATGAAAAAAGGAAGATTGGCGATGCGCAATCTCTCTCATGACGCGAATTAATGTGTTCTTTCTTTTGGACAAGCATTGGATTAACCCCTTGGCGGAGTGAATATGCGGCTTGAGAAATTCCTTCTCCGACTTGCTTGTAAATCGATTGGACATTATGGCGGTATAGTAGCTGTCGATATTCAAATAGGGATAACAAGCATCATGTGTGCGTAGAACAAGCTTGTTGTCTATCTTTTCAATAATGAGGTCAGGAACAATATAGGCTCCTGTTTCATCATGAGATAGAGTGTTCGGCCGAGGTTGCAGACTAGCTAACTCTTTTGCAGCCTCTTTGACTTCGGCGACCGTCTTATTTAGAAGTCTCGAAATTGGTCTCCATTGGAACTCGGCCACCAGCTCCAGGCATTGATCTGCTAATTGATAAGCTAGTTTATGCTGTGCATTATCTCTCTCCAATTGAAGCATAAGGCACTCTCTTACATTGCGTGCTCCTACGCCCGGCGGGTCAAAGCTCTGAAGCAATGACAAAGCTTGTTTCGATAAGGAAGCACTCACCTCTAAATCTGACGCTATTTGCTCCAATGTGAGTGTAAGGTAACCAGCTGGATTTAGATTGCCGATCATATATTTGGTTACTCTTCGAATAATGTCAGATCCTTCTTGAATGCAGTTTAATTGCATGAGTAAATCCTTCTCAAGTGAGGTCGAATCCAGAGGACTGGCCCATATCTGTTGTTCGGGCTTATTCTCCCATGTCTTGCTGGCAGCAAGGCTGCCTCCCCCCACCGACTCGGAGAACTGAATTTCTAGAACAGGATTCTCATCAGCCTGCTGTTTGAGGTATTCGATCAATTCTGCTGCAGAGAGTTGAAGAATATTTAAGCTTTGGTGCATATGTCCGGTCATAGTTAGCTTCGCCGTCTGTACTAGCATCCATCTCTGTTCTATCATGTTCATCTCTCCAATGTGGCCTCCGAATTCTCATGTATTATAAATAACACACTCTAATAGAGATGTCAGTAAATGCTACAAAAATAATACACAATGAAAGAGAGTTAATGGTAGGAGATCTCACTGCTGTACGATCCTGTACATGAATGATACATAATCGTTACAACTTGCGAGCAATTCATAACTGATATAGAAACGCAGTATAGAAGCACAAAAGGAGACCTTAAAGAGGTCTCCTTTTATACTTCTATGAGGTCCGAAGGTATTGATTCGGCCAACATCTGGGGCCTTGAGTGGTCTCTCTCCTAATTCTCATTAACGTGGACACCATTCTTTAAGTTTCATTTAAGTAAGCGGCCCTATGATAAGGGTAATGAAAAGAGCTTGCCAGGAGTGACCTACTAATGGATGAAAAGAAAGCCGAGACGAAAGCTAATTATCGGCCTTACCATATCCCTTGTTACTATTGGCTCCATTACCTATGGAAGCACGCTCTACCGCGGCGAACCGGCACGTGACGGGCTAGCGTTGTACAGTGACGGAACGATGGCTTTCTATAATGAGGAAGAAGTTTCGGCAGAGGAGCTGCTCGCACAAGGTGTGACGAATACATTCTCGTTCGGACCAATTCTGGTTCAGGATGGTGAGGCTGTAGAGGATCTTGATAACGTCAAGATCGATACGAATTTCGGGAACCGCTCGATTGGTAGCAGCAACCCACGTACGGGTATCGGTATCATTTCCGCGGATCATCCACGATGTATTTCATGGGCAGAGTCGTGGTATTTGACTTCAGAATCGTCGTTGTCGATGACGGCAGCGTACAGACGAGCTATAGATAGCTTTTCCAAATCGAAATAAGGAAAATAAGGAAACCAATCGGGGAGTGTAACTCCCGTAATGAAGAGGTGGTTATTCGTGAAACGGACGAAATGGACCAAGTGGAAGATCGGGGCCGGGGGCGCGTTAATCGTAGCTTTGTTGTTCAGTCAGGTTAAATCCAGTGACGCCTATAAGGAGCTAAGCGCGCAAGTTGCTGGGACCAGTACATCTAGTGTGCAGGAGACCGATCAATCCATAAGTGGTGCTGAGGATTCTCCAAGCTTCCAGGGAGAGGGATTCAACGAGGGAAGGCAGCAAAGGGGCAGCATGCGATCAGGCTCGCAAGACAGTGGGAGCAGCAGCGAATCCGGCAGTCAAGCTAGTTCCGGACGGTCATAGACACTTAACTAGTAGTCGAGAAAGAAAGAAGGAGAGGCAATGTCGGATTTCACTTACTCCCCGTCTCGCGAGATTCGCTTTCGAGCAATGAATACACAAATTACGGCCTTGTTCCCGGATGCGGAGGAACAGGAACCACCAATGCTCGCGGATATCGTCAAACAGCACTTTGAGCTTTCGGAGACAAGATTCAGCCGGTTTCGTGAAGCAAGCGAGCTTTGTGCTGTGAACCGTAATGCTGGCAGCCTATCGCTTATCAGCAATGAAATGCTGGAAGTGCTGGAGCTGGCGCAGCATTATAGGGAGCTAACAGAGGGATGGTTCGATATCACCATATTGCCAGTGTTAGAGCATGCGGGATATAACCGATCGTTCGAATGGCTGGGGATACAGGCTGAAGCAGCTTCCGTCGAAGATAATGACCACCCGGCAATAATGAAGGAAGAACTTCCTATCATCAGGCTGGATAACCGAATGCGTTCGGTCTACTTGCAGAGGGGAAGCGCGATTGATCTGGGAGGTCTGGTGAAGAGCTGGACTGTTCGGAAGCTCGTTCATGATTTGCGCGACGTCAAGAAGGTTAAGTGCGGCTTGATTAATGCAGGTGGTGACTTGATGGCTTGGGGCGGTCTTAGAGCAGGAGAGCCTTGGCAGGTCGGATTTGAAGATCCTTGGAATCCCGGAGTCGATTACAGCTATATTCTACTTCGCCAAGGATCAATGGCTACATCGAGTACCTTAGGCAGACGCTGGCATACCTCGAGTGGAAGTCACCATCATCTCATTAACCCTTGGACAAAGAAGTCTAGTGAAAGCGATGTTGTACAATGTACGGTAATCGGTCCGGACCCAATCACCTGTGAGGTTTGGGCCAAAACGATGTGCTTATCTGGAAGTGAAGAAGGGAAGCGTCTTTTCAATAAACACGCTACTCATTATGAGGCTCTATTATTCACGGAATCAAGACAGACCATAAGGATAAGGGGGAAGGAAACATGATGGACTGGTTGGCGAATTTGCCTACTTGGCAAATCATTCGGGTGCTGGGAGTTATAGCGTATCTGTTAGTGGCTAGCGGTATGGCCGTGGGTATTCTGTACAGCTATCGCTTCTGGACCAAACCACAGAAATTGTCCGTCTATCGCTGGCATTATCGGTTGACGATCAGTGGAACTGTGGTTGGCATACTCCATGGCGCTTACCTATATATTGATCATTATGTGCCATATAGTTGGGTAGAAATTCTCGTCCCGTTCATGGCCAAACATCATCCCGTATTAAGCGGCTTGGGGACACTAAGCGTATATGGGCTGCTTCTATTAATATTAAGTACGGATTTGCGTGCTAAGCTGAAGAAAAAGATTTGGCTGACTCTTCATATGCTGTCCTACCCGATATTTGTTATCTCGCTTATTCACGGCTTTTTCCTTGGATCAGATAGTGAGCTGGGGGCTATTAAATTCATGTATACGGCTACCGCGGTACTCATTGTAGGGCTTACGGTTATTCGTGCGGTTTATCCGGGGAAGAAAGCTCAGTCCGTTCGACTCTCCTAGTCTTTACCCTGACAGGCCCGGCCTTAGACGGTCGGGCTTGTGCTATAGCAACAGACAACTGGCAGATATCCGAATAAATAGACAGAAGGGACGCCTTAAATGGTGTCCCTTTTGTCTTCTTTTTATCCATATTTGGCTATTCGAGAAGTATGTATATATTAAATTTCCGGACTTTGCTATTGTAGAACCAATGTGTGCACGAAGTTGCACAACTATATTCCTTAATAAGTAATTAGCAGAACCGGCAACAGATATAGAAACGAAATCTGGGAGGAAACAAATTGAGTACACAGCTTATAGGCGTTCCATTAGAAGGGTTCGCAGAGTTCAGCCGAACGGTAGCCGCAGAAGGCGCGGTTCTGTTACAGAACGAGGGACAGGTGCTTCCATTCCTGGAAGGCGATAACGTTGCGGTCTTTGGCAGAGTCCAAGTGAATTATTATCGCAGCGGCACAGGCTCGGGCGGCAGCGTGCATGTCGCTTATACGACTAATCTGCTCAGCGGTCTCCGCAGCAAGAAGAGCTTTGCAGTCAATGAGCAGCTGGCGGCTGTCTATGAGCAATGGATCGAGCAGAACCCATTCGATAACGGTGGAGGCGGCTGGGCTGCAGAGCCATGGCATCAGAAGGAAATGCCGCTGAGCGATGAGATCGTCAGTGCTGCGAGAAGCAAGTCGAATAAGGCAGTTGTTGTCATCGGGCGTACGGCTGGAGAAGATCAGGATAATGCCGACGCGCCGGGAAGCTACCAATTAACAGAAGAAGAGCTTGCGATGCTGAAGCAGGTGACGGCGCATTTCGAACAGACCGTCGTTGTCCTCAACGTATCGAACATTATTGATATGAGCTGGGTGAAGGATACAAGCTATGTGCATCCCATTGCAAGTGTAATCTATTCTTGGCAGGGCGGTATGGAAGGCGGTAACGCAATAGCCGATGTGCTGGCAGGAGAGGTTACACCGAGCGGTAAACTAACGGATACGATTGCTTATTCCATTAACGATTACCCGTCGACCAGCAATTACGGCAATGAATTCAAGAACCTGTATCAAGAAGATATCTATGTCGGCTATCGTTATTTCGAGACGTTTTGTCCGGATAAGGTTCAATATGAATTCGGATACGGACTCTCTTATACCTCGTTCAGCATCGAGCCAGAGGAAGCGACCCTGGCGAACCGTGAAGGCGAGCTGCACATAGAAATTGGCGTAAAGGTAACGAATACGGGGAGCGTCTATGCAGGCAAAGAAGTGGTGCAGGTCTATTATGAGGCACCACAAGGCAAGCTCGGGCAGCCGGCAAGAGCGCTGGCGGCATTCGCGAAGACAACAATTCTTCAGCCGGGTGAGTCGCAGCGTCTTGTCGTAAGCTTCCCCGTTAACACAATGGCTTCTTATGATGATGCTGGTGTGACGGGACATCCTTCAGCTTATGTGCTGGAAGCTGGCACGTACCGCTTCTATGTGGGAGCTAGCGTCAAGAATACGGCAGCTATTGCTGTTCAGGGACAAAGCGGTTACGTGGTGGAAGCTCTTGAAGTGGTAGAGCAGCTGCAAGAGGCGATGGCGCCGACAGAAAGCTTCACGAGAATGAAGCCGGGTGCTCAGAAGGAAGATGGTTCGTATGAGCTCCTCTCCGAGGCTGTGCCGCAGCGCACCATATCGATGGCTGATCGGATTGAGAGCAGTCTTCCCGTGACGCTGGTACAGACGGGGAATAAGGGCTATACATTAAGAGATGTGCATGATCAGAAGGTCGGTATGGAAGCCTTCATCGCTCAGCTTAGCGATCAGGATCTAGCTGCGATTGTCAGAGGAGAAGGGATGAGCAGTCCGCTTGTTACGCCGGGTACGGCTTCGGCCTTCGGCGGTGTCAGCGACAGTCTATTCAATTACGGAATTCCGGTAGCTTGTACGTCAGATGGTCCGTCCGGCATTCGTATGGATAGCGGGCAGAAGGCGACACAGGTTGCAATCGGTACCTTGCTCGCTGCAACGTGGAATGCTGAGCTGGTTGAAGAGCTGTATGTGCTGGAAGGCCGTGAATTAGTACGGAACAACGTAGATACGCTGCTCGGACCGGGCCTGAATATCCGCCGCAGTCCGCTGAATGGCCGCAACTTCGAATATTTCTCGGAGGATCCGCTCATCTCGGGCGTATTCGCCGCAGCATGCACGAAGGGCATTATGAAGGGTGGCTCTAATGCGACTCTGAAGCATTTTGCCTGCAACAATCAGGAGAAGCATCGCAGCAAGGTAGACGCTGTCGTATCGGAGCGCGCGCTTCGCGAGATTTACCTGAAGGGCTTCGAAATTGCGGTTAAGCAGGGCGGAGCGAACTCGATCATGACATCCTATAACCCGATCAACGGACATTGGGCAGCTTCCAATTATGACCTGAACACGACGATTCTTCGCGGAGAATGGGGCTTTACAGGCATCGTGATGACGGACTGGTGGGCAATTATGAACGATGTAGTGAATGGCGGCGCAGCAGATCGCAAATACACGAACTGGATGATTCGTGCTCAGAATGATCTGTACATGGTTGTTCCTAACTATGGCGCGGAGATCAATGGCTGGGATGATAACACGATTGAATCGTTGGATAATGGCTCGTTGACCCGAGGGGAGCTTCAGCGCTCGGCTATGAACGTTTGCCAGTTCATTATGAATGCGCCTGTATTCTCTAGGAAGCATGAAATCATTGAGACGATTGACAGCTTCAAGGCGAATGCTTCTCTCACACCAGAGCAAGTACAGGCCCTATCGGACCAGGCACAGGTGAAGCCATCAACTGTAGGATCGACTTATTTCCAAGTTGATCAAGCTGGCCCATACCGAATCATCGTGCACATTATGTCTCCTGAACCGGAGCTTGCTCAGAGCGCTACGAATGTAATGCTGAATGATCAAGTCATGACGACCATCCAGACCAATGGAACAGAAGGCAAATGGATCAAGCAGAAGCTTGTGAAGATAGAGCTGGAAGCGGGCTTGTATGAGCTGAAGCTTGCGACCATCAAGCCAGGCATGCAGATCGATTGGATCGAATTCAAACAGGTCTAAATAGAGCTATAGAAAATAGGCACCCCTATACTGGACGCTTAACCAAAAGTGTACAGCGTAGGGGTGCCTTCTGCTTCGAGAGGGGTTAATGCAATGCAATTGAATAGAACATGCGAGTACCGTTGTCCGTGTACCATACCACTTCATTGCCAGTGACGACAGGCTGGCTCTCGGACAGGGAGAAGTGCTTCAGGGTTTGGATGCTGCCCAGCTTATTGCCATCCTGATCGATATATACATATTTCATATCACCTTGCGTATTCTCGTCTTGGAACTCCTGCCATAGCACGAGCAGCTTATTGTCATTAATCGTAACCATCTGCGGAATTGAAGCAAACCTGTCACTGTCGACATAAGAGGCCAGCTTAACTTCTTTAACAGCGTTACTGTCGATGTTGGTTTTTGGCAGAACGGTTAGAATGATGTCCCTGCGATTGACCTCCACTCCATTCATAGCAAAGGAGGTGTAGCTCGTCACCTTCGAGTGATCTACCGTATTCATAGCCACGATGTAGCTAGTCGATGACATTGCGAATGCTCCTATGGACACACCCGTCATGTTGGCGCCGATAGCGCCTGGGATCTCGAACATATCCACTTCCGTATAGGACGTTCCGTTGCCTTTGTTCAGCACGATCGAACGAGGATAAGCGTCGCCATGATCTAGAAGCACATGCTCATCTCCATCGAACAATACATATTGATCGAAGGAATGGCTGACATGATTGGACTGGAATTTCCCTAGATCATTCGTTATCGTCATCTTCGATGTATCCACAATAATAGTAAGCTGAGATTGATGGTTCAGCCCATCCTCTGTCGCATATCGTTCACGGGAGGTATGGAGCACCAGCGTATTCCCGTACTCGGACATTCTTCCTGCTGCGGCGTCGAAGGGAACCGTCGTGTAGCTCTCGCCACCTCTAATGGAGACACTGTCAATGCGGTTGAAGCTTTTGTCGTAACGGACAATTCGGATGACTTCCTTGTTGTCGTTCTCTTCCGTGTTGGTCTGCCCGAAAGCGATATAGTTATAGGTTTTACCACTATAAAAGCTTCCGAATAGAGGGAGCTCATAGGCTAAGCTTTTTTGGCTAATTAATTGATAGTTGGCGTCATACGTTTCAATTGTGAATGACTCATTGGCCCTGATCACGCTAAGCGTTTGATCCTTGTTAGCGACCAAATAGGACTCAACCGCTTCTTTCCATCTCGGAAAATAGGCGGATACGGCATTGTAGCCCGGCTCGTAGGCGGTTTGTACACGATAAGCATGGTCCGGAGTCTTGGAGAGCATTGCGATCTGGTTCGCCTTGCTGTCGAAACTCACCTCGAACGGAACGAGCCTTCCTAAGTCTCTTAATTGAAAGTAGTTGCTCCCATCAATGGTATAGGCCGTAATATTGACCGCTTTGCCATCGACATAAATCTTGGAGGCGGTCGGCTTAGCCGCATAGCTCCTATAGCTAGAATAATAGGTATCGTCTTCCGCTTTCCCTGATAGGCTCGTTCCGGTAAGAATCTCTATCGCATTGCGGCTGCTATTCCAACTAACGTTAAACTCACTAGCTGTCCCTGAGAATGCCGCTGCAAGATCACGAAGCTTGAAGTAATTACTCCCCTTAATTTGAAAGCCATTCACCAAGATCCGCTCGCTATTGAGAGTCATTCTGCTCTCTGTCACTGTTGCATTCACTGTGGTGTCGGCAGCAGAAACCGTCGTGCCTGATGTAACAATAAATAATGCAAGAAATAAGTATACAATCCTTTTCATCGTCTGTTCCTCCTGTAATAACTGGCTGCTATTAAGAATAATCAAGCTGATATTCAAATTAATTCTATGGTTTCTCTTAAATTCCTTTTATTTCTTATTTATTTTGCTTAATGAGGCTGTCTCATAAGTCATCGTTGAGACTTAAGTCAGTCTCGTATTTATGGAAATGGCTAAAAAACGAATCGTACCTTTGTCGTCTAACGTCAAATTTTTCTTTCGTTAAGCAGCTTATTTCTCTATCTTCTACACAGAATGGGGTATCAGCGATGATAAAGAAAAAATAGCAGTAACAGCAGAACTTGATTACCTAACAAGGAAGAAAAAGCAGTAATGGGTGGGTTTTGTGTTACTGGGGACTAGATCGAGTGAAATGGAAAGAAATAAAGTCATTAGCTAAAGAAATAAGGTACCTAATTTAGAGAATGAACAGCTTATAGACCAATATAGAAAAATAGCCGTACAGGATTAGACACCCTGTACGGCTATTCTTCTATATTCCGCAACATTTCGGTCCGAAGAGAGCTATCTCTCTAGCGAGCTCAAGAGCCGGACTCGCTAAAGGTTCATCTTCTTTAGCCATTCATTTAAGTTACGTTTAAGTAATCGCACCTATTATAAGTGCTACAGGAATCCAACAAAGCTTACGAGGAGTGACCATCTTATGATTGAAAAAAAAAGAAAGCCGAGACGAAAGCTGATTATCGGTCTAACCATATCTTTCATAACGGTTGGCGCCATTCTCTACGGACTGGCGGATCGTTATTTGATCGAGCATGTTGAGGTTGTCGTTCAGCAGCCGTCTGCCACAGCAGCTAGCACAACGGATTCAGTATCTACAACGGAGGCTTCGGGCACAGCCCAGAATGTCACCTCCGATGATTGGAATTATTCGAGTGATGCAATCGAGATCTCGATTGAACAGGTTCAGACCGGTACCGGTGAAGATCTTACGACTTATTACGTCGCAGACGTTCAGCTGAAGAGCTCGACCAATCTGCTGACAGCATTCGCGGACAATGCCTTCGGCCAAAATATTACCCAAGATACATCGGAGATCGCCTTCGCGAACAATGCAATCTTCGCCATTAATGGCGATTATTATGGATTCCGCGATAATGGTGTCATTATTCGCAATGGCACCCTCTACCGCGACGAGCCGGCGCGTGACGGGCTGGCTATGTACAGTGACGGGACGATGGCCTCGTATAACGAGGAAGAGACTTCGGCGGAGGAGCTGCTGGAGCAAGGTGTGACGAATACGTTCTCATTCGGACCGACCTTAGTTCAGGATGGACAGCTTGTCGATGGTCTCGAGAACGTCAAGAAGATTGATACGAACTTCGGAAACCGGACGATAGATAGCGCCAATCCGCGTACGGGAATCGGCATTATTTCCCCGAATCATTACGTCTTCATCGTCGTTGATGGCCGGCAAGAGGACAGCAAGGGGCTGACGCTTGTCGAATTCGGCACCCTGTTCGAGGAATTGGGGGCAACGGAAGCCTACAATCTCGATGGAGGGGGCTCGTCTACGATGTATTTCATGGGCAGAGTCGTCAACAGCCCGGGAAGCAAAGGACAAGAGCGCGGTGTCAGCGACATTATTTATATCGCCGAATAATCGGCAGCTATCGATTGTTTGAAGGAGGCAGAACATCATGACCGTATTAATTCCAGCGTATGAGCCAGACGACAGACTGCTTTCATTAATCGCTAATCTAATGGCCGCATACAGCTCCAAGATTGTCATTGTCGATGACGGCAGCGGTGAAGCATATCGTGATATTTTCGATTCAGCCCGCGCTGTTGGATGTATCGTACTCACTCATGCTACTAATCAAGGCAAGGGCCGTGCTCTGAAGACCGGCTTCGCCTACTTGAAGGAAAGGAGTGAGGATGAAGTCGTCGTCTGTGCTGACAGTGACGGACAGCATCTTCCATCCGATATTAAGCGGATTGCCGATGCAGTATCCGAGCATAAGAACGAGATCGTGCTGGGCTGCAGACATTTCACTGGGGAGGTTCCGCTGCGCAGCCGCTTCGGCAACAGCACCACCCGCTTGGTGTATACACTGACGACAGGGCATCGCATTCAGGATACTCAGACTGGCCTTCGCGGCTTCTCTGCATCGATGCTGGAGTGGCTGTGCCAAATTCCGGGCGAGCGCTTCGAATATGAGATGAACATGCTGCTCAAGGCGCAGAGGGACGGCTACTCACTGCATGAGGTGTCGATTGACACCGTATATTTGGATGATAATCAATCATCGCATTTTCGCCCCATTGCCGATTCTGCCAAAGTGTATGCACCTATTCTGAAATTCTGCTCGTCCTCCATGCTCGCTGCCGTGCTTGACTTCGTGCTGGTCATTCTGCTGCAGCTGCTCACTGGCAAGCTGCTCTTCGCGGTCGCTGGTGCACGGATATGCAGCTCCATCTTCAACTACACGATGAACCAGCGCTTCGTGTTCGGTAATAAGCAGAAGAAGCAGACGATCCGCTCGTCTGCTCCGAAATATTTTGCACTCGTCGTGCTGATTATGCTGCTCAACTACGGACTCATGTATATTTTCCATGAGAGTCTGAGTGTCCCGCTTATTATAGCCAAGCTGCTAACCGAAGGATTCTTGTTCGCATTCAGCTACTGGGCGCAGCGGACCTTCATCTTCCGGGCGGCAGAGCATTCATCACAGCGTTAGTATAGGGTCCACACACAGAAACAGCCGTCTATTGGACTGACGGCTGTTTTCTCATTCTTATGATTTCATTGATTTCAACAAGGATTTTCACTTGGAGCCGAGTATGAGGTGATTTATGGGGAGCTATCTTAACCATGAGCTGAACAAAATTCGGATATAAAGGGGGAATGAAGCTAATGGAGTCAGAAAGGGGGAAAACGAAGGGAATCCTTGAAGTTACAGCTCCAAAGCTTCCTTCGTAATTTTTTTGATATCAACGGGGCAGTTAGAGCTGTCGTTAACAATATCGGGCAGAATATGCTCTACGAAATAATTGACGGAATGCAGCTTAATCCTAGTGATTTTGATGAGCGCTTCCCGGTACATGACAACAAATTCCTTCTCAGTATTGCCCCTCTGCAATTCGGTAATCGCCTCGTATACTTGATCCAGCTTATCGGCCATCTCTAGAATGAGACCTTCGACGGAATCATCCTTGCCCTCACGCAGCTGCCTGCGGAAGATCGACTTGAACTCCTCTGGAATATTCTCTTCTATGAAAAGGGCAATCATCCCTTCCTCTACCTGCTGCAGCATTCCGCGCAGCTCCAGGGAGTGATGCTTAACGGGTGTTTTGATATCCCCAATGAAGATTTCGCCATAATCATGGCTGCTCGTAATTTCATACAGCTTCTTCCAATCAATAGCAACGCCATTGCGTTCCTCGATATCTGCCAATGTCTTGGCGTATTGCACAACCTTCCATGAATGAGCGGATACACTGTGCTCTTCGAACTTGAATTTGCCTGGACACCGAATAATACGCTCTAGATCGTTAAGGGATTGAAAGTAAGTATGAATTCCCATAGGCATGCCCTTCCTTTCTCTGTTAATCGTTTATTGTGATGGAGTACGGTTATTATAGAGCTTATTTGTTATTGGATGATTAATTTAAATAACGGATTGTATCATCATCGGGCAGCTCGTCCTGCGATTGAAGAAATCATTCATCTACTTCCGTAACTGAACAAAGAGTACCTTCGTAAAAGTTCACCGTTTGTAAATTAAGTTCACTATATTTATGAGAGAGGACATGCCTATAATGAAAGCGTAATCATCCATCAAGTATGAAAGAGCTGATGACTAGCCCAGTCAGTCCTGAAGTGAATATTAATTCATGAAATGGAGGGTTAATGATGACAATGAAAGGTTTATCGTTCATGCAATCGGTTCGGTATGTGCTGCTCTTCTCTCTCTTAATAACCTCGCTAGGCTTGACTACGTTTATTCAGACGGCGGAAGCAGCGGTGGTGAATGTGCCGAGCGGTGTTCAATTTAATGATACGAGCGGCAATCCCCTTAACGCACATGGCGGCGGGATGATTAAGGTAGGCAGCTATTATTATTGGGTGGGGGAGAATAGGGACGGGACGAATCTCGTGTCCTTATATCGTTCAACAGATCTGAAGAATTGGGAGTTCCGCGCCAATCTGCTGTATAAAGCGATGGGTGGGGAGCTCGCTACCGCGAATATTGAACGTCCTAAGCTTTTGTATAATGCTTCGACTGGCAAATATGTCATGTGGATGCATAAGGAGAATGGGGTCGACTATGGGGAAGGCAGAGTGGCAGTGGCTTCTGCAAGCAATATTGAAGGGCCGTATACGTACCATGGAAGCTTCCGGCCGCTTGACTATGATTCGCGGGATATGACTGTCTATAACGATGGAGGGACAGCTTACTTGGTCTCCGCTACGGCAGTTAATGCCAATCTGAATATTTATCAATTAACGAGTGATTTCCTAGGCGTCAGCAGCTTAGTTCAGACACTATGGGTGGGGCAATACCGGGAAGCGCCAGCGCTGTTCAAGCGAGGCTCTACTTATTTCCTCATTACATCCGGGGCGACAGGCTGGAACCCGAATCAGGCGAAATATGCGACCGCTTCGAGTATTGCGGGTACGTGGACGAATCCCGTTAACTTCGGCAATGCGAATACCTATTACTCACAATCGACTTACGTGATACCAGTAGAGGGAACCTCGGAAACCTCCTATTTATATTTGGGCGATCGATGGGCTGGCGCATGGAGCGGGGCGGTTAATACCTCGACCTATGTATGGCTGCCGCTCAGCTTCCCGACTTCCACAACGCTGTCGATGAGCTGGTTCACGAGCTTGAATATCGATACGGCAACGGGCTCGGTGACTGGAGTTGTGCCAACTGGCACCTATAATCGGTTCGAGTCGCATAACTATGCTGGGCGCTATATAAGGCATCTGGACTTTACGACGGTCCGGGTCGATTCCAGCATTAGTCCGGTGGAGGACTCGCAATTCCGGCTTGTGCCGGGCTTGGCTGATCCCACTAAAGTGTCCTTTGAAGCAGTCAATTTTCCAGGCTATTATCTACGCCACTATAATTACAATCTGCAGCTCGCTCTCTTCGACGGTTCACCGAGCTTCAAGTCGGACGCCACCTTCGAGAAGGTGGCGGGACTGGCGGATGCCACTAAATTCTCATTCCGATCCTATAATTACCCTACAAGGTACATTAGGCATTACAATTATGTGCTGCGGATTGATCCGATCAGCACGGCTACCGAACAGGCAGATGCGACTTTCAGGCAATACTAGCCCTCAATCAGCTGTATAACAGCAAACAACCTTAATTCGGTGCAAACCGATTAAGGTTGTTTGTTGTACTAGCCGCTTCTAGATATAATCTGGCTTCTGCTCGGTTTCGGTATATACCGTAATAAGCACGGTGGCAGTCTCTTCCCCTATGTTCTTCACCATATGAGGTGTGCAGGCATTCCAGCTGAACGAGTCGCCTTCGGAGAACTCAGCGGAATCCTCCCCCTGCTGGGCGAAGATTCTTCCTTTCATGACGACATGCACTTCTTCCCCCTCATGTGCATGAGGCTCTTCTCCTGTTGATGCCCCCGGAGGGAATTCGACGAGCATCATTCTGACTTTTTTCGTGGAGCTCATATGCTCAACCGTTAACGTGCCATCGCCGCTTTTCGATAGCATGCGAGCTTCTTTGCGGACGATATTCATCCGATCCTCATTCTTAAGCAGCAGATAAGCGAGCGGAACGTTCAGAGCGCCCGCGATATTTTCTAGTGTGGCTATGGAAGGTGACGTTTTATTGGTTTCAACCTGACTCATGAAGCCTTGCGATAGGCCAGTCGCCTCGCAGATTTGAGCGATTGTTATGTTTCTTCGTTTGCGAATTGCCCGTATAGAAGAGCCGATATCCATTCGCGCTCACCCCTTGAATATTAGTAATACGTAACATAATTTAATAATAACAATTTTTATAGGGACAAGCTAGTGCAGCCCACGTTAAATTAACTCACGCCTAAGCACATTCAGATGGTATCCACAAAAAGAAGCCAGGAGCTCTGTGCCAGCTCCTAGCTTCTTGCTTGTTATGGTTTAATTCGCTTATTTGGAGCTTAGCGTTACTTGATTGGCAACGGCCCAGCTACCTACTGGCTGAATCTCATAATCCACACCTGCTGCAAGCTTAGCGTTATTCTGCAATTCGAATACACCAACTTCACCCTTGCGAGTCTGCACTTTGTATTGCGCTGTCAGCGTAGTGCCATCCGAGCCTTTCAGCTGAATGGAGCGGTAAGCGAACAGCTCATCTGTTGGATCTTCGGTTAATGCCACATTGAGGGTAACCGCATCAACTTGGGATACGGATGCAATCGTAAGTGGTGCAATAGTCTGTGCAGTGAACGTATTGTTGTCGAGCACGAACCAGTCTGAGCTTACTGTATAAGTAACGCCTGGCTGTAGAGCTGTGCCTGCCGGAAGACGGAACTTCGGCTCCTGCTTGCCATCAGTTGATTGCGTGAAGCCTACATAATTAACGGTAATCGGCTCTCCGCCCGCTGGTGTAAGCGTGGCTTGTCTCGTAGCAAGAGATGAGATCACCTGCATAGCTTGTCCATTATATTGATTATTCTCATCCAGTACGATGGCATTCGCTCCGCGGCCGCCTGCATAAGCAGAGATAAGGTAGCCATAATCGACTACGCCTTCCGTCCGGAAGGATTCCACTTCGAACGTATCGGAGGTGACTTGGCGTACGTCGCTCAGACGAATCATCTCTTCACTTGCTTCTGCTGTATGGACTGCTGCGCCTTTATAATTCGTTGTATAGGTTACCCCTGGTGTCATGGTCTGAACCGGAAGGATATACGTAGAGATAGATCCGGTTTTCAGCCGCGGCTGATTAACAAGCTTCAGATCATGATCGAAGGCAAAGTTGGCATTCGCTGCATCAGTAGTTTCGTCTACTTGAAGGAGCGGCGCAGTGAATGTCACTTCAAAAGTAATTTTGTTAAGCGCTTTGATTGATACGATCTCAGCCGATGCGGAACGGACAGCTTGCTCAGACAGCGCCAACAGCTGAGCGGCTTGGCCGCGAGTCATCTGCTCATTGCCAATCTGGAAGCCTTCCATCCAATACTGAACGGATTTCACATCACGCTGTAACGCCTTCGCTATCATAGGAGCGGCATCCGCGCTTGTTGCAGGCTTATTCGGCTGGAATGAATCTACACTGTCAATAAGTCCGCTTGCTGCAGCTGCATTCACATAAGATGTATACCATTTGCCTTGCTGCTGCTCCTCGTTGCTAGGATCAAGCTCAAGAGCAAGCATGATCATTTTAACAAGCTCCGCATTCGTCACTTTCTTGTCTGCTCGCATCGTTCCGTCTTCATAGCCTTGAAGCACGCCTTGATCAATAAGCTGTTGAATCGCCTCTTCAGCCTGCTGATTGAAATTCGTGATAGCGGATTGCTGTATATTAGCTACTGGCGCAAGTGCTGCGGCTTGAGCTTGGTAAGGGAGGAGTGCACCTCCGCCAATTAGAACGGTTAGAGCTGCGATTGCTGCCTTCTGATTCATCTTCTTCATCTTGTATGTTCCTCTCCGGTTTAAAGTGGTGTTGTCGATATATTCATCTTAGACGACCACTCTAAATCGGCTGACAACAAAGTATAAACAATTTATAAACAGAACCATAACTTTCTTCATAGCTGGATGAAGCTGCTAGACAGTGAAGCGATAGCCTGCGCCCCAGACCGTCTCGATGAACTGCGGATTGGAGGGGTCAGCCTCGATCTTCTCTCGAATTCGGGAGATATGCACGGTCACAGTCGCAATCTCTCCGTTGGATTCCAAGCCCCAGATTCGCTCGAATAGCTGGTCTTTGGTGAATACGCGGTTGGGATTCTCAGCCATGAATACGAGCACCTCGAATTCCTTGGCAGTGAGCGGCACTTCTCTGCCGTGTACAAATACGCGATGGGAGGATTTGTGGATGGAGAGCTCTCGAATATCGATGCTCCCCGTCTCTTGCTGCTTCTTGCCTCCCGTGAAACGTTCGTATCGCGCTAGATGCGCCTTCGCTCTGGCTACCAGCTCGTTAGGGCTGAACGGCTTCGTGACGAAGTCATCTGCCCCAAGCCCGAAGCCTCGAATTTTATCGATCTCCTCGTTCTTCGCCGACACAATGAGGATGGGCACATCCAGCTGCTCGCGAATCTGCTTGCAGATTTCGAACCCGTCCATTCCTGGCAGCTGGAGATCGAGAATAATGAGGTTATGCTCACCCTGAAGCGCTTTGGCAAGGCCTTCTTGTCCATCGTGGCACAGCTCCACCTCGTAGTCATGCAGGTTGAAATAATCCTTCTGCAGCTCTGCGATAAAGGGGTCATCTTCTATAATTAGAATTCGTTTCATCATAGGTCACCGACGATCTACAAAGATTTTTAATGTGAAAAAGATACTCGTTCCTTGGCCGGGCTCACTAACTGCCCAGATCGTTCCGCCATGTCCTTCTACAATCTGCTGGGCGATTGCAAGTCCAAGCCCGCTGCCTCTTACTGCTTGGCTCCTTGAAGGCTCTTCACGGTAGAAGCGTTCGAAGATGTGGGGCAGGGAATCCGGGTGAATACCGGGTCCATTATCGGTAAGGCTAATGACGGCATGCTCCTGCTGCGGTTCAATCTTGATTATTAATTGCTTAGGATCTTGATTCATATATTTCAGGCAGTTGTCGAGCAGATTGAACAATACGCGCTTCAGCTTCTCGCGGTCAGCTAGAACGAACAGCGGCTCCGTGTGCGCTTCCTCCCATTTCACTTCAACGATGTGGTTGTCGAATTCAATGGCAAGCTCATCGACCATACGATGGAGGAAGGGACTGAGCTCTACCTGTTCGAATGAAAAAGGCTCCTTCTTCAAATCAAGCTTCGAGTAGAACAGCAGCTCATCGACCAGACGCTCCATGTCGGTCGCTCTCGTGTGGATGGCTCCGACATACTTGTCCAGCTTCTCGGGCGTATTGGTTACACCATCTCTTATCCCCTCCGCATAGCCTTTGATCGTTGTAATGGGCGTTCTTAGATCATGCGAGATATTCGACAGCAGCTGCTTGCGATTCTCTTCGTAATGAAGCTGCAGCTGAATGGAGTCGAATAGCTGCTGGCGCATTTGATCGAAGGTCTGGACGAGATGTCCCACCTCATCGCGAGAGGTTGCCTGCAGCTTGAATGTCAGATCTCCATCCTTGATATGCTCTGCGGACTGTCTGAGCTTAGCAAGAGGTTGAATGATGGTTCGAGTGACATACCGGTACAGCAGAAAACCAGTCAAGAACAAGATCGCAACGAATACCGCGATTAAGATCGGCAGAAGGGTTCTGACCAGCTCAGCGAAGGGACTTCTCTCCCTGATGACGAACACACTTCCTTTCTCACCCGTCTCGGGGGAGAAGTAGAAGTCGAACTTGGCATAGGAGAAGAAATGGCTTCCTGCATTGAGTGTATTGCGAATGGAGTTATTGCCCATATCATAGGCGGGCAGGCTCGATGTGAGATCCAGACCATTTAATGTGGGTGCTGCGTAGATAATCTTGTTATTCTCACGGACAACGAGACCGGCTTGCACCATTTTTAATTGAAGATCATATTCCTCCAGCAGTAGCTGGTCCTTCAATTGCTCGGGGTCATGCTTGGCCAAATATTTCATGTCGAGGAACAGGGTCTCCTCTTCCTCTGAGAGGGGATGGAGTGAATAATGAATATTATAAAAGCGGCTAATGCTGCGGAAATCTCCTGTTATGGCAACAGACAGCAGATAAGCTGCGAGCAAGAACAGAATAACGGAGACTACCACAACCGATGTGAATGACAGCAGCAGCCTGAATCGAATGGACAAGTTCTCATCTCCCCCGGATCCTAATTATGCCAATGGGACAATTGGTTTTATTATGTGCATTAATCATGAATTGTAGTGTAGTTCGTCCTTGCTGGCAACCTCAATGTTACTCGATTGCCAAGGGCTATGGTACAGTTAATGGAGAAACGGAAGAAAGAGGTCACCAGGGATGCGAGTGAAATTATTCATAATCGTTATGCTCGGGCTGCTGGCAGGCTGTCAGCAGGAAGAGAACTTTACTAAAGAGGATGTGGGAGCTATGAATCAAGCCATTATTCGAGCGGCAGAGAGTGGAGATACTGTTGCGGTATTGCAGCTCATTCGTGATGGAGCAGACAAGAACAGCCAAGATGCGGCAGGCAGAACGCCTATTTTAGCTGCCACACACGGCAATCATGTGGATACGGTCAGCGCGTTGGTTGATGCGGGAGCCGACATCCATCTGCAGGATAATAAGCTGGATAATCCGTTCTTGTATGCAGGGGCGGAGGGGCTGCTCGATATATTGAAGGTATTAATTGATGCTGGAGCAGATCCGACAATTACCAATCGCTATGGAGGGACAGCACTTATTCCTGCGTCGGAGCATGGATATGTGGACGTCGTGAGGGAGCTGCTAACTCGAACGAAGATTGATGTGAATCATGTGAATAGCCTAGGGTGGACAGCATTAATGGAAGCCATCATATTGAATGATGGCAGCGAGAAGCAGCAGCAGGTTATCCAGCTGCTTATTGAACACGGAGCGGATATATCTATACCGGACAAAGAGGGAGTTACGCCGCTGGAGCATGCACGGGCGCGACATTTCACAGCTATCGAGCGGATGTTGGTTGTAGCGGAGTAAGGATTGGGGACTGTTGTAAGACGTGTAGCAGCGTCTTGGAGCAGTCTTTTTTTATACAAATCTATTAATAAGGAATATAAATAGGTTACTAGAGTGGATCAGCCTCTCTTAATCATGAATATCCTGATTAAAAGGAGTTGATGCGTGTGAGCAATCGAGCAATAACGATTAGTGTGCTTGGCAGTGCAGGGGGTGTCGCTAAATCCATTCTTGCGATATTAAACCAAACGTTTCAGAACGTCGACGACCCCATTCATTCATTCATTAGTCACAGCACCTTGCATCTTATTGATCAGAAACAAAAAAGGATGGAGCATTACGAGCCATTTATTCCTCAGTTCAAACATAAGGTGAAGCTGCATCAGTTTGACTTGAGTGATTTGGATCGGTTCCGTAAGCATCTCGTCGATACGAAGACAACGCATGTAATTGATGTATCCTGGGCCGATACGGTCGAAATGCTTCATTGCTGTAATGCATTAGGCGTTCATTACGTGAACACGGCATTAGAGAATACAATGGTCGATGAGAAGGAGGAGCTGGAAGGGTTTACGCTGTTGGAGAGATATCGTATCTTCGAACAAAATAAAGGGCGGTTCACTAATATGAAGGCGATTATCGGCTCTGGCATGAATCCTGGTGTGGTGCAATGGATGGCGCTCGAGCTAATGAAGCAGGCTCCGGGCGAGGTTCCGCTGGGCTGCTATATTGTAGAGCATGATGATTCCTTTTTCACCAATCCAGCGCTGGCCGAGGGGCAGACAATCTATACGACATGGTCCCCGGAATGCTTCTTGGATGAAGCACTATTGAATTACCCGATGTTCATGAAGCAGCATATGCCTGTATTTCTCTACAACGATGTGTACGAGCTGGGGTTTAAGGTGTCGCTCGGAGCCAAACAGTTCTACGGATGCTTAATGCCTCATGAAGAGGTCATAACCCTCGGAAAAGCCTTTGACATGGAGACAGGGTTTATTTATCGAGTGAATGATCACACAACGGAAGCGATTCTTGCGAACCTAGGCAACTCAAGTGATCTCTGGAATTGGAATCATCAGGTGCTAGATCCACTAGCTGCAGAGCTGGATGGGGATGATCTGGTAGGCGTGCTCCTCGTCTATAAAGATAAGGAACGGTATATGTACAACGCTATGAATAACAGAGAGGTATGTGCGCAGTACAACACGAACGCGACTTATTTCCAAGTAGCATGCGGTATCTATGGGGCATTGTGTACCCTTCTACTGGATGACATCCCCGATGGCATTTATTACGTAGACGAGCTTTTGCTTCAAACCGATTCCAGCTATGGCAGCTATCTCTCCGTGTATATGAAGGACTTCATTCAGGGTGAGAACAACCATACCGATGGGCTTCTGCTCGATAGGATAAAAAAATGATGATTGCGGTGAGGTGGTAGAATGGCAGGTCAAAAACAGTTTTTAACAGGCTTTCACAAAGAAACCGATGAGGAGCTATGGCTGTGGGATGATCTTCCTGAGCTTGATATGGAGGTCGGCTATAGAGTGGCCGCACTGCTTCACTATGAGCAATCAGCCTTCCAAGAGATTAGTGTCGTGGATACGAGAGCCTTTGGCCGGATGCTTGTGCTGGATGGGACTCCCCAGATTACGACAAAAGACGGGTATATCTACAATGAAATGATTACACATATTGCAATGACGACTCATCCTCAGCCAGCTAAGGTTGCTATGATAGGAGGCGGTGATTGCGGACCCGCTCGCGAAGCGGTGAAGTACACCAGTGTGCAGCAGATTGATGTAGTGGAGATTGACGAGAGAGTGATTGAGGTATGCAGGAAATGGTTGACGAAGGAAGCCGACGATGGGGATAGTGGATTGATCCGAACGCTGTATAAGGATGGATACAAGTGGATTCAGGGGCAAAAAAAACAATACGATGTGCTTCTTGTAGATCGTTCAGATCCTTATGGACCAGCAGTCAGCCTCTATAAGCCGCAATTCTACCAATATGTGCACGATAGTCTCACGGAGGATGGCATCGTCGTATTTCAATCGGGCTCCCCCTACTACAATTCGAGCACGATGGTCAAGACAGTCGGGAGCTTGAAGAAGCTGTTCCCGATTGTACGCACGTATCTCTGTACCATTCCGTCATTTCCTGGAGGGATATGGAGCTTCACAATTGCTTCTAAGAAGTGGGACCCTCTGGAGGCGGAACTGGGTGGTTTGCAATGGGAGAATGCCCATTATATTAATCCCGATGTGTTCCGGGCAGCTTTTGTACTGCCCAGCTACATTCTGCGCAAGCTGGAAGGCAGTAAATAAAAACAATAAAAGCCGGAAGCTCTCTGTACGCAAGGGCTTCCGGCTTTTGTCGCCTACTGCAGCACTGCTGATCGCTTCTCCCGGAATAATAGAAAGAACAGCATGGACGCGGTGACATATAATCCGCCGGTTATGCTGAAGGTAATGGCGTACCCCCAATAATAACCATAGGTGGATATAATAGAAGATTGGATAGGACCCATCGTTGCCCATCCCAGCATGAAGGCTGTCTGCATGAAGGAATTAGCAAGGCTCTGCCTTCGAGTGGAGACACGATCACTCAATATAGCTGATTGCAGAGGACTAGCCGCATTCATGAGAGCTTGTCTGAATAGGAAGCTGATAGAGGCGACGATAAGCAGATTCGTGAAGCCTGTTAACAGCAGGAATGGAAGCGATAGGGTCTGGAAAATAACGATCGCTTTCACTGGCCCGATGCGATTAGCGAGTGTTGGTCCAATAAGCATGGAGATAATGGTCATCACTTGGCCTAATGACAATAACAGGCTCATCGCACTTAGCGATACAGAGAAACGGTTCGTGAAATAGAGATTGAGATAAGGCACGACAAGTCCAGAGCCTATGCCGATCATCAGCTGGATAGCGGTGAACTTAACGATGAAAGTCATTTCACCCTTCGGCCGCTCTACAGGAGCAGCAGGCTTGCTTGCAGTAAGGTCTTGGGCAGCCTCTTGAGCACTCTGCTTCTCCTTAAGTGCGGATTCTCGTATAGCTTGCAGAGGCAGGAACGCTGCTATCGTAGCTAGACTGCCGGCAAGGAGGACAATCTTGAAGGAGAGGAGCCTAGTTAACCCAGCCGCCTGCATAACATCTGCGATAACACCGCCGCCGAGGCTGCCAGCAACCTGGGAAGCAAGCACGAACGCCGAGTAGATGCTGAATATGCGCATCCGATCCGCTTTGGCGACATTGTCAGCAAGAAAAGGGATGGCCAGCACTTGGAAAATAGCTGCGAATAAGCCTGTTAGAACCGCCATCGTAATTAAGCTGCTCTCAGACTCGAATAACGAGCGACCTGTGAACAGGATGCCGCTGCATAATGCGCCAATGACGAGCAATCGCTTGCGGCTGATGCGGTCACCGAATAATCCAATAGGAATGAAGCATATGGCCGTAGCGAGTGATTGCATACTGACGATGGTTCCGCTCATGCGATCTGGATAGCCGAGCTCGTGGATGTACAGATTGTATAATACGGAGAACATGCCTGTACCGATCTGATACAGCATATTCGCTAGAAAGAATAGACGAATGCTGCGGGACCAGCCCTGCCATTCTGTAGCGGTAGATTGTAAGAACTTCATGTGTGTGCCTCCTGATGCGATTCCAAACAACCTTACTACTTTACTATTCTGCCATCTGTAAATCAACGAGAAAATGAAGACTTCAATCTGAGATGAATTCCCTGCACTGCTAAGTCGTGATATGCTGAGCTTATGAATACAAACAAAGGGAGGATTTCTTTCAATGCAAACGTTCGTTGTTCTCGGCAGTATCTTCATGGCGCTCGCGGTCATTATTGGTGCGTTCGGCGCGCATGCGCTTAAGAGCAAGCTAGCGCCGGACAAGCTGAAGGTATATGAGGTAGGCGTGCAATACCATATCACACATGCCTTGGGCTTAATTCTGATCGGACTATTGACGAGCTATTATCCTGATGCGAAGCTCATCGTGACGGCAGGCTGGTTCATGGTGGCGGGCATTATTTTATTCTCGGGAAGCCTGTACGTATTGAGTGTTGCCAAAGCCCGGTTTCTCGGTCCTATTACACCTCTCGGCGGACTGTCTTTCATTATTGGCTGGGTGCTTGTCGTTGCAGCTGTCCTCTAGATCAGAAGCGCAAGGGAGGTCATATCGGAGATGGAAGAAATACTCGCCTATCATTGCCGTAGAGTGCCTGGCAATACCGCAATTTCGTGGGAACAGATGGATGCTGTAGATTTGGTTCAGACGTTAGATGGCTCTCCTCCTCGTTTACAGACGAAGGTACGAATGTGCTATGACGATCTTAACCTGTACATTCGCTATGAATGTGAGGATGATCATATCGTAGCGGGCATGCAGAATAGAGACGATCCATTGTATGAAGAGGATGTTGTTGAGGTATTCATTGATCGTGAGGGTGCGGGCGTACGTTATTATGAATTCGAGCTTAGCCCGAACAATATCGTATTCGATGCAGAGATTGTCTGGCAGGACGAGGAGCAGTTCGAGATTCGAACAGAATGGGATGCGGATCAGATGCAGACAGAAGTACGGCCTTCCTCGAAGGAAGGGTACTACGATTATTCGATGACCATTCCTCTGCACAACTTCGGTTCATTCCCTGGGGCGGGGGAGATGTGGCGGATTAACTTGTACCGTATAGACGATGATTTGGACGGCGTTAGGCATTACTCTGCATGGTCACATACGGGACTTATTAATTTCCATCGTCCACAGCGCTTTGGCAAGCTTATTTTTATGTAAAAAGCCTCCAAGTGGAATGCATCCCTTATAGTAGACAAAAATGCACGAGAGGCTGCGGCTAGACTCTTTCGCTTAGAAATTGAGGCTGCTCCATAGGGTTTTCAGTCCCTATGGAGCAGCCGCGTAATGATTTAGAGTATAGCTCATCGCGTTAAGGAGTTTCTTGTGAAGATAAAGGTATTTTTACTCATCGGGCTTTTCGCTGGTATTTTGGCAGCAGGTGGAATCGTTCACTTCACTTATGATTCACAAGAGGAGTGTACCGAGCTTCGCTCCATCCCAAGCGAGGAACTGCAACATCATCCAGATGTTTTACAATATATCAAGGAGAACGAAGAGCAATTAAGCATAGATAGCAGCTCTGTTGAACAAGACATTTCCGAGAATGAAATAGACGAAGAGACTATCAATAACGGGGAACTCTAGATCATTAATCATATATGATGAAGCTGCCGGGAAGCTCTGCAGCTTCATTACGTTAACGGGCAGGATGCTTGAATTGCGATCGCATTTGCATGAGACTTGAAAAACAGAATGCTAGGAGATCGGTGACGTAGATTGGTAATCTCGAATATGGTATCCTTTTTAAGGAACAAACGTTCGGAATTGCCATATCTAAGTGGAGGGTAACATGGATATAAATGAATTTCAACAGTGGGTGAAGGAATATTACCAACATCGGAAATGGTCAGACTTGGATATCTTTGTTCGGATAGGTTTTCTTGCGGAGGAAACCGGCGAAGTAGCTCGTGCGATTCGTGCACTGGAGATCGGACGAGATCGCCCTGATGAGGCTGAAGGCACATATCAAGAGAACAAATCTCATCTCACAGAAGAGCTTGGGGATGTATTAGGAAATCTCACTGTCATTGCAAATAAATATGATATATCCCTTGAAGATATTTTGAAAACGCATAAACAAAAACTTGGAGTACGCTACTCATCAAAATAAAAGATTGGAGAGTTCGGTAATGAAATCAATCGCTGTATTCTGTGGCTCCAGTGAGGGAGCCTCTTCCATTTTTAAAGAAAGTGCAGCAAAATTAGGTCAGGAGCTTGCCAAACGCCAAATCACTCTTATTTATGGTGGAGCCAATGTGGGTCTGATGGGAGCTGTTGCTGATTCTGTGTTGGAGCAAGGCGGTCAGGTGATCGGGGTGCTTCCTGTTTTTTTGCGAAATCGTGAAATTGCGCATAAAGGTTTAACCAAACTAATTATGGTGGATTCGATGCACGAACGTAAAACCAAGATGGCGGAATTGGCAGACGGATTCATTGCCCTTCCTGGAGGACCCGGAACAATGGAAGAATATTTTGAGATTTTTACATGGGGTCAGTTGGGTTTACATAAAAAGCCTTGTGGTTTTTTGAATATCAATCAATATTTTGATCCGCTTGTGTCTATGTTTGATGTTATGGAGCGTGAGCATTTCATGCAGCCTAAATATCGTTCTATGGTCATAACAGATAATACTCCTGAAGGTATTCTAAATCAGTTCTCGAACTATGTTGCTCCTACAGTAAAAACTTACCTTAACGACCAGCGTACTTGATCTATTGTGTTTATTAAAGTAATTTTAGTAGCGGAAAGTAAAATAAATTTTTATCAAGACAGTAGCAAAAAACAGCCGCTTTGTTATTGAATAGTTCAGTTTCTTTCTACTACGTTCATGCGTTTGACTTTGCCAAATTTTGATGCTAAGCTCTTATCACAAAAGACCCAAAAACAAAGCTGGTAACGGTTAAAGGTTGAGAAAGGAACGGGTGTTAGCGTGTCGCTCACTAAACGGCGTCTACAGTTTCTGCAGAAGCTAGTGGATTTATATCAGAAGACCAATCTTCCGATTCATTATGAGGCTCTAGCGCAATCGATAGGAGTCAGTAAATGGACAGCATACGATATGCTGAAGGAGATTGAGAAGCTAGGTTTTATCTCTCGCAGCTATGAGGTTAACAGCAAGGAAACGGGGCGCTCCCAGGTTGTATTTGTTCCTACACCGAAGGCGTCGGGACTGTTCGATCAGCCGCGCAGCGAAGCAATTGATTTGAAGGAATGGGATGCGACGATCGATCATATCTCGAGTTTACTGCTGCATTCGAAGAGCCATGATATGAACGAGGCCCTTCATATGATGATAGCTGAGGTCTCCAAGACAACGACAAGAATTAGCTTCTGTGCTTATATCCTTGGTCTGTTGCTGATGTATCTGAAGAAGCTTGGCGAGAAGACAGCGTCTCTTATTCAGAACGTTGTGGGCAAAGCACAGAGCAATAAGATGGGCATGACGCTGTTCGTCGGCACTACTCTGGGAACCGCTATTCAATCGTTGAACGATGAGCTGGGACTTGAGATGACGAAGCTTGTAGGCCAGTTCCTCCAGTCGATCTCTGATCTCTCTAATGAGGAACAGAACATGCTATCGCATTTCTTGAATGAGGCATTCTGATGAAGCAATCCTTGTCTTGCTTTGTTTTTGGGTCTTTTGTGAATGTGCTTCCATAACCGTTGGTTAACAAAGGAGAAGTGAAGAGGATGAGAGAAACAATTGGTAGAGCAATGGCGCTTGGATTGGGATTGGTTGTAGTCGGCAAAGAGCAGATCGAGAAGACTGTGGATGAGCTTGTGAAAAAAGGCGAAGTCAATAAGGCAGAGTCCAGCGCATTGGTGGAGGAGCTTGTTCAGAAGGGTGAGGAAATGCGGAAGCGGGTCGAGGAGATGGCTCGTGAGCGCGTGAATGCTCTGCTTGGAGAGAAGCGATTGGCGACACAGGAAGATATTGCAAGACTTGAAGCTCGCCTGGCAGCATTGGAGAATAAGACAGAGACGGAACAATAACAGGAGGGCCCCGATGAGCCTAGGTAAGAGGATTCGACAACTGCAGCGGTACAGGACGATTGTGTCGGCTTTTGCGCGTAATGGACTCGGCTATGTCTCCTATGAGATGGGCTTGACCGAGAAGCTTCTGTCTTTGCGGAGTGAGGAGAGGAAGGGGATTCAGGCCAAAAGCATCGGTGAGCGCATTCGTCTGCTTCTGGAGGAATTGGGTCCAACCTTTGTGAAGCTGGGGCAGCTTGCGAGCACCCGTCCTGATCTCATCCCGCCTAATATTCTGGCTGAGCTGGAGCAGCTTCAAGATCATGTGCCTGCCTTCACCTACAAGGAAGCAGTGGACATTATTGAACAGGAGCTTGGTGCGCCAATCGATACGCTCTTCGGGCAGTTCGCGGAAACTCCCCTTGCCGCAGCCTCCATCGGGCAGGTCTATCATGCTGTATTGAAGGATGGAACGGCAGTTGCGGTGAAGGTGCAGCGGCCGGACATACATAGGCTGATTGAGACGGATCTGGACATTCTGGCTGATTGGGCGAGATTAGCCGAGAGCCGGCTGGAATGGGCTCGCAATTATCGGCTGCGCGACATTGTTGAGGAGCTTGGCAAGGCGCTGCGATCGGAGCTCGATTATGGCATAGAGGCGCGTAATGGCGATCGATTCGCTAATCAGTGCAAGAGTATGAAGCATATTCATGTGCCAGCCGTGTACTGGGATTACAGCACCAAGCGCGTATTGACGATGGAGTTCGTAGAGGGAATCAAGCTGTCCGATCAGGAGAAGCTCGATAAGGCTGGTCTTGATCGCAGATTGCTAGCGGAGAGGTTCGCAACAGTCATCCTGCATCAGGTGCTGGTCGAGGGCTTCTTCCATGGAGATCCGCATCCGGGCAATGTGCTTGCACTCAAGGACGGCAGTCTTGTTCTGCTTGACTTCGGGATGACGGGACGCCTGCCTCCTGAGATGAAGAAGCATTTTGCCACGCTCGTTATCTCCCTTCGCAATCAGAGCACCAAAGGGGTCATTCGTGCCATATCCAATATGGGCGTTGTTCCAGAAGATGTGAATAAAGATCTATTGAATGCGGATGTCGACGAAATGCGGGAGAAATATTACAAGGTACCGCTTAATCAGGTTAGCCTTGGCGTTGCAGTCAACGACTTGTTCGCTGTAGCTTTCCGTCATCAGATTCGTATTCCAGCCGAGCTGACCTTGCTGGGTAAGGCTTTATTGACAATGGAGGGGGTCGTGACGGCGCTCGACCCTACATTCAGTATCTTCGATGTAGCGGAGCCATTCGGGAAGAAGCTGTTCATGGAACGGCTGGACCCCGTGCAGAAGCTGAAGGATTTGGCCGATGATGTGCCTGATTATATCGATATGCTGAGTGAGATTCCGCTGACCTTGAAGCAATTGACTACACTTGTTCGCAAAGGCAAGGTGCGTGTGGAGATGGAGGTGCCTCAGCTGGACGCCATGATGGCGAAGATGGATCGGATCAGCAACCGTCTGTCGTTCAGTGTCGTGCTGCTGGCGCTAAGTATTGTGATTGTTGGGTTAATTGTAGGGTCGGCCCTTAGCCAATCACAAACCTTGTTCTGGGGAATACCGGTTATTGAAGTCGGGTTTATTATTGCACTGATTATGTTTCTGTGGTTAATCTTCGCCATCTTCCGTTCTGGCCGGTTCTAGCGAGTGTGAAGCTGCTTTCTTGTAAGTGAAACATCAAGAATCCCTTTCTGCTATTAGTGAAAGGGATTTTTTGTGCTGCCGATTTGTTTTATGGATGAACAGAGTTACTTAAAATCAAATCGCAAATAAGTTGATGAAATTACGAATATTAGTATATTGAATTACAGCTATAAGAAAGTTATATGCCATAACTTAATTCCATTTTGGTATAAATGAAGTATAATGAAGATATGTGAGTAGGAATGGTTGGAGGAAGGTGATTGGCTATGATGAATTCGCTTAGAGCAAAGCTAGCGATGCTACCGCAAGTCTTCTGGGTATTCTGCCGAATCGGTCCAGCCAGCTTTGGCGGAGGCTATGCCATGATTCCGGTTATCGAGAGGGAAGTTGTAGATAAACGGAAGTGGATGAAGCATGAGGAAATGAATGAATTAGTATCCGTAGCAGGCTCCGCACCCGGTGGGGTCGGGGTTAACGCCGCTGCTTTTATCGGATATCGGATGGGTGGGGTGTTCGGCGCATGTATGGCTGTATTGGGAATAACGCTGCCCACCTTTTCTATCGTGATTCTACTAAGCTGGTTGTACCGGTATCTTGATGGCAATGTGAAATGGGCGGCTGCGCTCAAGGGCATTCATGCCTCGATCATTGCATTGATTCTGATTGCTGCTTATAGGATGGCTCAAAACTCTCTTTTCGATAAATTAACCAAAATGATTGCGCTCGTTGCATTGGTATTACTGCTGTTCACGCCTATCCCGCCGCTGTACTTAATTATTGGAGGGGTCCTTGCGGGTATCCTGAGTGTGGCTGTGAAGGAAAGGCTGGGAATAGAGACACGTATGGAGAAAGAGAGTCAGACGGGGAATGCTCGCGACATCACCTTCCCGGAATATTACATCTAGAATGGAGGAAATGCGTTGTTTGACTTGTTTTGGTTTTTTTTCAAGCTAGGCTGTGTTTCTTTCGGGGGCGGGTATGCGGTCATTCCTATGATTGAACGGCAGGCAGAGCAGCACCATTGGATGACTCCGATGGAGTTCCAGCACATTGTGTCGCTGGCCGGAATGTCGCCTGGCCCCATAGCGACGAATAGCGCTGTATTGATCGGATATAGCACGGAGGGCATAGGAGGTGCCATTGCTGCCGCTGCAGGGATGGTTCTGCCTTCTCTTGTTATCATTATCGTTATTGTTGCTTTCCTTATGCGGTTTCATCGGAGCAAATGGGTGAAATCTTCCTTTTACGGACTGAAGCCCATTGTGACTGGCCTTATTCTATATGCAGCCATTCATTTCGGCGTATTGTCACGTTCGGATTCCTTGCTGACCTGGTCTACCTTAGCGACGCTTGCCATATGTGGAGGTAGTCTGTATGGTATGGTTAAGTTCAAATGGCATCCGGCGCTTGTGCTTGTGATGTCGGGATTCGCGGGTATTATTTTATTCTAGATCCTTAATGGTTAGGGGTAGAAGTATGAAGAAGATGGATGGAGCTGCTTCTTGCTGTAGTGTAAGCCGGAATTCGGTTAGCAAGCTTGAGACGACAATTCAGGCCCCCAAGAAGGAATTGCTAATCATAGAGGAGATACGCGAGGCGTATACAGGCATGGTGCTTATTCCAGGCGGGAGCTTCCTAATGGGAACCGATGATAAGGAGGGTTTCCCGGCAGATGGGGAAGGACCGGTCAGAAGCGTAACCGTAGCCTCTTATTATATGGAAGAGACAGTCGTAACGAACGATCAATTCGCTAGGTTCATCGCGGCCACAGGGTACAGAACGGAAGCAGAAGCTTACGGCTGGTCCTATGTGTTTCATTTGCTCGTGCCCGAGCATACCCAAGACAAGGTGAAGAATGCATCGGCTGCTTCTCCATGGTGGTGGGTCGTAGAAGGAGCCGATTGGGCTCATCCGGAAGGGCCGGACTCATCTCTGGAAGGAAGGGGCGATGAACCGGTCATTCATGTGACATGGAATGATGCTGTGGCTTATTGCCGCTGGTCAGGCAAACGTCTGCCTACGGAAGCCGAATGGGAGTATGCCGCTCGCGGCGGTCTTGTTCAGAGGCGTTATCCGTGGGGTGATGAGCTGCGGCCGGGAGGCAAGCATCAATGCAACATCTGGCAGGGCAAGTTCCCGGTAGTTAATCATGCAAGTGACGGCTACATAGGCACCGCACCGGCACGTTCCTTCCAGCCTAACGGCTATGGCTTATATAATATGGCGGGGAATGTTTGGGAATGGTGCTCTGACTGGTTCACTCCTGCGTATCATCTATCTGGAGAAACCGATAATCCGCAGGGACCACCTGTTGGCGGATCCAAGTCCATGCGGGGCGGTTCGTACTTATGCCACAAATCGTATTGCAATCGTTATCGGGTCGCCGCAAGGAATCATAACACTCCCGACAGCTCAGCAGGCAATATAGGCTTCCGATGTGTTGCTGATGTACAGCAGAGCTAAAGAGGACAGAAGTAAGAATTGCTGCGTGTTATTTGCTTGATGCAGACTGTATTTCATACAACCTTATGGCGGTATATCGTCAATAGCTTTCTATATACTGCACTCACTACAATTCAGTTTCCTGAATTTAACTCTTATGAGCCAAAACAACGGATTTGGTTGTATGTAATGCAACCTCAGCGGACTTCTAGTACCGTTTCCACTGATTTTATTGCACTAAATACAATGTAGCTCCAGCTTGCACAATTAATAGCCTATCTCGCGTGATGCAGACTGTATTTCATACAACCTCAAGGCGGTATATCGTCAATAGCTTTCTATACACTGCACTCACTACAATTCAGTTTCCTGAATTTTACTCTTATGAGCCAAAACAACGTATTTGGTTGTATGTAATGCAACCTCAGAGTGTCGAGAAAGTCCAAGGGACTTTTCCGGCACTTTCTTTTATTTGGTGGTTCTCGTCTAATCGAAGAAAAATCGATCTAAAACGATCTGAGAGCTACATTTTAACGAATAAATTCGGGGAATTTAAGTCCTCATAAAAACAGGAGGTTTCTCTACAGTCTGAAGAGCAGTTACCAATTCGAGGTAACTGCTCTTCTTGTTGCATCTAGTTAAGCGTCACTACATCCACATAGATCGTTGCATTGCCGCTGCCGCTTGTTGATGCGACCGCGACTCCAACGGTAACGACCTTATCAAGGTCAACCACGCCATCGAGTGAAAGCGTCAATATCGTGAACCCAGATGAATCAACAGCTGTCATACCGCTGTCGTACCATTGCCAGGCAGCACCTGTCTTAATAAACAATCGAGCATTGGCGGCTCCAGCAGACAGCTTCACCTTGACGCTAATGGAATCTACCGCTGATAGATCAAGGGAGGTCAGCTTGCCTAGCTCAAAGTCTGTACCTGCTAGGCTGAAGGTGGATGCGAGAGAATACGTTCCTGATGCTGCTGCGTCTGTCGTAATGACAGGTGCAGCAGCACTTGCATTGTTCGTTCCAATGGTGAAGCCTTCTGTATCTCCCTCGAAGTCATACAAGATGCCAGCTGGCTCAGGTGAGCTTCCCGGGCCGGTTCCTCCGTTCGGAACCCCGCCAGTTCCATCGTTAATCGCTTCAATATCATCGAAGTACAAGGTGCTGCTAAGCATGGCGCCATCTACTGCATTGACATAGATAGAGAAATCCTGAACGTTTTTAAGGCTGACCTTATTTAACGTTTTGCCCAGATTGCTTGTGTCCCAAGGTGCTACTGTGAATGTATTGAAATGAACGGTGACCCATTGTCCAGCTGTACCTGCAAGTGATGGATAGGCTTCATACGATACGCCGTCTACCTTCAATTGAAGGGTGAGCTTCTGATTCGAGCCGTCGGGGACGTACCAGAATTTCAGATGGTTGAATGCAGACCAGTCGACACTTCCTAGTCCTTTGGTTACGCCGGCATAGCCAGAGCCCGCCAGTGTATAGTCGAATTTCAATCCGTAATCGCCACCGCTATTGTTCGCAGTATCCAAGGTAGCGATAGCTGTATCTCCGCCAGCCTTCACGAATTTCGCTTGGAGAGCGGCATTGACGCCTTGATAGCTCTCGAAGTCATCGACCAAGGAAGGGATGACAGGAGGCTCGAAGTAGCTGTTGATGAGCTCGATATTATCTACATAGATGGGACCGCTGAATGCAAGACCGCTGCCGATTAGGGATATAGCAAGTCCTGTTGCTTCTGCCGATTTCATCGGGTCATTCAGGTTAATCGTTGCTGTATAAAGGGCATAATCTAAGCCATCTACGGTTATAGTTGGCAGCTCGTTAAGCTTCTTCTCAGTGGTCTGAATACCATACTTGCCGGTCTCTGACCAATCAGGAGGGAGCATGACGACACTTCGCAAGCTTGCATTCTCACTCTCTGAACCAGCCGATACAGGAATCCAAGCTTCTAATTTCACACGATTGACGGAAGCGAGAGGCACGGTGCTTGCTGCATCGGTCAGCTCCAGCTTGAATTCCTGCCAGCTGTCGCCATATACAGCGCCAGTGACGTTCAGCTCAAGCGCTCCGCTGCCGCCAAAGCTAGCATGCTCAAGTGTGAGGCCCATCGTATCCGGCCATGTTCCGTTGTTCTGTATGCCATTGATATTGTCGTCGAAGGTGTACGTCTTTAATACCATTTCATCGACTTTAATGAAGGTAGAAATGGACTGCTCCAATACGACATTGTCCTGCTTATAGACCTTCACGGTAATAGCGGCTGTCTTGCCATTCTGCTCGCCAGCAGGGGACCAGCTGGCTGAATAGAAGCCGTCTGTATCCAAGCTCATCACAACTTCACTATCTGAGCCCTCAGCAACATACACCACCTTGGTAGGGCTCTCATGCAGCACTCTCGCACGAACAAGCGTCTCCACAGATGTTACTGTCCCTTGATGAATAGGAGTGGCAATATGCAGGAATGGCTGTTCTGCTGCTGCTGTGATCTGCTTGCTGTACACATCGCCAACCTCTGCAGCGAATGCGGTATACGGATCGTTATAATAAGCGATCAAGTCTGGCAGCAGCTCATGGTCGCCTAGCGTCGGAGAATTGTGATAAGGGACGAAGAAATTGTTGTTAATATCGAAGTTCGCCCACGTCTGCATATAAGAAATACGCTTCGCATCCGGATCAGACTTAATGGCATTCAGCAGCTTGGTGAACCACTGTAGATCTCCGTTACCTTGCTGCAGCATGCCCTGCGGGCTGTAGCCGAACTCGGAGAAGGTAGCGATTTTGCCTTTGGAATCAGCCAGCCTCGAGATCATAGCCAGATCATCAACCAACAGGCTCAAGAAGGTCTCTGTCCCTGGATTGTCGCGATTATCATATTGGTCCATCCCTAGAATATCGACATAGTCGTCACCTGGGTAGGTTGTCAAATAAGTAGCTTCACTGCCGGAGAACGTTCCGTTCGGCGAGTATACGTAGAGCAGGTTGTGGACATCCTTCGTGTCACGCAAATATTCAACCGTATAGCGGTAGATTTCGACGTATTCTGCGGTTGTTGTCGTCTTCGCGCCCCACCAGAACCAACCGCCGTTCTGCTCATGGAATGGACGGAACAGGAATGGAATGAGGTTGCCATCATCATCCTTCAAGCCGTTCGCAAGCAAGGCAATCTGATCGAGAAAAGCGTTATAATCGCTATTCTTGTCGCCGCCAGGCAGAATATGCTGAACGACTGAGCCGGCGGTGTCGTTGAAGCTGCCGCCCGTAACGAAGTTAGGCATATGCGCGCTTAGTGTAATGATGCCGCCGAGCTCATGAGCTTCCTTCATTTTGGCAATGAGATTGATTCGGCTTTGCTCCAAGTCGCCCGGTACGCCCGGCTTCTCTTTGCCCTCCAAGCTAAGCGTATCCCAGCCGAAGACAGCAGGGTAATCGCCAACTGCATGCTTAACATCGGACTGTGTGTCTGTCGTATTCGTGAAGGATAAACCTTCTGTCGTCGTGTGCTGATGGCCGAATAGCAGCTTCTGTCCGCGCACATCATCCAAATAAGCGAATAATGATTTCGTGAATGCTGTCGCATCAGGATCAACCAGATCCTCTACACGTTCTGTACTGCCGCCGTCATTGCCGCCGCCGGTGTTGCCATTACTAGAACCAGAACCCGTTGTACCAGCTTCAAGTGCACCATTGTTAATGCTGTGCTGTCCTTGAGGAAGCGGGGCACCGTTCAATTGAACGCCATCTGCTTCATTGGTAACGTTCTTCGCATCGCCTGTTCCTCTCAGGGTCGTGCCGCTTGCGCTCCCATGGATCGTTAGGTCATCAATGCTGCTGCCCTCATCGAGCACAAGCGTTGACTCACTATCCACGGTTACCTGATGAGCAGTGGAATTGCCGCTGAATACTACGCGAACAGGGCCTTCCTGTCTATTTATATCTACATCTCCTAATGTGGAATGATCGAATGTGACCGTGTTCACTCCACCGCCCCAGACGTAGGTTGTGCCTGTAACGGTGACATTCTGAAGCTTGGCATCACCATCACCGACAGCAGATGTTAGATATAAATTTCCAGTAATCGTCATATCCTTCAGTACAACATCGGCGCTGCTGATAACTACGTTGCCTGTTACGGACTGGCTGGTATATTCACCAGCTTGCGGGTAGAAACCAGCAACGAGCTTATCGATTACCGTGACAAGCTCCGCGCGTGTCAGATTGCCATTGGGCTTGAAGGAGCCATCCTTGTAGCCGCTCAGCACGCTGGACATCGTGCCAATAGCTGCTCTTGCATAGGAGGCGATGTCTTGATCATCCTTGAAGGAAGCGCTGCCATTTTGCTTCAAATGAAAAGCTTTCGCCAGCAGTACAACAGCGTCTTGGCGGGTGATGGCATCCAGTGCTCTCGCTTCATTGGAAGGGAACCCTTCATAATAACCTGCTGCTCTCGCGGCGGAAATCTGCTTCGCATACCAAGCATCTGCGGGTACATCAGAGAAGGGCTTGTCGGATTGTGCGGTATATCCAAGAACGGCATTAATAATTGTAGCAACCTCTGCTCTTGTAATCTTCTTATCCGGTGCAAAGGTGCCGTTTGAGTATCCGCTTACAATTCCGTTTGCCTGCCAGCGTTCAATGGCTGTCTCAGCCCAGTGACCCTTCACGTCTGAAGTTGCTGCTTGTGCGAATACAGGCATGACCATTGAGAGAATGAGCATAGGCGTTACGACCATTGCGATCCACTTGCGCATTTTTTTCATACGAAGCCTCCTAATAACTTGTTATTTTTGTTATTACTTATGACTGTGTTATGTAAGCGTTTAACTACTAGTATATCGACAGATATTGCAAATTAAAATGGTCTATCATTGCTTTTTATAGGTTTAAAATGATTTTCTTATTATTTTTTTGTTAGCTTGTTAGTGCTTAATTTGTTTGGTTTTTTAGTATGATTGTAGTAATTGAATGGACCTGAGTGTGGTTCTATAGGCTTAGATCGAACGACCTTCCAGTGCTGTATATTAAGGAATGGTAAGAAGCAGGATTCTATTGCATAATGGGTTTATATGGTTACGTTCGTATACTCACTTCCAATAGACTGGAGAGGCTTCAATGTACAAAGTAATAATTGTTGATGATGAAGCATTAGTCCGAATCGGATTGAAAAATACGATTAATTGGAGCGAGCATGGCTTCGAACTAATAGGTGATTATGCCAATGGTCGTGAGGCTTGGGATGCAGTTGAACAGGATAGGCCAGAGCTGGTTATCTCAGACATCAGTATGCCATTCATGGATGGTCTGGAGCTGGCAGGCTTGATCGCAGCACAGTATCCATATATAAAAATGATTATTTTAACGGGATATGATGAATTCGAATATGCACAGCAGGCAATCCGGCTGAGGGTATCTGACTTCATCCTGAAGCCGATTACAGCGCAAGAGATAAGGCTTCTGCTGGGCCGGGTGAAGGCAGAGATGGATGAAGAGCGGCAGCGCCGCGAGGATCTGAGCAGGCTGAACCATCAGCTTGAGCAGAGTCTGCCTCTGCTGAAGGAGCGTTTCCTTGAACGTCTGGTCGCAGTGGGGTTAAGTAAGGCAGAGATAGATGAGAGACTGTATTATTTCAATCTCCCTCCACTATCTCCGCTGCTGCTCGCCATTGTAGTGGATATCGATGATTTCGGTGAGAGGGAGCTTCCATTCTATGAGAATGATGTCGAATTTCTGCGTTTTGCTGCATTCGATGTGTTCCAAGAGACGCTCCAGCGGGAGCAAGTGCTGACCTTCCGAACACGTGAGGAGCGAATGGTCGCTATTCTATCTGGAGAGCAGGACGAGAGCCTGTTGTATGAGCAAGCGTTTTCCCTAGCCGAGCAGGTAAGGTACCATATTGAGAAATATTTGAAATTCACGGTTACAATCGGCATAGGCAGAACGTGCACGAGTGCTGAACAGCTTCCAGCTTCCTATAAGAGTGCCCTGTCTGTGCTCGATTATCGTTTTCTGCTAGGGAAGAACCGCGTTCTTAGCATTATGGATATGGAAGGAAAGCAGGCGCATGTTGCTCTGCTTAGTCCAAGCTGGGATCGAATGCTGGCAGCTGCTGTGAAGACAGGCGATATAGGGGAAGCCCATAGGTTGATTAAGCAGGGCGTTGCATCGTTGAAGTCGTCCTTAGTTCCAGTAGAGGCCTGCATGCTGCAAATGCAGAAGGTCGTGCTCACTCTTGTGAATACGATTCAGGAGCTTGCTATCTATGAGCAGGGTATCGACCAGCAGATGAAAGTGTTGGATATTTATAAATTCAAGACACTAGATGAAATCGAGGAATGGCTAAGGGAGGTTGTCAGCTCGGCAATCTCTGTCATTACGGACAATCGCAATTACCTGACGAATATGCAGATCCATCGCGCAGTAGAGTATATTGATCAGAATTATGCAGACGAGCAGATGTCTTTGCAGCGAATCTGTCGTCATACGCTCATGAGCACAAGCTATTTCTCCCTCGTGTTCAAGCAGCATACGGGAGAGACGTTCGTCGAATATTTGACTCGTATCCGCATCGCGAAGGCGAAGGAGCTGCTGCATCACTCTTCGCTTAAGCTATACGAAATTGCTGAACAGGTAGGGTACAAGGATCCGAACTATTTGAGTATCGTCTTCAAGAAGCACACCGGCATCACGCCTAAGGATTATCGAGATAAATCGCTGAAGGGGAGCGGGGCCTAGCATGCTCAAAAATGTATTCCCTTTATTCCCGCTTAAGAGCATTCAATCGAACATATCCTTAGCATTCTCCATACTAATCGTAGCCGCGATCCTGTTAACGAGCTTGGCCAGCTACCAAGTATCTGTTGCCGCCGTGGAGAGGAATTCGAAAGGGTACATCGAAGAGATAATGAAGCAAGTGAACTTGAACATTCAATCCTATGTAGACAATATGGAGAATATATCGCAGCTTGCCCTGACTAATAAGGACGTCAAATATTACATATCGAATAACAGCTTCATCAGTGCAGAGAATCGCCGTACCTATGAGAAGCAAATATCCGATTTATTCCAGGCTATTCTATACACTCGTCAGGATATCGCTTCGATTATGGTGTTCGGCTATAATGGGAAGCTGGTCTCTGACCGCCGAATAACGAGTCTGAATCCGGATATTCAGCTGGAGGAGCAGGAATGGTACCAAGCAGCCAAGGAAGCAGGCGGGCAATCTGTTATCTCCGCTCCTCATGAGCAGAATGTGCTTGATAACGAGCATCGCTGGGTTGTCTCTCTGAGCAGAGAGCTGAAGAGCACCGACGGTGTGACAGCAGAAGGCGTGCTTCTCGTTGATCTGAATTTAAGCGTCATTAATGATATATGCAAAGCAATTAACCTCGGCAGTAAGGGCTATCTCTTCATCGTAGATAAGGATGGCCGCATCGTCTATCACCCTCAGCAAGAGCTCATCGACAGCAACCAGCAGACGGAACGTATTACCGAAGTTCTACAAGCCTCGAACGGCGATTCCTTTGATGTTATGAAGGGAAATGAGAAGCTCATCTATTCGGTACAGGATACGAACTTCGGATGGAGAATTGCCGGAGTCGCATACGCGGATGATCTCATCGCCAGCAAGGAGGACCTGCGCAATTCTATTATTTTTTATTCCTTATGTGGTCTAGCGATTACGCTGCTCATCTCGATTGGTCTCTCTCACCGGCTGTCCAAGCCGATTAAAGTGCTGCAGTTGGATATGAAGCAGGTGGAAAAAGGCAACTTCGACATCCAGACCGAAATCGGTCAGATGAATGAGATTGGTCAGCTTGGCCGTTCATTCAATCTTATGGTGAGCAGGACGAAGTCTCTGATGGAGGAGACCATTCAGAACGAGGAGAGCAAGCGGAAGAATGAGCTGCTGCTGCTGCAATCCCAGATCAACCCCCATTTTCTATACAATACGCTTGATTCCATCGTCTGGATGGCTGAGCAGAAGCAGAGTGAGGAGGTCGTCGTCATGACATCCGCGCTAGCCAAGCTGTTCCGCGCTGGAATTACGAAGGATCAGGAGCTTGTCCCGATTCGAGTAGAGCTGGAGCATATTACAAGCTACTTACTCATACAGAAGATCCGTTATAACGATGAGCTCAATTATGAGATTGATGTCGAGGATGCCATTATGGAGTTCAAGACCCTGAAGATTCTACTCCAGCCTATTGTTGAAAATGCCATTTATCACGGTATTCGCAGCATGTACGGAATGGAGGATGGACGAATTACGATTACCGGACGACAATCCGGAGATCACATCATATTCAAGGTTCAAGATAATGGGCAAGGGATGACACCCGAGCAGCTGGAGTCGATTCTCGCGAGCTATAAGCAGGATAATCGCAATCAGGGCATCGGTATTCGTAACGTTAACGAGCGGATTAAGCTGTATTTTGGATATGAGTATGGGATTCAGATTCACAGTGAATTGGAAGAAGGCACCTGCGTTACGATCGTCATACCGAAATTGTGAAAGGAGAGGATGGATAACCTTGCGTAAATGGTGCCGTGTGCAAGATATGAGGGTTGCCGTCAGCCTGTTGTTAAGTGCGGTTATGCTGTCTTCCTGTATGAATCAGAGCTCTGAATCTACTGCGGCTCCGCAAGAGAAGCGGGCATTAATACGCTTCGTGGCGTCCGAATACAGCTCCGAGACGAAGCCGCTGCTGGAGAGGCTTGTCACACAATTCGAGCAGGAGAACCCAATGATCGACGTAGAGCTGCAAGTCGCTAACTGGGATATTCTCGATGGTGTCTACACATCCATGATCAGTCGTAACCAGCCCCCTGATCTGCTGAACACGAATGTGTATGCACACTATGCCGATGACGGTATGTTGAATAACTTAGGAGAGATTATATCTCCTGAGCTGGCGGCCAAGCTGTATCCGAATTTAGTAGAGATGGACACCATTGATGGTGTGCAGTATGCTCTGCCCTACGTGGCTACCACACGCAACCTCTATTATAATAAGGAGCTGTTCCGGAGAGCGGGAATTGAAGCTCCCCCTGCAACATGGTCCGAGCTTGAAGAGGCTGCTAGCAAGATTAAAGCGCTCGGAGGTGCTGTAGAAGGATTCGGCATTGATCTAACAGATAACGAAACACATGCTTCATTATCATATGTTTTTTACGGTGCGGGTGGAGAGTGGATGCAAGGCGGCAAGTGGACGATTAATTCGCCAGCCAATGTGGAGGGAGTAGTTTTTTTGAAAGAGCTATTCGATAAAGGCTTGACCGATTCAGAGCCAACCGTAACGACTCGTGATGAGAAGCAGCGCATATTAGGCGGGGGGCAGCTCGCGATGCTGATATCCGGCAATTATTTCACGTCAGTTGTACCCAAGGAGTTCCCAGAGCTGGAGTGGGGGAAAGGTCCAATCCCGGTGAAGGATGGCATGCCTCCGCTTGCATTCGGCGTTCACGATGTCCTCGTTTCCTTCAAGACCGAACATACCAATACAGAAGCGTTATCCAAGTTTCTAGACTTCCTCTATGATGATCAAGCTTATGAAGAGATGATTAGAAGGGAAGGGTTCCTTCCAGTTACGACGACAGTCGGCACACACTTGTCCGAGCAGGATGAGGAGCTGAAGAGCGATCTGCACGCGCTGAGAGAAGCGAGGTTCTATCCGGTGAAGGACCCTTCTTGGCAGGCTGTCCTTGATTATGCCCGCAAGCTTGGGGATGCTGTTCTCTATGAGGATATTATCCCGCAAGCGGCGCTGGATCAGCTCCAGCAATTCGCCGAAACGAAGAGCACACAGAACCATTAGCGCAGCACCCATCGGTGGCGAATAATAGAAGAGAAGATAATCAAGAATATATGGAAGATATTCAATAGAGATAATAGCCCTCCCCATCTATGATGTAATCAAACGCTGGAGTCCACATCGGACTCGCTTCCGAAGGAGCGTAACAACATCATTATAGGGGAGGGCTTTTCGTCATGATTAGGAAGAAAAAGATTACAGCAATTGGCATTGCTATTCTACTTGCTGCCGTAACACTTGCGGGCTGTGGCTCGGGCAATGGAGGGAATAACTCACCAACCAATGCGCCGACCACCAATGCACCTGCGGCAGAAGCGACGGAGACGCCTGTTGTAGAGACCGAGCCAGCCGGCTTAACGGGTGACTTCGAAATTCAATATTTCGTTGGCGGTTATGGCGACAAATGGTGGAAGAAGGTTATTGCTGACTTCCAAGCAGCCAATCCTGAACTGAATATTAAAGAGTCTGCTGGTCCCAAAATCAATGATCAGAACCGGCCGCGCTGGATCGGCGGCAATCCTCCTGACTTCGTCTACATCGACGGCCCGGTTCTCAATGACCGCCAGATGGTCGAGGACGGACAGCTCGAGGATTTGACCGAATGGCTTAAGGACGCCAAGAACATTGACGGTGAGCTCATTACGGATATCCTGGCTCAGCCCGCTCAGCAGTTCGATGGCAAGACGTACAACATTCCGCTCGTACTCAATTCATGGGGCGTGTTCTGGAATAAAGCGCTGTTCACAGAGAAAGGCTGGACGGAGCCGACTGACTTCCAATCCTTCCTCGATGTGAGCGACAAGATTCTAGCGGATGGCATTACGCCATTCATTCACACGGGCAAATACCCTTATTATATTAACGGTTCCATTCTATACCCTGCTATCGTATCGGCGAACAATAATGACTACAGCATTCTACAAGATATGGCAGCTAACAAAGTTGAGGCATTCGAGAGCCCTGCCGTTCTTGCTGCACTGAACAAGATCGTAACGTTAAGAGATAAAGGCTTCATCGATAAAGCCTCGATCCAGATCAACCACACCGATTCTCAGATGCTGTTCTTGCAAAATAAAGATGCATTCATTCCGAACGGCCTGTGGCTGCCGAATGAAATGGCTAAGGATATTCCAGCCGGCTTCGAGTTCGGCTTCATTCCATCGGTTACTCAGGATGCGGGCGGCAAAGTCGTGGCTAACACTTCTACAGCTACTGTAGCTATCGCTCAAAAGGCGAAAAACAAAGAAGCAGCCAAAGCGTTCCTGCAATTTATTTTCTCCAAGGAGCAGGCTTCTCAGTGGGCAGAGCTCAGCGGAGCGCCATCTAACATCAAAGGGGACATCAGCGCCTCCAACGCGCCAAGCTTCGTGAAGGATGCTGCCAAATATTTGACAGATCCTAACACGGTCGTTATCCCGACGATTACGTACAACGCAGACGTGGATAAAGCGATGATGGATGCGACGGATGCATTGACGATCAACACCATTACACCTGAAGAATGGGTGAAGCGGGTTACCGATGTTGTGAAGAAGGTAAGCAAATAACAGCCTTTAACCAGTATCACAGCGGAGGGTGATTGGGGCAGTCTGCCTCGGTCACCCTCCACTATGAGATACAGGAAAGGATAAGGGGTGGGAAGCATGAACACCGGCACAAGCAAGTGGCAGAGGAACCTGTTTATCGCATCATTTATTATGCCTACACTGCTCTTTTTCGGCTTATTTACCATTTATCCTGTCGTTCAGGGCTTGTATTATTCCTTCTTTGACTGGTCCGGCATGTCGGATAAGAAGACGTTCATTGGCTTCGATAACTTCGAAGAGATGCTTCACGATCCCATTGTATGGAGAGCGATTGGCAACGACTATTTCTTAGTGGCAGGCAAAATCATCGGCATTATGATTCTGGCGACCTTTTTTGCTGTAGCGTTAACAAGGTTCGGCTTCCGGCTCTCTGGATTTTTTCGTTCGATCTTTTTCATTCCGAATGTTATTTCCGTCGTTGTAATCGGCGTATTGTGGAATTTCATATATAATCCGCAGATTGGCTTCTTGAACGGTTTCCTGTCGCTATTCACGAAGGAGAAGGTAACGATTACATGGCTCGGCTTCGCGGATCATACGATCTGGATGCTGCTCCCTCCGGCGATATGGGCGGGTATCGGCTTCTATATGATTCTGCTGATTGCGGCTATTCAAGGTATTCCAGCCTCTTATTATGAGGCAGCGAGCATTGAAGGCGCAGGTCAGTGGAAGCAGTTCTGGAGCATTACCGTCCCTCTCATCTGGGAGCAGATCAAGGTCTCGATACTGAACATCATGATGACGACGCTCAACGGCTCCTTCGTTATCGTCTGGATTATGACGGAGGGCGGACCGGATAATAGCACGCAGGTTATGGGCTCGTATTTGTACCAGATGGCGTTCCGGCAATATCATTTTGGCTACGGTGCTGCGATAGGGTTCATCATCCTAGTTCTGTCGTTAATTACGACAATCGCGCTGCAACGGCTCATGCGTCATGAAGCTGTTGAGATGAGCTAAGGGGGATGAAAAGATGAATAGGCCTATTAAAAACCCAATTGCTAAGCTGATCATTTATGCCATTCTCATTGTGTGGGGGATATCGGTGCTGTATCCGCTTCTATGGACATTACTTGATTCTCTCAAAGATAATGAGCAGTTCTTCATGAATACGCCGTGGTCCTTGCCTGAGCTGCCGCTGCTGTGGTCGAACTTCTCTTATGTATGGAGTAAATACAACTTCGACACCTATTTCGTGAATTCGCTTGTCATTACAATTGGCTCTACTCTTCTGGCGCTGCTGCTGTCGGCGATGACGGCTTATGTGCTCGCCAGGTATACGTTCAGAGGCAGCAATGCGCTGCTCCTGCTCTATATTTCTTCGATGATGGTACCCTTTGTATTGGCACTAATCCCTTTGTTCTTCTTGATGAATTCGATGGGGCTAATCAATACCAAGTTCGGTCTGATTCTCGTGTATACCTCCAGTCTGCTGGCATTCGGTATTTTCGTGCTTGTCGGATTTTTCAAATCACTGCCGAAGGAGCTGGAGGAGGCGGCAATTGTAGATGGCGCTTCTCATTACGGGACGTTCTTCCGAGTCATGCTCCCCTTGTCTCAGCCAGGGCTGATTACGATTGGCATTGTGAACATCCTCAATATATGGAATGAATATATTGTCGGCACGATTCTCATTAATGATCCGGCGCAATATACGCTTCCGGTTGAGATCGGTGTTATGCAGGCGGAGATGCAGTATCGCACGGAGTGGGGGCCGCTCTTCGCAGCGCTTCTCATTACGATTGTTCCGGTGCTGATCGTCTATATTATCTTTCAACGGCAGATTGCAAGCGGGATAACCGCTGGTGCGGTGAAATAATACAGAAGAGAGTGCCCCAGTTATCGTCGATGACTGGGGCACTCTCATATTTATGGAAAATGGCTAAATAAAGATTGTATCTTTTGTTCTTTAACGTCAAATTTTCTTTAGTTAAACAACTTATTTCTCTATCTTCTACACAGAATGGGGTATCAGAGATGATAAGGAAGAAATAGCAGTAACAGCAGAACTTCATTACTTAACAAGGAAGAAAAAGCAGTAATGGTGGGTTTTATGTTACTGGGGACTAGATCGAGCCGAAAATGAAAGAAATAAAGTCATTAGCTAAAGAAATAAGGTGCTTAAGTACACGATTCACTAGTATTACAAGGGGTATTCCGTTGTGAGGTCATAGGATTGAGAGAACTGCACTCCAATGTTAGTTATTGGGGTGCAGTTCATTTTGGGACAGCCACGTATTAGCTATCGATTAGTGCCTAATGGAAGCTCCGACTTCTTATTCCCTATGATAGCTTGAACGAATATCTGCAGCACGATGATGGCCGCCAGCAGGTAGAAGGGCTGGGCGAAGCTTCCGGATAGATCATGAATGCGTCCAATGAGGATAGGCCCAGCTGCTCCAAGAATATATCCGCCGGATTGCACCATCGCAGACCATGCATTGGCTTCGCCTGCATTTCTAGTCTCATCGATTGGCAGCATGAGCGCGATAGGGAACAGACCACCGGTTCCGATGCCAAGAGGAATCGCTGCCAGCCATGGGCTGACGGATAGATTCAGCATCAGAATGCCAATCAGCTCCAGTAAGGAGCAGCCGATCAGCCACCATACCCGGCCCCGGAATCGTTGAACAGCCATGGGAATGAATAAGGTAGCAGGCAGAGAGATAAGCGTCAGCATCGTCTGGATGCTGCCAGCCGTTTCCTTCGAGTAGCCCATACTAATGACAGCTGGTGCAAACCAGGTGGTGATGGAATAGAAAATGGCAGCCATAAGTCCGAAGAACAGCATGAGCAGCCATGCTCTATAGCGGCGAATAGGAATGCGTGCTGCTGTGCTTGCGATGGCTGGCTGCTCCATTCGCTGCCGCCGTATAGCTGCTGCGAGCCGAACCCAGACGGGTATGGCAATAACAGCAAGCAGTGCCCATACGCTAAGAGAGGCGCTCCATGAACCGTCAAGCTGCTTCTGCAGAGGCACCGACAGCCAGATGCTGAGGACAGCTCCCACTACCATCGCGGTGGAATATACACCGACCATGACGGAAGCTCTGCTGGCGAAATAACGTTTGATGAAGCCTGATAATAAAGGTCCCATTATAGCAATGCCGACTCCTGTTATGACGGAGGTTGCCAGTAGAGAATAGGTGGTATGGGTCAATAGACGAAGCCCAGTTCCTACACCTATTACGGCCAAGGCGATCAAGAGTGCTCCCTCCGTGCCCCATCGTCTGCCCAGCTTGACGGCTAAGGGAGCGAATATCCCCATGCAGAGGACGGGAAGGGAGGTTAACAAGCTGACCATTGAACCGCTAATGCCCAGATTGTCTTGTATCGTTCCTAGAAGGGGAGGAATCGATGTAATGGAAGGCCGCAGGTTAAGCGCGGCAAGAATAAGCGCGAGAATCAAATAAATCGTTCGCATCGAGACTGATCACTCCTGTATTGAATGTGTAGCTGTGAGCGTTAGCCAGCCCAGGAGACTAGTATATAAGGAGTAAATTAATTGAACAATACTATTATTTCTATTATAATGATTGGAAATTCCAATGATTAAGGAGGGCTGTAGTGGAAATTCGTCAGTTAGAGAACTTTATTGTCGTCTGCAAGGAGCTGCATTTCACGAGAGCTGCTGAGAAAATCGGAATCGCTCAGCCGACGTTAAGCCAGCAAATTCGGTCATTGGAGGATGAGCTGGGCTTGCCGCTATTCGACAGAGTCGGCAAAAAAATTAGGATGACGCAGGCTGGTGAGCTGCTGCTGGAATACAGCAATGAGATGGTGCGCCATCTGGAGAATGCTCAGGATGCCATTGCAGAGCTGCGTATCGGGCAGCGAGGAACGTTGGTGATTGGCGTGCTGCCGTCAGATTTGGATTATCGGATCACGAGTCTGCTGGTCGATTACCATGCTGAATGTCCCAAGGTGAAGCTGAAGCTGGTGTCCTCTATTTATGTGCTGAACCAAGTGCTCGAGAATGAAGTGGATTTCGGTATTGCACTCACCTCATTGCCTGATGAACGACTCGTACAGATTCCGTTATCGACCGAAGAATATGTATTGGTGGTATCGGAACAGCATGAATGGGCAGCTCGTGAGTCAATCACAATTGAGGAGCTGCGCCAGGTTCAGACCATTATGTTCCCAGAAGGGTTCACAGGAAGAGATTTAGTAGACAGCTATTGTCGGAAATATGGATTCGCCTTACAGACGATAATGGAGACAGCCTCAGCGACATCTATTATCAGCTTGGTGAAGGCCAATATCGGCGGAACGGTACTGCCATACCCGCTGATTCAAGCGATGGAAGAGCCGGCGCTGCGCTGCATTCGTATCTCGGACGATGCTCCAATTAGGAGCTTCGAAATCGTATACCGCTCGGACCGTTATCTTGGTCATTCTGCCCAAGCCTTTATTCAACGAACGATAGATTATTTCAAGTGATTATAGAAAATGCGTGAGCCTGAGAATGATAGGCCCCTAAGGCTAATCTGTTTGTATGCTTCCCCTGCTCATATGGTTATATGCCACAACCTTATTATGGAAATTCAGTCCACAATTGCAATTCGTTGTGGATTTTTCTCGTTGCAAGGATAATAATAGCAATCAATAGGAGTAAGCAGGGAACAATGAGGAGGAATTGTGGTGTATAGAGTGCTGTTGGTCGATGATGAGGCGGATGTAAGAGAGGGGCTTGTTCAGGAGATCAATTGGGATGCCTGTGGATTTACCGTAGTGGGGACGGCAGAGAATGGACAAGAGGCCATGGAGCTTGCTGATCGCTTAGAGCTGGATGTGGTCATTACGGACATCAGCATGCCCTTTCAGAATGGACTGAAGCTCTCTGAATGGCTAAGAGCTCATTATCCGCTCGTTAAGATTGTCATCTTAACCGGCTATGATGAATTCGATTATGCTAGGCAAGCGATCCAGCTAAGCGTCGATGAATATTTGCTCAAGCCATTCTCCGCTGACAGCTTCACGGAGCTTCTTCACAAAATCAGACATCGGATCGAAGCTGAGGTTGCTCAGCGCGAGGATGTCCAGCAGCTGCAGGAGCATTATCGAACGAGCCTGCCTCTGCTTCGGGAGACCTTTCTTGCTTCGCTGCTGACACGCAAGCTATCCCGCTCGACCATACAAGAAAAAACGAAAAACTATAATATACAGCTGACCGGCACTAGGTATACCGCTGCTGTCATTGCTCTGCATTCGCCAGACGAAGCCGGCAAAGCAGGGTCGGAGCATTCGCTTCGCTATTCCGGGGATCTCGATCTGATGCTGCATGCCATGCTCAATATTGCCAAAGAGATTAGTGAAGCCCAGTCTATTGGAAGCGTTCTTATCCATCAGGATCGCATCGTGCTCCTGGCAATTGATGAGTCCAGCCAAGAGGAAGCATGGCTTATAAGGCTGCAAGAGACGCTGGAGAGCATTCTGAAGAGCATTGTTCATTACTTGAAGCTGTCGGTAACGATAGGCGTAGGCTCAGTCGTAACCGACATTGCCAATATTAAATATTCATTCGGAGATGCGCTGCTCGCTCTGGATTATCGTCTTGTGCTGGGCTCGGAGAAGGTTATATTCATCCACGATGTGGAGGAGCGCCGCGGGGAGAAGCTGCGATTCGATGAGCTGAAGGAGCAGGCCTTGATTCGTAGTCTGAAGGTTGGAACGCTAGACGAGCTGACCGAAGCGGTGGAGGCGATATTCAGCGATCTATTGCATGCGACTCATGCCTATACCGATATACAGGTCTATCTGCTCGAGGTCGTTACCGCCGTTCTTCGGACAGCGAAGGATGCTGATATTGATCTGGATGAGATATTCGGCGCAGGCTTCCAGCTGCATACCGAAATATTCAAGTTCTCAGGTCTACAGGATGCGCAGCGGTGGTTCTATGACCTATGTGCACGAATTATGAAGCATATATCCAGCAAACGGCAGCATACCTACAAGGATATTGTGGAGAAGGCGATCCAGTATACGAAAGAGCATTACACAGATCCAGACATATCGATTCAGATCCTGTGCTCCCATCTCCATATTAGCACCGGTTATTTCAGCGGGGTATTCAAGAAAGAGGTCAGAATGACATTCGTGCAATATCTGATGTTCATTCGTATGGAAGCGGCGAAGGAGCTGCTGCGGACATCGGAGCTGAAGGCGTTCGAGATCGCAGAGCGGGTAGGCTTCGCCGATCCGAATTATTTCAGCTTTTGCTTCAAGAAGCAGGTAGGCATTTCACCCAAGGATTATCGGAGCCGGAGTCTGACAGCAGCTGGAGAGGGGCATGCAGGTCATGAGTCCTAAATGGAGGAAATCTCCGTCTGCGGTTAAGCGGTGGATGGAGCGGGTGAAGGCAAGCAGCATTCAATCGATTATTATGTGGTCTTTCTCGATCTCCATCCTACTTATTGTTCTGATTGTGGCTGTGCTGCTCTATGATAAATTCTCACGAACGGCAGAAGAGAACGTCTTTCTAAGCACGCAGCAGATTGTCGACCAAGTCAGCTATAATCTGGAGGATTATGTGGATGGAATGGCACAGCTCTATCGAACGATTGAGAACAATATGCTGATGGATGGCAAGTGGGATGATGAGATGGTGACCAAGCAGCTGGATACCGTTATGAACAGCCGTGATGATATCGTGTCGATCGCGTTATTCGATGATACAGGCGAGCTGCTGAGGAACCATCCTTCCTTGCCCGTGAGACCCAGCGCGCATATCTCCCAGCAGAGCTGGTTCCATGCAGCCCTTCGGGTACCGGATCATCTAAGCTTCTCACTCCCACATGTGCAGAATCTATATGATGGCACTTATAAATGGGTCGTCTCCATGAGTAAAGGCATTACCGTCGTTCATAACGGCAAGCCGATGAACGTTATTCTTCTGGTTGATATTAATTTCAAAAAAATAGATGAGCTCAGCAGTCGAATTAGTCTAGGCAAAAGAGGCTATGTCTACATTATTGACGAAGGTGCAGGGAATATCGTCTACCATCCGCAGCAGCAGCTGATCTATATGGGGCTGCGAACGGAAAGTGTTGAGAAAGCGCTTACCTCTTCAGCGAGCTATATGGATGAATCAGCCGGGGTGAAGCGGCTTAACACGGTGAAGTCGGTCGTGAATATTGGCTGGAAGGTCGTCGGCGTCTCTTATTTGGATGAGATCATGACGACCAGAGCAGAGGTGAATCAATATTTGGTTCGAGTTGTTGCCGTTGCTCTTATCTTCGCCATTCTGATATCCATGGTGCTGGCTACGATGCTGACTAGACCGATCAGACGGATGGGCAAGACGATGAAGGCTGTTGAACGGGGAGACTTCAACGTAGAGCTGCCGATGAAGGGTCCATTAGAGGTTGTGCAGCTGTCCAGCCGCTTCAATCTCATGCTGAACAAGATTAGACAGTTAATGAAACAGATCATCGTTGAACAGGAGTCGAAGAGAAAATATGAGCTTGAAGCGCTGCAAGCGCAGATCAATCCTCATTTTTTGTACAACACGCTGAATTCCGTCATTCGTATGGTCGGCATGAGCAAGAACGAAGAGGTTATCACGATGATTACCTCCTTGTCGAAGCTGTTCCGCATCAGCTTAAGCAAAGGGAAAACGACGATTACTGTTGGCGATGAGCTGGAGCATGCCCGCCATTATTTGACGATTCAGCAGATGCGCTTCAAGAGGAAGTTCGACTTCACCATTGAAGCTGATGAGGAGGCATTGTCCTGCTACACGCTCAAGCTTGTGCTGCAGCCCCTCATCGAGAATGCGATTGTGCACGGTATTGAATACATGGTGGACGAGGGTATGATTGCGATCAGTGCACGGGTGCGGGATAACATGCTTGTGCTCGAAGTAGCGGATAATGGCGTTGGGATGTCCCCTGAGCAGCTTAGTCAAATGCTGGCTAGAGTAGATGCGCAGTCAAGTGACATGGGACATGATAATAGCTCTGGCTCTGGAGTAGCGGTGCATAATGTGCATGACCGTATCCGGCTTTATTACGGAGCCCAGTACGGGCTTGATTTCGAGAGCGAGCAGGAAGTAGGGACGACAGTCCGTGTCTATATCCCCATTATGAAGGAGAGACAGGAGGAGGCTCATGAGGATGCATAAACGATATACAAAGAAGAGAATGATCCTGCTTAGCTTCATTCTGGTGCTGCTAGCCGTGTGGCTCGGTGCATGCTCTTCTGCTCAGAATGAGGAGCTGGCGCCGCTGCGCATTGTTCTTGTTGCTCCTGTGCACGCCAATGAGCAAGGGGATGCAATGCGGCTTGGCGCCGATGCGGCAGGCAAGGAATTCGGAGCCCAGCTGGAATATATATCGTTCGAGCCGAATGAGGATGCGCAGGAGCAGCTGGATGCGGCATTGGAGGCTGTAGAGAACGGAGTTTCGGCCGTGTTGATCGATCCTGCCGATGAGTCTGTGCTTGCTGAGCTCACAGCTGTTACCTCGGGCAAAGGGGTACCTGTTGTAACGCTTAATGATGAACGTACAGCCAAAGGAGAGATGGCGGCAATCTCTTTGGATAACCGTGAAGCCGGCAGGCAAGCGGGCGAAGCGATGGCGGAGCTGCTAAGCGATAGTGGCACAGTGGCTATTATGCAATCAGATCGGGAGAATCCGGACCTGCTGCAGCGTGAAGCGGGGATCAGAGAAGCGCTGGCTGAATATGAAGCGATTCATATTACAGATAGTGTGGCCTGCGGCAGCCTGCGGGATGCTTGCTGGCAAGCCTCGAAGCAGCTGCTTGATCGCGAGCAGGTGGATGGGATTCTAGCTCTAGAGGGTCAGGCTTCACTAGGGCTGTCGGATGAATTGGAGCGGCGTGAGCTGCAGGGGAAGATTAACGTCGTCTCCTTCGGAAGTGATACGGAGATGCTGGAGCTGCTGCAGGATGGCATTATTCATAAGCTGGTTGTGCAGAATGGCTTCAGTACGGGCTATCTAGGTGTGAAGCAGGCGGTAGCTCTGCTCGCCGGGGAACGGGTGGATAAGTCTGTCCTGCTCGAGACAAGGGTTGTTGATGCGGATAATATGTTCTGGATGGCTAACCAGAAGATGCTGTTTCCATTCGTTCAATGAACAGCTTCAGCTGAGGATTACGAATAAGTGATGAGAATTTTGATAGAAAACAGCAGAATATTGCATTCGAATCCATTTAACGATCCATCATAATGAGGGTAGACGCTGAGACGCAGGGCAATGCTGCTTATCAGTGAAAACAGTTTGTTCAGGGAGGTCTACACAAGTGAATAAGAAATGGATGCTTGTGCTTTTGACAGGAATTATGCTGACTGCGGCTGCATGCAGCAATGGCGGAGGCAACACCAACACGAACACGAACAGCGGAACCAATGGGGGTTCAAGCAGCACACCTAAGGTCGGGGTAGCGATCTATAAGTTCGACGACACGTTCATGACTGGTGTAAGGAATGCAATGTCAGATGCGGCCAAAGATAAGGCGACTCTGGATATCGTAGACAGCCAGAATGCACAGCCGACACAGAATGAGAAGGTCGACCTGTTCATCTCCAAGAAATATGATTCGATGATTATCAATCCGGTTGACCGCACGGCGGCAGGCGTCATTATCGATAAAGCGAAGGGTGCAGATATTCCAGTTGTATTCCTCAATCGCGAGCCAATTGCTGAGGACATGAACAAGTGGGATAAAGTATTCTACGTAGGAGCGAAGGCAGAAGAGTCCGGCACAATCTCCGGCCAACTGATCGTGGACTACTGGAAGGCCAATCCGACAGCAGATAAGAATGGTGACGGCAAGCTTCAGTACGTAATGCTGACAGGCGAGCCAGGACACCAAGATGCTGAGCTTCGGACGAAGTTCTCTGTACAAGCGATTCAAGACGCTGGCATAGAAGTGGAAGCTCTCGCAGAGGATACGGCAATGTGGGACCGCGTGAAGGGTCAAGAGAAAATGCAGACCTTCCTCGCTTCGCATGGCGATAAGATCGAAGCGGTTCTTGCGAACAATGACGATATGGCACTCGGTGCTATCGAAGCATTGAAAGCTGCAGGCTACTTCACTGGTGACAAGTTCATACCTGTTGTAGGCGTTGATGCTACAGCACCAGCTATTCAAGCGCTGCAAGATGGCACCCTGCTTGGAACGGTTCTTAATGATGCCAAGAACCAAGGAGCGGCTTCCGTAGCTATCGCGGCTGCCCTGTCCCAAGGTGAAACGCCAACGAAAGAAAATATCGGCTTCGATATTACGGATGGCAAATATGTGTGGATCGCTTATAAGAAGATTACCAAGGATAATGTAGCCGACGCACAATAATCTTATTCGGATTGAGGGGCAACGGCAGCAAGCGGCGTTGCCCCTTGATTGTGATTATAGGTCCGTAATGTGGGAGGGAAAGCAATGGCGGAGCCAAACGTACTGGAAATGCGAGGAATTTCGAAGGCCTTTCCCGGAGTGCAGGCACTGAGTGATGTGACACTGAAGGTCAAGCCAGGAACCGTGCATGCCCTTATGGGGGAGAATGGAGCGGGCAAATCAACCTTGATGAAATGCTTGTTCGGCATCTATAAGCCGGATGAGGGTGAGATTTATATTAACGGCGATAAAATGGTCATTAACAATTCGAAGGATTCGTTGAACAGCGGCATATCAATGATTCACCAGGAGCTGCATCCAGTTCCTCACCGTAATGTCATGGAGAATATATGGCTTGGACGATTCCCGATGTTCGGGTATGGGCCTTTCAAGCTCGTTGATGAAAAACGAATGTATGAGGATACCATGAACTTGTTCCGCGACCTTGAGATTGATATTGATCCGCGTGCCCGAACGGGCTCCCTATCCGTATCCAAGATTCAATCGCTGGAAATTGCAAAAGCCGTATCCTTCAATTCGAAGGTCATTGTGATGGATGAGCCGACCTCCTCGCTCACGGGCAACGAGGTAGAGCAGCTGTTCAGCATCATTAATCGGCTTCGGGGGCGTGGTGTATCCATTATTTATATATCGCACAAAATGGAAGAGATTCTGAGGATCTCAGATGAAGTCACGATCATGCGGGACGGCAAGTATATCGGCACTTGGTCGGCTGGTGAGTTAACAACTGATCTAATTATTACACGAATGGTTGGGCGCGATCTGAAGGAGCGCTTCCCCGAGCGAACGAATGTCCCTGGAGAAGTGCTCATGAAGGTGGAGAAGCTGTCCTCCACTAATCCAAAGTCCTTCCAGGATGTATCCTTTGCGCTGAAGCGTGGTGAAATTCTAGGCTTAGGCGGTCTTGTTGGTGCGCAGCGGACAGAGCTGGTTGAGGCGCTGTTCGGTCTCCGGGGTGTTGCCTCAGGAACGATCTCCATCGATGGTAAGACGGTGAAGATTAAGTCGCCTGCCGATGCGAAGAAGCATAATATCGCACTCCTGACAGAGGAGCGCCGGGTAACTGGTATTTTCCCTGTGCTGTCTGTCTACGAGAATACGATTATTGCCAATCTGGGGCGTTATCAGAACAAGTTGGGTCTGCTAGATGAGCGTAAGGGCAAGGAAGAGGCTGCAATCAATGTGGAGAAGCTGAGGACGAAGACTCCGTCTGTAAATACACAGATTCGCAATCTGTCAGGAGGCAATCAGCAGAAGGTGCTGCTGGCGCGCTGGCTGCTCACGGACCCTGAGATTCTCTTACTCGATGAGCCTACTCGCGGTATCGATGTTGGCGCCAAATTCGAGATTTATACCATTATCACCGAGCTTGCGAAGCAAGGGAAGAGTATTCTTATGATTTCCTCGGAGATGCCGGAGCTGCTTGGAATGTCTGATCGCATTATGGTGATGAGCGAAGGGCGTTTGACGGGCATTGTAGAAGGCAAGCAGGCAACAGAGCAAGAAATTATGCGACTGGCGGCGCAGCAGCGAATGGCTGATTCAGGAGGGATAATCAATGAACTCGCAAGCAATGTTTAAAGTTAGAAATTATTTGGCGCAGCGTGCCATCTTTGTTGTATTGATCCTGCTCGTTATTGGTATCGCTATTGCGGACCCGAACTTCCTGGCATTCTCTACCCTTCGGGACATTTTGCAGCAATCCTCTACGAGACTCATTATTGCGCTTGGCGCAGCATTCATTCTGATTACGGGTGGTACAGACTTGTCATCCGGGCGTGTTGTCGGTCTGACAGCTGTTATATCCGCTTCTATGCTGCAGATTGATACGTATGCGAACCGTTTCTTCCCGGATCTGCCGCAACTATGGGTCGGTCTGCCGATTATCGTCGGCATAGTGGTCGGTCTTACAGTAGGTCTTGTGAATGGTCTCATCGTAGCGAAGCTGCATGTGCCGCCGTTCATCGCAACCCTAGGTACGATGGTCGGCATCTACGGTCTTAACTCGCTATACTTCGACATGGAGCCGAATCAATCACAGCCAATCGGCGGACTACGTCCAGACTTCACGAAGTGGGGCTCAGGCTTCATCGATCTGGGCGGCGGCTACACGATTCCTTATATCGTTATCGTAGCCGTTATCGTCGCGTTGATCTGCTGGGTGGTCTTCAACAAAACCCGCCTTGGCAAAAATATGTACGCAATCGGCGGCAACGTTCAAGCGGCTCATGTGTCCGGCATCAATGTTGCGCGCAATCTCATCATGATCTATGCGATTTCCGGTGCGCTCTATGGGCTTGCTGGCGTCATGGAGGCTGCCCGTACGGGCGGTGCCACGAACAACTATGGCAATATGTATGAGCTGGATGCCATTGCAGCTTGTGTGGTCGGCGGTGTATCTACTGCTGGCGGTGTAGGTACGGTTCCTGGCGTTGCAGCTGGGGTATTGATCTTCGGTGTTATCAACTATGGCTTAACCTATATCGGCGTCAGCCCGTATTGGCAGCTTATTATCAAAGGCCTTATCATTGTTGCTGCGGTTGCATTCGATATCCGCAAATATATGGCGAAGAAATAATAACCTTTATTCATCCTATAGCTATTGTACTGTAAGAGCCGCCTGTCAAATAATGGCGGTTCTTTTTATTTTGCTAGCTCACAAATATAATGATAAAATTAGAAGAAATAGATAAGCGGCGGTTCGAAGTGGACATCTGCTCAGACAGGTGGACAAGAGCTCCGCATGGATATGGAGGTAATTATATGTCAATCGTACCTAGCTTGGTTGAGTTTAACAAACAATTCGTTGCAGACAAAAAATACGAGGATTATTTGACAGACAAATTTCCAGATAAGAAAGTAGCCATTCTTACCTGCATGGATGCAAGGCTTAGCGTACTTCTTCCGAAGGCGCTAGGATTCAAGAACGGTGATGCCAAGTATATCAAGAATGCTGGCGCTATATTGACCCAGCCCTTCGGCAGTGCCATGCGCAGCATTCTGGTTGCGGTGTATGAGCTGGGAGCGCGTGAAGTAATCGTAATCGGCCATCACAACTGTGGCATGACGGAGATTGAGCCAGAGCGTATGGTGAAGAAGTTCACCGAGAACGGCATTGATCCATTAGTAATAGAGACACTCGAGAACTCGGGAATCCGGATGGAGAAGTTTCTGCGAGGCTTCGAGCAGCCAGAGGAAGGCGTTATGCACAGCGTCAAGATGATTCGCAAGCATCCGCTGTTCCCAGAAGCCATTCCCGTTCATGGAATGGTCATGGACCCGGGGACGGGTGCTATCGACATTATTGTTGAGGATTATCGCGAATAGAGCGGAGCGAGTATAACATAATGAAGGAGCTGTTCCATCAGTAGTTGTTAACTACTAGTGATGGAACAGCTCTTTTTTGCGAGAAATGACAGTAGTGGACAGAATAGGTTGAATAGCTGAGCCTAATTATGATACGTTGTCGGAGAATGGAGGTACTGCGATGGACAATCAAGACAGCAATAGACAGCTTGCGACACTTGGAATGGGCTGCTTCTGGAGTCCCGAGGCTCTGTTCGGTCAATTGCCGGGTGTCATTCATACCTGCACGGGATACGCAGGCGGCAGCACAGCAGCACCTACATATCGTGCAATGGGAGATCATACCGAAACGGTTCAGATGAGCTTCGATCCTCGCATCTTGTCCTTCGAGGATATTGTGGAGCTGTTCTGGTCCAGCCATAACGCTGATAACATTAACGATTACAAAGGAAGCCAATATAGATCGCTGTTGATGGTTCATAACGATAGTCAGCAAGCAGCGGTGCAGCATATTGTGGAAAGGAGAAGGGCTTCCGGGAAGGAAGAGAATGCCACAACAATCATCCCGTATTCTGGTTTCTACCGTGCGGAAGACAGACATCAGAAGTATTATCTTCGCAGGTATCCGGATGCGATGGAGAAGCTAAACAGACTGTTCTCTACACAGGATGAGCTGGTGAACTCCACCTTGGCAGCTCGTCTGAATGGATTAGCCAAGGGATATACGAATCTTGCGACTATTAGGAAGGAAATAGAACAATGGGAGCTCGATTCTGGGCGAAGAGAGCACATGCTGGAGCTGATCAGGCAGATTCGCTGGTAGAAGCTAATGGGGGAACAAGGATGCATTTATATCATATGAGACTGGATTCTTATAGCACACCAAGGGCAGCGGAATTTCTAGAAGAGAACTTCGTAGGCTTCGGCTGGCCCCATATCGGGAGCTTGGAGGAGACAAGCCGAGAACAATTAATAGAACGGGTAGCCGCGGCTTATGAGGGTGAGGGGCAGGGGCAGGAGCTGCTTCGCAGGCTAGAGGAGGCAAGTATCTTCGTACATGCGATGCAGGATGGCGATTACATGCTCGTTACTGCGGGCACGGAGCTCTATCTTGGTGATCTGGGGGATTATTATTATATCCCTGATGATTCTAATGAGGCACCGATACATCATCGGCGCGGAGTTACTTGGCTGAATGCCGCTGCAAGAGCAGATATTCACAAGGAGCTGCAAGCCTTTCTGGACCAGCAGGAGGCTGCTGCGATAACGAGATTCGAACAGCCTGTCAGCTATGAGCAGCTAGTCAGATGGATGTCGAATCGTACGGTGAATGAGCCCCAATCTGAACCAGCCAGTAAGGTGAATGTTAGTCAGGAGATGGCCTTGGAAGCGCTGGACATTCTGGCACAGGCACTGAGAAGCGATGATGTAGAGCGAAGAGAACGAGCTGCGATCGCTATTTTACACTATGCAAAATGAACGATGCTGCGCCCATATACAAGAGGATGTCGGAGTATATTCCATAATATACTCTTTTTTCCTTTTGACGAAACTTTTTTTTGTTCTTGTGCGTCTATTAATTCGTCTGGTATAGTCGAATCAACGCATTCGCTGCGGGCAATTTCATCATCGAGGTGAAGAATGAAGAAGATTGTACCTATTCTATTGTTTTTGTCGGTTTTTATCACTATATTCTCGGGCATTGGAGTCGGACAAGCTCATGCTGCAGTAACTCCGAAGCTCTATCTCAATGGTCAATTGCTTCAATCCGATGTAGACCCTCAAATTGTTGATGGCAAATATACGATGGTTCCGATACGAGTGGTCTCAGAGAGCATTGGATATGAAGTGACATGGGTTAAGCAGACACAGACGGTCACCATACATAAGGGAACAGATCAGATTATACTGACGATTGATAATAAGACAGCCCTCATTAATAATAATCAGGTTGAAATGGACCAATCTGCTCTTCTACAAAAGGGAACGACACTTATACCGCTTCGTTTCGTAGGTGAACAGCTTGGACTGACGGTTAAGTGGGATGATTCTACGAAATCCGTCTATCTGATTCAAGTACCTGTAGAGCCTGAGAAGCCTGTAGAACCAGAGCCTCCGGTTACGGACGCACCTGCAGGGCTGCTGACATCCATTCAATATGACAGCATGGAAGGCATTCTATTGACTTATACGGGTACGGTTCTCCCGAATAAGCCATTCAAGCTTGATAATCCGAAGCGTATTGTGATCGATCTGCCGAACACGGGTTATTCGGATGCGTTAGTCGCACAATTCAACGGAGCAGGGACGAAGATCGCCGTGGCGGACCATCCTTACTTGCAGACAATTCGTTACTCTCTATTCTCTAACAGTCCCTCTACGGTCAGACTCGTGCTTGATCTGGCTGCCGACGCGGATGCGGAATTGATCGAGGGAACGGGAGAGCTTCGCATTTATGTGAATGAAGTCTCAACAGAGCCTGTTGATCCCGTTGATCCCGTTACTCCTCCGGTGACAGAGCCGCCTGCAGGAAGCAAGGTATACAGCATTATGTTAGATGCGGGACATGGCGGCACAGATCCTGGCGCGACAAGCGTGAATGGCAGGTTCGAAAAGGAGCTTAATCTCACTATAGCCTTGAAGGTCAAGGCTTTGCTCGATCAGGAGAAATTTATTAAACCGCTCATGACAAGGTCGGATGATACGTATTTAACGCTGGCGAATCGCGTTGCACTTGCACAATCAAATAAGGTCGATCTGTTCCTCTCGATTCATGGCAATAGCAATCTTTCGCCTGATCCGAATGGAACGGAAACCTATTATTCGCGGGACAGCAGCAAGGCCTTCGCAGATATCGTTCACAAGCATTTGGCGAAGGCGACGGGGCTGAAGGACCGCGGCGTGAAGAAGGCAAGCCTGCATGTCACGAGGGAGACGACGATGCCAGCTATTCTAATTGAAACAGGCTTCCTATCGAACGCTGGTGACGCGAATATCTTATTCGATGAGGCTGTACAGAACCGGATTGCAGCAGAAATTGTTGCAGGAATCAAAGAATATTTGAAGCTATCATAACCATTATGGCCGCGTATATCGCGGCTTTTTTTTATTAGCTGTGAGCTCCCTCCGATAACGATAAGCTAATCGTTAGTCGATAGTGTACGGGCTGCCGCGGCCATTGTCCAGCATATTGTTATAGGCGAAGCAGCGCATACCAATAGGTGCGCGCTGCTTCGTAATAGGTCAGAATTAGGTTAGAATGATCCGGACAGATCATGGGCTTTGCGGATCGCATCGGCTTTGATCTGCTCGGCACGGTCAGGGAATTGGTTATGGCCTTCCACGAATAAGCCTTGGAAATCGGTAATGCCGAAGAAGCTCATAATAATGCCCAAATAACGATGGCCCATCTCCATATCAGCAGCAGGGCCTTCCGAATAGATACCGCCTCGCGCTTGAATATGCAGCGCCTTCTTGCCAGGGAGCAAGCCAACAGGGCCATTCTCCGTGTACTTGAACGTTTTTCCAGCTGTACATAGAGCATCCAGATAGGCTTTCATAATAGGCGGGAATGAGAAATTCCACATCGGCGTAACGAATACATACTTATCTGCAGCGACGAATTGATCCGTTAATTCACCTAGGCGGCTTACCTTTGCTTGTTCCTCTGCACTTAGATCGGTAAAAGCCGAGCCGCTGCGCAATTTGCCCCATCCGCTGAATACATCTGAATCAATATGTGGAACTTCTACCTTGTACAAGTCAATGGGAACCACTTCATCGCCAGGATTGGCTTTCTTGTAGCCTTCAATGAATGCTTGACCAACTGCCATACTGTAGGAGGTTTGATGATCATGGGGGTGTGCAGTAATATACAGTACGGTTGCCATGGTTAACATCCCTTTCTTCGCGTAGATTTCAGACACTTCTATAGTGTTCATAATTGCCCTTCAATCTATACAAGCTTGGCTTAGAGAGGCATGTCCAGTCGTCTAACGTTACATTTTTCTTTCGTTAAGCCATTTATTTCTCTATCTTCTGTACAGAATGGGGGATCAGCGACGATAAGGAAGAAATAGCAGTAACAGCGGAACTTCATTACCGTACAAGGAAGAAATAGCAGGAAGAGGTGGGTTAGATGTTGCTGGGAACTAGAGGAGTGAAATGAAAAGAAATAAAGTCATTAGCTAAAGAACAAAATGACCTAAGCACATCATTCACTACTATGACTGGTGTATTCCTCTGGCTTCATACCTTTATTTGGGTGGTGTTGTGATTTGGAGATCATTGAATGGAAAGAAGGGAATGTCACAAATGGTCATATCTGACCTTTTGAGACATCCCCTATTGATGAATAATCGATTAAAAACAGGTGAACGATTCAATCTGCCTCAGACTATAGCCAGCATATACCCACGTTCTACCGGTCCATCTGAAGCCCGATACCGAAGTGCGTCCTACAAAGATTGGGAAGAACCAGAAGCCAGGTCCGAATCGTGGCCAAATATAGGTATTGCGGAATAAGCAGCCGGATATCGCACCCGGGTCTACAGCAAATGTTGAAGCCATAGGCTGAGCAGGCGTGAAGGATGGGGGCGGCGGTGGTAATTGAGTCTGTTGTTGGCCGGGAGGTCCTGATGGTCCTGGGAATCCTGGAAACCCTCCTGGTGGTCCTGGCGGAGGGCCTGGTGGCGGCATAAAAGCCATTATGGTTTCACTCCTTATGAATGGGCTTCTATAGTATATGGCTGACTAGGTGAAGAGGACCTAGGCAAATGTTCATAGGCTAACATTTGCTTGAATCTCGCATTTTTTATAGTATTCTTGAACATAACGCTAGTTCGCGGATTCAGAGAAATCAATGACTGCTTGTAGAATAAGGAGCTGTCTGCTCATCAATAGAAAGGATTAGGATACGATGGCTATGCAAGAAATAGATGAGGAAGCTTGGCTGCGGCTGGATCGAATTGGCAATGGGCATGACGCGCTGCTGTTCTCTTCCCCCTTCTGCGGTACGTGCAAGGTTGCAGAGCGAATGCTGGAGATCGTTGAAGCGGCCAAGGTCCCTGTTACGATGTACAAAATTAACATTAACTACGCCGCTAAGCTGCGTGACGCTTGGCGAATTTCTAGCGTTCCCTGCCTAGTGCTGCTGAAGGATGGCAAGCCGTATCGGTTCGAATATGCAATGCGCTCTGTCGATTATCTCTACCGAATCATGACGGATCTTGAATAAGGAAGGAGAATGTCGGAATGAGCATGAAGCTGTTATATATTGAAGACGATAAGGAAATCGGGAGCTTTGTCTGTGAGCATCTTCAGCAGCATGGATTCGAGGTGGTCTGGCTGATCAGCGGCGAGCGGGCGCTCGAAGAAGTGAAAGGGGCAAGCCTTGTTATTCTCGATGTTATGCTCCCAGGACTAGATGGCTTCACAGTTGGGCAGAGGCTCAAGAAAGCAGAGCCGACGATTCCGATTCTAATGTTGTCCGCCCGCACCTCTATTGATGATAAGCTGCTCGGCCTGCAGTTCGCAGATGATTATGTCACGAAGCCGTTTCATCCGGATGAGCTGACTGCGCGAATAGAGGTACTGCTTCGAAGGTTCGGAGCTTTTGCCGCTAAGCCTGTGGAGATTAAGCATCTGCTTGTCTATGAGAAGGAGAACCGTATAGAGAACCGAGAGACAGGCGAGGAAATATTGCTGACAGGCAAGCAATTCCAAATCTTCGGCTACCTGCTGCGTCATCTGGGTCAGATTATGACTAAGGAGCAGATCTATGAAGCGGTCTGGGGCGAGCCCTTTATGGAGGGTGATAAGACGTTAATGGTTCATATTCGTTATTTGCGGGAGAAAATAGAACGAAACCCTGCGATTCCCGAAGTCATTGAGACGGTTCGCGGAATCGGCTATAGGGTGAGATCGTGAAGCTAAGGAAGCGGCTATCTCATCGCACGAAATTTCACCACTCCCTAATGTCCCGTTATTTGCTCATTATTATGTTCGCCTTCCTCTTCATCCCCATCATCTTCCCGCTTGCAAGCGTGATCTATCTGTTAAGCGAGAACGTACTGCATAAGGAACAATATACCGGATTGAAATATGGCAATGCTGCACAGCTAGAGGAGATGTGGCATCAGGAAGCGGCTGCGCTGGATGGCGGCTCCGCTGAGCAGATCGAGAGCAAGCTGCAAGAGATGAAGCTGAGATATCCGGAGGGTGCTTTCTTCTGGGTCAATGCAGCTGGCGATACCCAATTGCAGATTGCTGTAGAGACGCAGCTTCCCGTGCACTGGACGCCCGAGGATGCGATTCGCTTCATGAAGGAGAGCTTCGATAGTGATCCATTCACAATCGTTGCTTTTATCGGGCCTAATAATGAAGGACCCGCCTTCATGGTGCTGCAGCTGCCGAGATATCTGCTTCAAGCGATAACGCCGCTTGGTATAGAAACACCGTTCTATATCGTCTTTATTGTCATTATGCTCGCCTTCTTCGTAATCATGTCACTGCTGTTCTTCAGGCATATTCGGCGGCGTCTGCTCCGGCTGCAGGAGGCGATGAGCCTGCAGGGACAAGATGGTCTGCCGCTGCCAATTGTACAGAAGAAGCAGGATGAGATTGGTCAGCTCGAAGCGGCCTTCAATCGAATGGTCGACCAGCTGAGGGACAGTGTTCAGCGGGAGCGGGAGGAAGAGGAGCTGCGCAAGCGTCTTATTTCCAATCTATCGCATGATTTGCGTACGCCATTGACAATTATTAACAGCCATCTCTACACCTTGCACAGAGAAGAGCTCAGCAAGGTGGGACGAGAGTCGATGAAACAGATGGAAGCTAAGGTGGCAGGCCTCAGCAGCTTAATTGAGAATCTTCTTTCCTACAGCCTAATGGCGAGCGGACGTTACCCTCTAAGACTGGAGCCACTCGATATCGTGCGGACCGCCAGAGAGAGCGCTGCGCAGTGGTATCCGCTGTGGGAGAGAGAGGGCATCGAGGTTGATGTTGACCTCCCGGAGGAGCCCTTATGGTGGACCGTGGATGCCATGGGGATGAAGCGTGTGCTTGATAATTTGTTCCAGAATGTGGTGAGGCATGCTGCTAATGGACAGTATATCCGTATATCGATGGGGCAGCGGAATAGCCAGCAGGCGCTCATTATTGAGGATCACGGAGGGGGAATGAAGGCCTCGTCTGAACACACAGGAGCAGGTATAGGGCTGGCTATAGTCGATTATTTGATCCGCGAGATGGGGCTTGAATGGCATACCGTAAGTGAAACGACAGGAACTAGCGTGTACATCTATCCCAAGTCTGCTGAGCGGATTTTTTTAAACGAAATTTAAACTTGCTTGCCCTCTGTTTTAACCTTCATCCGTTATTCTAGTTCTCGAGGTGATGAACTTGAGTGAATGGATTATTGAAACGAGAGGGCTAAGCAAAAAATATAAAGGACGCTATGCCGTCTCGAACTTGAACTTAAGTATTGCAAAAGGGGATATATACGGGTTTCTCGGACCGAATGGCGCTGGCAAGACGACGACAATCCGGATGCTGCTCGGGTTAATTAAGCCATCTAAGGGCTCCGTGCAGCTATTCGGCAGACCGCTTAACAAAGAGCGGCTCGCGATTCTGCGCAAGGTGGGCTCCCTTGTCGAATACCCGTCTAATTACGGGCATTTGAACGCAATTGACAACTTGGAGGCCATCAGGCGGATTATCGATGTACCGAAGCTGAGAATCAGCGAGGTGCTGGACATCGTTGGGTTGACGGCGGAGGCGAAGCGTCCAGTCAAAGGATATTCGCTAGGGATGAAGCAGCGGCTAGGCATTGCGAGTGCCTTGCTTGGCAGTCCGGAGCTGCTCATTCTAGACGAGCCTACGAATGGGCTTGATCCATCAGGTATTCTAGAAATTCGTGAGCTCATCAAGAGTATGCCGAAGAGCCATGGAATCACGGTGCTCATATCCAGCCACTTATTAAGTGAAGTTGAGCAGATGGCAGGAACGGTAGGGATTATTCGCCAGGGGGAGATGATCTACCAGGATACGATTGCTAATCTCCATCGGCAAGCACAAGGGATGATCCTGCTGCGGGTATCCGAACCGGATAGAGCGCTGCTAACGCTTCATGAGCAAGGGGTTAACGCCGTTCTGAGCGATTCGCACCTTATGCTGGAGGAGACGGACGATCTTGCGGTAGCGCGAATGATCCATAATTTGGTGGCGAACAAACATGAGGTGTACCGTATTGAGGAGAAAAGGAAATCGCTAGAGGATCTCTTCCTGCAGATTGTCGGCGAGGGGAAATCATTATGATCGGTAAGGCGCTGTCGTCTGATATGCTGAAAATACGGGGCAAAGGCTTGTGGCTTCTTGCTATGCTTGGACCAATCGGAATGATTGCGATGCAAGGTCTGAACTTCGGTCTTCGTTATGACTACCTGACCAAGCAGTATGCAGATGATTTGTGGGGAGGATTACTGGAGAACATTGTGATGTTCGTCCCTATCGGACTCCTTCTCGGGATCACACTGATCTGTTCCTTGCTTGCGAATGTAGAGCATGGATTAAGTTCGTGGAAGCAGCTGCTGGCGCTGCCGATTTCAAAATATGCGGTATTCGGAGCCAAGTTTGCTGTATGCGTAATTCTGCTGGTCTTCTCCTGTGTACTATTAGTGATAGGGACAGCCGTACTCGGTCTATTGCTGGATTTCGGAGTGGAGATGCCCATAGGCGATATGCTGCGACTTAGCTTCTACCCCTTCCTCGCATCCATGCCGATATTGGCTCTGCTGCTATGGCTGTGCCTGACGTTCAAGAACCAAGCACTGCCGATCACCATTGGCGTCGTACTGTCTGTTCTATCGCTCTTCCCGATCTCGGAATGGGTACCAGTGAGCTGGCCATTGCTCGGCTATACAGGCCCATATGAGGAAGTGTTCGTTGCTGCGGGTGTTGCATGCGGACTGCTGCTCCTGCTGCTCGGTTCCCTTCATTTCAACCAGAAGGATGTGAATTGAGATGAGCACGTACTTCCGCACGCTTGCTTCAGAACGATTGAAGCTAGCCAAGTCGAATATTTGGATGCTTGTGCCGATAAGTCCGTTGTTGTCTCTCGTAATAGGATTCTTGACCTCGCTCGATACGACAGAGCGAAGCTCGTGGTTTGTCATCTTGTTCTCCGCGATGGCAACCATGCATAGCATACTCCTATTGCCCATACTGACGGGTGTATTCTCTGCCTTCGTCTGTCGTTATGAGCACGCTGGCGGGGGGTGGAAGCAGCTGCTGTCTCTGCCTATATCACGAACATCGCTGTATATGGCGAAGCTCTCTATCGTCGCTCTGCTGCTTGCAGCCACGCAGCTGCTCTTTCTTGCGGCAGTGCTAATCGCATTCCAGTATCATGGAATTAATGGGGGAGTGCCTTGGGATATCCTGCTCCCAGCGGTCGTCTGCGGCTGGCTGGCCTGCTTGCCGCTTGCGGCTATGCAGCTCTGGGCTTCCATCAGCTGGAGCAGCTTCGCTGCACCGCTTGCGATCAACGTTATGCTGACGATTCCGAATATACTGATTATCAATTCAGCCAAGTTCGGACCGTTCTACCCATGGGCGCAGCCAGCACTTGCTATGCTGACGACAAGCTCAATGGACTTTGGAGCTTTCACGCTGCCCTTGGAGAGTCTTCTTATAACCGTGCTTGGCAGCTTCCTCGTCTTCTTTGTCGGAGGCTTGGTCTACTTCAATCGCAGAGAAATATAACTGCGGAATCAGATAGGCTTATAGGAATGAGCAAAAGAACCTTCAACCTCTACTGTAGGAACAGTGAGATTGAAGGTTCTTTGTTCGTGTCAGCCGCCCCAATCACTTCGCAAGGTGAATAGATCCTTCAGCGCTTCCGTGGACAGCTCGGTAATCCAGCCCTCGGAATTGGTTATGACATTGTCGCTTAGCTGCTGCTTACTCTCCAGCATTTCATCAATACGTTCTTCTAATGTGCCGAGAGAGATGAATTTGTGAACTTGAACATCCTTCTTCTGGCCCATCCGATAGGCGCGGTCTGTTGCCTGGTTCTCTACCGCTGGATTCCACCAGCGGTCGAAGTGGAACACATGGTTGGCAGCTGTAAGGTTGAGTCCAACCCCTCCTGCCTTAATGGACAGGATGAATACAGAAGGCTGCTCAGACGCAGGCAATGTCTGCGACTGGAACTGTTCAATCATCCGATCACGGGCGGTCTTGGAGGTGCTGCCGTTCAGATACAGCACAGGCTCTTGAAGCTCCTGCTGGAGCACCTGCTGAAGCATCTGACCCATGCCGATATACTGGGTGAAGATCAAGCAGCGCTCGTCCTCCTCGCGCAGCTCTCTGACCATCGCAATCAGACGCTCCAGCTTGGCGGAGCGGGTGATCAGCGTCTCGGTATCCAGCAGACCAGGCTGGCCATTAGCTCCGGCAGCAGGCTCTGGCATCGCTTCCTTCGTGAGGAGCATCGGATGATCGCAGAGCTGCTTGAGCTGCGTAAGTGCAGCAAGAATCGCGCCTTTGCGCTCAATGCCTTCGAGCTGCTGCATGCGCTCCATCAGATGATTGACCGTCTGATCATAGAGCGCTCCCTGCTCAGCAGTGAGATGAATATACGTCTTCATCTCATTCTTCTCCGGCAGGTCAAGCTGGATCGCCGGGTCCTTCTTCTTGCGCCGCAGCATGAACGGCTTGACTAGCTTCTGCAGATCAGCCGTCCGCTGCTCATCGCGCTCCTTCTCGATCGCGTTGCTGAATCGTTCCGTGAAGGCGCGCTGGGTACCCAGATAACCTGGATTAATGAAATCATACAGCGACCACAGCTCTGACAGCCGATTCTCGATAGGCGTTCCTGTCAATGCGATACGATGCTTAGCTGGGAAGCTTCTCACGGCCGTCGATTGCTTGGTCTGGGCATTCTTAATATTCTGCGCTTCATCCAGGCAGATGGACGGCCAAGTGAATGCTGCGAACAGCTCCTGATCCAGCGTTGCCGTTGCGTAGGAGGTGAGGATGACATCCGTTTGTCTGGCGGACTGCTCGAATTCTTCACCGCTTGTCCGTCTATTGCCATAATGGAGCATCACCTTCAAGGATGGGGCGAACTTGGTAAGCTCCTTCTGCCAATTGCCTAGTACGGATGTAGGACAGATAAGGAGGCTGCCGACATCGTTATTCACATTTATATCCTTCAAATGCAATAAATACGCGATGAATTGAACGGTTTTGCCGAGTCCCATATCATCGGCGAGACAAGCGCCCAGACCGAAGCGGCGCAGGAAGGCAAGCCATTCATAGCCTTCCTGCTGATACCCTCGAAGGCTCGCCTTCAAATCCTCTGGCACGGGAAGCTCCGGGAACTGGCTCTGCTGCCCGAGCTGGCTGATCAGCTTCACTAGATGCTCATTGAGCTCCACTTCAAGCTGAATACGCTCGGAATTAGCTTGCTGCTCAGCCGCTTCGGTGCTCTCTGCGCCATCGCCGCTTCCAAGCAGATGCAGCTGCAAAATATCTTGGAAGGAGAGGCCTTGTGAGCTGTCCACACCCGCCATCATACGGCGAATTTGTGCCAGCAGAGCCGGATCGAGAGAGACCCATTGTCCGCGAAAGCGGACTAATCGCTCATTGCGTGCGACCAGCTCGGCGAACTCATGCTCAGAGAGATCCGTATCGCCCACCGCTATGCGCCAATCGAAGTCGACAAGGGAATCCAGCCCGAACAGCGATTGTCCAGAGCTGGCCGGACTTCCTTCGCCTTGGCGGACCTTGGCGCGAAGCCGAGGCTTCTTGCGGCTTGCGGCTTCCCACCAGCCTGGCAGCAGCACGAGCCAGCCGGATTCAAGCAGCTTGCGGCTATCCGTCGTCAAGAACTGCCATGCGGCTTCGTCGGTCAGTTCTCCGCTTAGCTGATCATCGCTGCTGCCCGTCAGGAAGAGCTCCGGCAGACTTCCTCGCAGATGCTCGAACCATCCGGCAGAGCGCTCATGAATGTAAGTCGACCACGCTGCCGGCCAAGAGCCGAAAGCCTCGCCATCTTCTGCAAGGCGGATGGCGATCATGGCTGCCTGATCCTGCTTATCCTGCAGCACCAGCTTCAAGCGCCACGCCGGAGCATCATCATCCGGCTCCAGCAATTGCAGGAGCGGACGGAATGGAGCGGTATCCGCTTTCCAGCCGATTGAGATGAGCCATGCCTGCTCATCCACATGAGCAGCAGCGCCTTCGTCCTTCGTGAATAGTAGCGGATGCTCGGCACGCAGATCAGCTGCCGTCATCTCAGTTCCGTAATAGCGAGTATATACAGCGGCAGAGAACGCGCTGCTTAATCCTTCGGCTAATGGGGCGGAAAGCTCGGTGAGCATCGCCTGCCCTTGCTCCGACAGCAGATCTTGATCCCATACCCACTGCAGCTTGCCAGATTTCCATGCAGAGAGAGAGGGCTTGTATTTCCTATCTTCTAGGCAAGAGGCAAGGGTGGGCGCAAGCTTAACCAATTCTGAGGCCTCATCCTCCCATTGCCACTGTACATGCTCCAGCAGCTTACGCTCGGCGAAGAAGGAGATGACTTGGATGGCAGGCAGGAGCACCAGCTCAATATCTTGAACCTGCTCAATCGCTAGCTCTGTTCCATAGAAGGAAGCATCATGCCATGCGAATAAACGCTGCTTCAGCTCTAACCCAGTCATCGGAGTATGCTGGTCGCGGAATCCATAGAGCAGAGCATCGCCATGGCTGCTTAAGCTGGCATGGACGGTAATGGTAGTCATGTATGATCTCGTGCTCATGATAATAGCTTTCCTCTCCGGAGCTCTTCTTGCAAGGCGCGCAGCCTGCTATAGCGGCTGGCGAATGTGTCCAAGAACAGCTCCCAGCGTTCTTCTTGCTTCATTCTTTTATATAGCTTGGCTAATCGCTTCAGCAGCTTGACCGCTGCCTTATAGCTCGATCGGTTCTTCTCCAGCACATATCGCTCAACAGCTTGATGATAGAAGGGAAGCAGTACTTCCGGCGCCTGCTTCTCCATAGGCTGCAGCACACTGACACGGAACTCCAGAGGATCCTTGCCGATGCCAAGCTGATAGTCCATCCATTGCTGCCATTTGCCATAGGTGAGCAGACTTTCCTCATAGATCGTCTTCGAGCTGGGGAGCATGCGAACTAGTGTGTCCCACAGCTTAGGCTCAGCTTCAGGGACATGCTCGATGGCAGTCTCCCAGTAGTATAAATACTCACGCATGCTATTGTTCCTGGGGTTGTCCATCAACGGACCAGCCTCAGCCAGCCACTGAATGAGTCTGGACCATTCCTTCTCTTGGAATAAAGCCTGCAAGAAGGACAGCAGCTCGAATGGGCGAGAATAATAGACGCTGCTTGCTGCATGGATGTAAGGCCAAGCCTCATGATCCTGCTTCATGAAGAAGTGCATCCAACTCTTCGCAAGCAGAAGGGCAGGCCTGGAGGGAGCACGATCAAGATTGGGCTCCATAACCTCCAGCGCCTTCAGCTCTTCGGCATACAGCGCAGCTTCGCTTGTATTAGGGACTATCCATTTTCTCCAGAACAGGTAATACACCTGGGAGAAATAATAATAATAGCGGCCTTCTGCGAGCATATGCAGCCGGATATAAGAGATCGTCTCGAATAAGCGCTCCCAGCTGTCAGATTCAGCAGATATAGGGAGCTCCGCTGAGAGGATGCGAGCGATGGCTTCCTGAATATCTTCGGCAGCAACCTGAGTGTGGTAGCCTATGCTGCTTAAGCTGGAGGTATGTGCTGCTCGAAGCAGCTTCTCTAGAATATGGAGGTGAGCATGCAGCTCGAACAGCTGCTCCTGAATAAGTGGCAGCTGCGGCTTCAAGCTGTAGATAGCATCTAAGGCTTCCTTCACATCCTGAGAGTTGTAGAGAGTAGCCGTCAGCATCTGAGTGCAGCGCTCGAACAGGCTGTGCCACTGCGGGATCGTTAAGTCTGCCAGCTTGCTTGCCTGTTCTCTTAGCAGAAGTGTCTCTTCCATTCTGCGGGCTTTCTCGGATGTAGCGGCAGGAGCTTGTGCAGAAGGCTTCGCTGCTTGCTTGAAGCTGGCTGTTGTATGAGCGTTCACAATCGCATACACCGAACGCTCCTGCACACTCGCATATTCAAGCAGAGCGGCCGCCATATGCTTACAGCTGCGTTCCACCGGGCATGTGCAATGGCTGGTGGAGAGCCTGTCCAGGTGAAGAATAACACGGTAGAGCTCCGTGCCCTCGACCTCGGCCTCTATGTGCTGCGCGTTCACCATGTTGAAGCGCTGGACATGTCCCTGCTTATAATATTGAAAGCCTCGTTTAATAGTGAGGTCATTATATTGCATGGCTATGTCTTCAATTAAAGCAAGCCACTGTGGATCGTCTATGATAAAAGTCGGATTCATTATTAGTCCCCTAGCATTCATAATCTTTATTATTATAGCAGTTAATCTGTCTACTCTGTATAGATGAAGGCGTCATTTAGAGGATATGGCAGGATGTTTATGAATTTCCAGAGATGATTACAGGTTAACCCCTCTGAGCCCCCAATCATCCGTAATGTGCGGCAGCAGCTCGTTTTTCAGCGCTTTCCTTATTCGGTATACTTAAATAGGCAATACAAATGAATCTGGAGGGTGATTGAACTTGAGTTATACCGAGCTGTTAGGACGTCGGAGTGAGCTGCTGAAGCGTACGATTGGAAGGTTCATCATGAAGGACAACAAGAAAGGGCTAAGCACCCAAGAGAGTCATATGTATCAAACCATGCTCAGAGAATGGCATCAGAACGAGCAGGAGCTTAAGCGCAGCTGAGCTGACACTCGCTGTCTATCCATTGATTAATTCTATATGAAACCGCGGCTGCATGAGGCTGCGGTTTTTTCTTATGGAATAGAACGTACCATTTTATAGCAAATATAATTTGTGGTAAACTAATACTATTCTTGCTGGGGGAGGACTTATGTAATGAAAGCCATGAAGGAGATTGGAAGCTGGATCGGTTCATTCGGTTTTGCAATTATATTAACATTGATCATCGGAATATTCGTGTTCCAGCCTTACAAGGTTGACGGGCATTCGATGGACCCCACGCTGCATGATAAAGAACGGATATACGTATCTAAGCTGACTCATACTTTCTCTAACCTGCCTGAATATGGAGACATTGTCGTTATTGACAGCCGAGTTGACGAAGCAAGAAGCTTCCAGGACGATCTGCTGGAGCATCCGCTCATTCAGCTTCTAACAGGAGGCTCGGAGGAGCACACCTTCTACGTGAAGAGAGTCATTGGCAGACCGGGTGATGTGCTGGAATTCAAGGATCAAGTCGTCTATCGCAATGGAGAAGCGCTTGAAGAGCCTTACATAAAAGAAACGATGGAGTTCGTGTCCGATGAGCAGTGGAAGGTTCCAGAGGGGCATGTGTTCGTGATGGGAGATAACCGCAACAACAGCAAGGATAGCAGAGATATTGGATATGTTCCTCTCGATCATGTCATGGGTGTGAAAAAGTTCCCCAAATGATTCGTCGACCCTCACTAAACTCCCTGAATATGGGGATGGAAATCCTTTTATTTGGTTAAGGGTAAGGATATGGAAGCTGCGTATTTGCATATTTGGGCTTCCCTATGAACGTATGGTATCATTAAGAAAAAGCATAGCTATCTTTGGAGGGAGTACCTATCACTAACGTCGTCCTGAATGATGCAATGACCATGTTACAAAAGACAAGCCGCACTTTTTATATTCCAATTAGCCGGTTGGATTCAGGCTTGAAAGAGGCTGTAACGTCAGCTTATCTGTGCATGCGCGCTATCGATGAAATAGAGGATCATAGCGAGCTCTCAGATGAATTGAAAGCAGAGTTGTTGTTCGGTGTGTATGAAGCATCCAAGTCCCCGAACATTGTTGAAGAAACCGGAAAGCTGCTGAAGCCCTACGAGTTGGTATTGCCTGCCGTATCTATGCAGCTGCCGGAGTGGATGCGGCTATGTCCTTCGACCATCTCTCAGACCGTTTATGAGTACAATGCTAAGATGGCGAAGCAAATGGCGGAATGGGTTCAGAACAAATGGGATATTCGAACGGAAGAGGATTTGGATCGTTATACCTACAGCGTAGCGGGAATGGTCGGCGAAATGCTGTCCGAGCTATGGCTGTGGTTTGACGGAACGAAGTCCGATGCGGTGAAGGCTGTTGCCTTTGGCAGAGGGCTGCAGGCGGTTAACATCCTGCGGAACCGCAAAGAGGATCTGGAGCGTGGTGTTGACTTCTATCCAGATGGCTGGGGCTCTAAGGAAATGATGAGCTATACTCGTCGCAACCTGACTATTGCGGATGAGTACATTGCGGATCTGAAGAAGGGTCCGGCACTGAGCTTCTGCAAAATCCCGTTGTCACTCGCTCATGCGACAGTTAACCTTATTTCTGCTGGCGGCAATAAGCTCACGCGAGACGCTGTTCTGAAGCTAGTAAACAAGCTGAATTAATATGCATGAATGGAAGCAGTGCATGAGGAAGCGTTCCCGGACTCCGGGAACGCTTCTTTTTTGTATATGAAGAATGCTAGTGTACATGGTCATACATGGAGGCAGAGCTTAGTTCATTACCACATGCAGGAGCAAGCGATAATTACCAACAAAATGAAAAGGACAAGTATAGTACCTAGATTATTGGATCTGCCGCCAACCTGACCGTGATGACAGTGAGGACTTTTATTATGACCTCCAACATTTCCTACTCCATAGCTCATTAGCTCATCTCCTTTTTATAAGGTACAGTAGCATATGGATATCTGGCGGATAGGTTTGGGCAATTGGATGAAATGTGCGAATGTCCCTAGTGCTCGATATGGAGGCAGGGATGTGTGGCATTCACTGAGCCTTCAGCGCCGTATCTATTGTATAATGGAATAGTTTTGAAAATAAGAGAATCAGGTGATGAAGTGACTATTCTAGACATTACGGATTTAGAAAAATATATGGAGAATACGATGGTATTCCCGGCATTCAGTATGGCGATGGCGCCAAGAGATGTTGCTGCCATCTATTCTAGTATGAATGTGAGAACGATCTTTATTCAGATGCTTCTTGGACGAGCACCGATCTCCAGCGGCCAGCTGATGATTAATGAAGAGCAGCTGGCGAAGAATCGACAGGCTTATTTCTTGCAGCTGGCCTTAATGCCTCTGGATGAAGGCCTCTATGAACGGCTGACCGTCAAGGAGAATGTGGAATTTCATAAGAAGCTGCACTCATCCCCCCATGCAGTAGAGGACATATTGAGGCTCGTTCAGCTGGAGATGAAGATGAATGTCCGCATCAGTAAGCTGAGCTTATCGGAGAGAAAAAGAGTCCATTTTGCACGTGCTCTGCAGCAGGATGCAGCCTTGTATGTATTCGAGGAGCCAGAGCAGAACGTGGATAACGAGACGAAGCTCGTCTTTCTTAGACTGATTCGCACCCTTAGCGAGAGGGGCAAGTGCAGTCTCATTCTAACAGGCAACATGGAGATGGCACTAAGCGTGACGGACCGTGTATACCGGCTCGATGATAAAGGGCTGCATGCGTTCGATGTGGCTGCTACTTACCAAGAGGAGGGAGCGGCGGAAGCGGTGGCTAAGCAGCCGGCATCATTGGACGATGAGGCCTTGGCGGTAGAAGCTGTGTTCCAGCCAGCGCGCTTCGAGAAAATCCCAACGAAGATGAATGATAAGATTGTATTATTCAATCCACCGGAGATCGATTACATCGAGAGTGATGAAGGGCAGTCGAATCTCTACATACAAGGAGAAGTATACCCGTGCGTATTCAAGATTAATGAGCTGGAGGAGCGTCTTAAGCCTTACGGATTCTTCCGCTGCCATCGTTCGTATATCGTGAATCTGCAGAAGGTGCGAGAGGTAATAACCTATACACGGAACAGCTACAGCTTAGTGCTGGAGGATCAAGCGAAGTCATCGGTGCCGCTGTCGAAGAACAAGATGGTCGAGCTGAAGGAAATGATCGGGTTGAAGTAATAGGGTAGCTCCATTCGCAGGAGAAGGGGCTCCAATGGCAGTCTGTCCTGCTCCTGTCAGCCATTCTATAGCTCCATTCGAGCTGCTTGGTGCTCCTTTCACTAGTAATATAATGCGCTGAACCGCCGTAGATCGTAGTATTAAGGCATCAAGCAAGACGATAAACGGAGGTAAGCGGGAATGGACAATATCATTGAGGTTACATCATTAGAAAAGCTGTTCGGCGGTTCTTCAGCATTATCAGACGTAACGTTCCATGTTCGAAAAGGGGAAATATTCGGATTCCTAGGTCCAAGCGGATCGGGTAAAACAACAACAATCAAAATACTGACCGGACAATTGAAGCCAACTTCAGGGAAGGGCTATGTGCTGGGTGTTCCAACAGAGAAGCTGAAGGGCGAATCCTATCGCAAGAGAATAGGAATCATCACAGACAACAGCGCGTTATACAGCCGACTGTCTGTGTACGACAATCTCAAGTTCTATTGCGATCTGTATGATCGTCCTTATAGTCGAATAGAAGAAGTGCTTCAGATGGTCAATCTAGCGGGCGAAAAGAAGAAGATTGTATCGAAGCTGTCCAAAGGCATGCTGCAGCGTGTAACGCTCGCGAGAGCCTTCATTCATGAGCCGGAGCTCTTATTCCTCGATGAGCCGACCTCAGCGCTCGACCCTGTGAACACGAAGCATGTGTATGAAGGCTTGAGACGCTTGAAGGAGCAGGGGACAACGATTTTCCTAACAACCCATGATATGAATGAAGCAGAGGTGTTATGCGACCGTGTAGCTTTTTTGAATAAGGGAGTGATTCAGCTGCTGGATTCACCGAAAGCCCTTCGCCAGAAGCACGGAGACGCTACACTCACAGTAGAGCTGAGCGATGGAAGCCGAGTCATTGTGGACAAAGGCCCTAGCGGTGCTAAGAAGCTGCATGATTATATGATAGCGGACGAGGTTGTTGCGGTATATACGAACAATCCGACGTTAGGCGATATCTTTGTGGAAGTAACGGGAGGAGAATTGGTATGACCATATCGATGAAGCGAACACTAGCGATCCTGCAAAAGGATTATAAGGATATTTCCAGGAACTTGTATGTATCAAGCACCCTGCTGCTGCCACTTATTATAGCTGCCGCCTATGGAAGGATGGGAATGGATACGATCAGCTCGCATTATATGATCATTAATATGACCCTCTTACTGGTAGGCTCTTACGTCCAATCGGCATTGATTGCCGAGGAGAAAGAGAAGAATACGCTGCGCGGCTTGATGCTGTCACCTGCAAGCACGCTCGAGATTATTTGCGGCAAGAGCCTGCTTAGCTTCATTAGCACCGTTATTATCCTCATCATCTCCATGCTTCTCTCGAATTATGAGCCGGCGAATATGGTCATGGTAGGAGCTGCTCTGCTGCTGTCTATCCTATTCTATCTCGGAGTTGGGACGGTGATCGGACTATTAACCAAGTCCGTGATGGAGGCTTCCGTAGCGATTATGCCTGTGTTCATCCTGCTAACGTTCGGCCCCTTCTTGACCTCGTTAATGGAGGAGTATCCGGTTCTGCGGGTAGCCGAATATTTGCCAAGCCTTCAGCTAGAGAAGCTGGCGAGTGGGGTGGAGGCCGGAGCGGGTCTGTCTGAGCTAGTGCCTCAGTTAGCTGCCATCCTCCTATGGGCTATTGTCATTCATGTGCTGGTTGTTATTGTCTATAAGAAACGTATGGTTGATGAATAAAGGCTTTCCATCAAAGCAAACCAGCTGAGCAGAGCGTTCAGCTGGTTTTTTTGTCATTCATCCTAATTAAACCAATCTATTCTTCCGATATTAGGCGTGGAGAATCATACGAACGTCAGACACCATGAGAGAGGAAGATGAACGATGAAGACGAAGTTGAAGACCATATTGTGGAATAATTTCAAGACGAAGCTAATCGCTGCCTTTGTGCTGGTGTTAGTTATTCCCTCTGTAACGGTTGGAGTGCTTGCTTACGAGCAGGCCAAGAAAGAGCTGGAGGATCAGATTGTAAGCAGCACAAGCGAGAATATGGCGCTCGTGAATTCCATTATTAGCGCGACCATTCAGCCGAAGATGCTGGATGTGGATTATTTCGCTGCGAATATTAATGCGGGAATGTCACAGGGTGGACAATATACCGAGGTTTTTCGAATGCTCGATATGTACATAGGGATGCATAAGGATGCAGCAAGCGTCAGCCTTGGAACAGAAACAGGCCAATATGTCAGATCGCCTAAGCAGGAAGCACAGGCGGATTTCGACCCGAGAACAAGGGACTGGTATATCAACGCTATGGATAATAAAGGGCAAGCAATTGTGACCGATCCTTATGTCTCATCTGTAACAGGCGAGATGATTATTACGGTCTCTGAAGCGTTGTCGGATGGCTCAGGCGTTGTGGCGGTTAACCTAGGCATTGACCAGATTAGTAATCTTGCCAGCGCGGTTAGTATCGGCAAAGCTGGTTATGTCATGATTCTGGATGCTAAGAAGAAGGTAGTCGTGGATCCTTCGATTCAACCTGGAGAGGCTGTAGATAACCCCGTCTATGATCTTGTATATGAGAATGCCTCTGGGCAGCTCGATCAGCGTCTAGATGATGAGGATAAAAAGATGTATTATGCGACTAACGAAGTGGTTGGATGGAAAGTTATTGGGCTGATGAATGCTGCGGAAATTGAAGACTCAGCAAGGCCCATTTTTATTAATATGATTGTTACAGTAATAGCCTGTCTCATTATTGGCGGAGGATTAATCTATACGATTATGGTATCCATTATTAAGCCGATTAAGCGGCTTAGGGCATCAGCTATTCAAGTAAGCGAAGGGATCCTCACAGAGACAATTGAAGTGAAGTCCTATGATGAGATTGGTGATCTGGGACGTGCCTTCAACGATATGCAGCATAATTTGCGTTCCATTATTCAGGATGTAGAGGCACGCTCCGAGCAAGTGGCTGCTTCCTCTGATCTCTTAATGGAAGGTGCCAAGCAGACCAGTGCAGCAACCGAGCAAGTGTCAGCCGCTATTCAAGAAGTTGCAGGCGGTGCAGAGAAGCAGATGGGCGGCATTGAGCATAACGTTCATACGATGAATGAGATCGCAATCGGTGTGGAAAGGATTGTGGAGAGTGTAACCGTTCTGTCGGATCTGTCCAGACATTCCACGGTTCAGGCTGAGGAAGGCGGACAGTCCGTTAGTCTGGTTGTCCAACAAATGAGCTCAATTCACGAGTCGGCCGAGAAGTCGGATCGCATCGTACGCTCCTTGTACAATCGTTCCAAAGAAATCGGCTCCATCACCGATGTGATCAGCGGGATCGCGCAGCAGACGAATTTGTTGGCGCTGAATGCTGCTATCGAGGCTGCACGGGCTGGGGAGCATGGCAAGGGCTTCGCCGTTGTCGCCACTGAGGTTCGTCAATTAGCGGAGCAATCGCAGGAAGCTGCTAAGCATATCTCTGAGCTGATTGTAGAGGTTCAGCGGGAGACGAGAGAATCAGTTGAAACGACGGAAAAAGTATCCGAGGATATAGCTGGCGGCCTCAGAATATCAACAGAAGCCATTCAGAAGTTCGAGCAGATTGTTGCCAGTATGAGGAACACGACACCTTATATTGATGAAGTATCAGCTATAACAGAGCAAATCTCCGCTAGCGTCCAAGAGGTAGCAGCAACAGCGAATGAGCTTGCGATGATCGCCAAAGGAAATGCAGCAACCTCTGAAGAAGTAGCTGCATCTGCGGAAGAGCAATTAGCGTCTATGGAAGAAATCTCTGCTTCTGCACAAGCGTTATCGAAGTTATCCGAGGAATTAAAGGCACTAATTAATAAGTTCACCTATTAAGGGCTGGCTTGGACCTGCTGTCATTTTCTGCTTAAGGACCGTCTGGGCCGCGGCTTCGCGGAAGCGAGAGCACAGGGGAGAATGATCATCCCTTCCTGCTCCTATGCGCTCGCGCAATTCAAGCGCCATCCTGAATATGCGGATGTGTGGGAGAAGACGTCAGCCACGAATTACTCTGATCCTTACAGCTCCAAAGGACTTTCATAGCTTAGATGAATAATGGCAGTGCGGGGATAATCCTGCACTGCCATTTCCTGTGTTCTCCTCTTGTGGAAGGGCTGTCGTTAGAGGGCATGTAATTCCGCGCCCTAAACAGGTCATTTTCATGATATAATTAGGGATAAGCAGTCTATATGAATGATTGACTGAATAAGAAAGGTTGCGGGTATAGATGTATGAATCTGAGGATTGGAATCTCAAGGTGAAGAAAACATTCAATGCAACGAGCAATGAGGTTGTGTTGACGTTGACAGAGGCAGGAGAGCTGCTGGGGCTTACGAAAGACCAGATGAAAGTGTACGTGGACAAGAACAAGCTCACGAAGGTTCCGATTGTGAGAAGTGTTCATCGGTATCTTCTTTTGAAGAGCGAAATTGATAAGTTATTGGAAGATAAATCATAGATATAACGAGATAGGATCGAGAGCCTGACCGAATACGGTTAGGTTCTTTTATTTGCGCCCCCCACAATATCCCAATTATGAAAAACGAAGAATGGTACATCCTACATAAAGAGGCACAATCAACTTGGATAGGTGAAGAGGTGGAAGATTGGCAAGCTGTTACCGTATGGCAGCGTTGATTCTGTGTGTGGCGCTCTGCTGTGGATTTAGTGTTCCTTCAGAAAGGAAGGGGCGGGATTTCTATGAGAAGACGGGTGAGATCGTATGGGAAGTACCGATGGAAGCGAAGAAATTAGCATTAACCTTTGATGATGGGCCTCATCCTGATACGACGGAGCAAATACTTGATTTGTTGAAGCAATATAACGCTAAGGCTACTTTTTTTGTGCTTGGGAATAAGGTTGAGAAATATGCGGATACGGTGAAGCGCGAAATAGCGGAGGGGCATGAGGTAGCTAATCACACCTATAGTCATGTCTATTTCAAACAGAAGATTAGTCCAGTCACGATAATGGAAGAGGTTGTAAAGACCCAGCAGGTGCTAGAGAAGATAACGGGTAAAAAACCGATGCTGTTCCGCCCGCCAGGCGGCTACTATAATGACCAAACCATTGAAATTATGAAGAAGCTGGGCTATACGACTATCATGTGGTCCTGGCATCAGGATACGGGTGATTGGAGAAATCCGGGTGTAACTCACATTGTGAACAGAGTATTGAACCATGCGCGTAACGGGGATATCATTCTATTGCATGACTATGTTCCGAACTCCACCCAGACCGTCAGAGCGATGAAGATTATTCTTCCTGAGCTAGCGCGAAGAGGGTTCGAGTTCGTGACCGTATCTGAGCTGATCAATGACAAGAAAACCGTGAACGAGCCTCTGCCTTATGACATTCAAGAGAGGCTGAATGCCTCGGGGACAGAGGTTCTGAATTGAAATGAAAATTAGATAAGCTCGTGCCATCTTTAATCAGATGCGCCGGGCTTCTTGTCGCTTGGTTAGACAGAATTAGGGTAATTTCCGTGGAACTAGATTTATTTTGCAATGGAGGAAGGATTGTAGGGATTGCTGGTAGAATCATCCTATGTAACATAGGATGTAGGGAGTTGTCATATTGAGCGGGTGGGTAGAACAACATGATTGAAAGAAAGATAATTGAAGAGATACATCAACAATTCATTCATAACGGCATTAATCCCGATCACATTCCTAAATATGAGATTCGATACTCTAAGGAAGAGCTGGATATGCAGCTGGCCGCCTATAAGGAAATCATAGATGTTATTCAATTTTTCGTGGAAAAGTTTCTGAATTCGGTGTCAGGAAACTCTTTCCTGGTCGCTATATCGGATGCCGAGGGCTATATTCTGGCTTTTGAAGGTGATCCAACCATTATTGGGAATGTAGAAAATCTCGGTATTGTACCAGGTGTTCAGTTCAACGAATCGGAAGCCGTTGGCATCAATACCGTAGCACTGTGCCTGCGATTCAATCAAGCGATTGCGCTCATTGGCAAGGACCATTATCACACCGCACTGCATGGGATGGCATGCTATACAGCACCCTTCTACTCGGAGGGTGGCGGACCATTATTGGGGACAATCTCTATGATGATGGAGCTCTCCTCTGCCCATCCCCATATGCTGGCTCTGCTATGCACGATCGCAGATTCTGTTGAACGGGAGCTGCTGCTCCGCAAGCAGAATACTCAGCTGCATATCTTGAATCAAGCGCTGCTCGACAATAAGTACTATGGTGTCATTGTGAGCGATGGGTCCGGCAGCGTTATGGATATGAATGAGAGCAGTCTGGCTATGATGAAAGTGGATCGCACTATGAAGGACCAGTATATAGGGCGTAATGTGCTGGAGCATGCACGTATAGGGCCGTATTTTCAGCAGGTGATTACTAGTGGGGAAGAATGTGTAGGAATAGAGCTGGATTTTCAATCAGAGGGGAAGTCCAGCTATTATATACTCGATGTCGTTCCCATCTATGATCACCACCACTCGCTTGTTCGTGTAGTGGGCAGCATTCGGGACATTACAGAAATAAAGAACACGAGAGAGCGGCTTCAGAATGCAGAGAAGCTGGTCATTGCCGGTCAGATGGCTGTAAGCATTGCACATGAGATACGCAATCCGCTCACAACGGTCAAAGGAATGCTGCAGTTCTCCAAGCGGAACACAGAGATCGTTCATTATGAGCTGATCATGTCTGAGTTGGAGCGTATGAATCTCATCGTCAGCGAGTTCCTTATTCTAGGAAGGCCGCAGGCGGTGCAATTCACGAATGAGAGCAGCTGCACCATTCTTCAGGAGGTGCTGGATGTATTCAATATCCAGGCATCTATGAATGGCATCATAATTGAATATGAATGCATCTCTGACTGTGTAATCAGCTGCGATAAGAATCAGGTTAAGCAGGTATTCCTGAATATTCTCAAGAACGCGGTGGATGCATTGCCTTATGGAGGAGTCATAACTATCGTTCTCGATGTAGAGGGAGATAACCAGCATATTACTTTCACAGATAGTGGTGAGGGTATGACGGAAGAGGTTATTAGCCGCTTAGGGGAACCGTTCCATACGACAAGAACGGACGGTAACGGTCTTGGTATTATGATTGTTCGGAATATTGTCCAAGCCCATCAAGGGCATATGCGCATTACAAGCGTGCAAGGAGAAGGAACCTCCGTTGATATATGGCTGCCAGCCGGACCTAGATAGGTCCAGTTGTTTCATGCTGGATAGAATGACACCGGCATGCCGCGCCAACTGCAGCCCTAGCTGAAGTGGGCTGCAGATGATTCGGCTTATAAGGTTCACTCCATTGGTCTAAAATATAATATAGGAAAAGCGGTGGATTTTTCTCAAGCTATCTATTATGCTTCTAATTCAGGTTGAATATCAATGAAGAGAGTGGGTCGCTTATGGAGGCATCAGCGCAGCAGGTTGCAGAATGGATGGTTAATGAAATTAAGTTCTCAGGCATTCTTCACCAGAGCGATGCAATTAACTATGTGAAGGCTAACTTCGGGGAACAATTCGTGTTCGTGAACGATAATGGCAATGAATCCTTGTCCAAGGATGTGAAGAAGCTGTTCCGCAAGCTGCATAATGGCAGAGCTGCATGGGATAGAGATGGCTTCTTCTGGGGCTGGACGTCCTCTTAGAACAAATAACCCGAGTGTCGAGAAAGTCTTACTGACTTTCCGGATACTCGGGTTATTTGTTTATTGCTTGATTGTTGTTCATAGCTATCACATGGTTCCATTGCACCTTGGGTGAGGAGTTTCGAAAGCGTTGCATTAGAACGAGCAAAGCAAAGCAGAGCAAAGGGGAAATGCAAATCTGCAGTTGTTTCCTAAGCTAGTGTACGGTGTTGAGGAAAAGCATGCGAATATGCATTCTTTTCTACTCAGATTTCCCTTACATGATCATAGGGCCAACAAAAGAATGCACTTTCGCAGGCAATCAAAATGATTCAGAGCCAAGGGGCTAAATGAATGTACAATCGCATTTGTTTATACAATAACATTCAAGCTTTGAAAAGTTGAGTGTCATTGTTATGTGCGTGTAGTCTAGTCCTCATAGACCATCATCGTTTGAATGAAGGCTTTGAGGTTATGGCTGGTTATGTTCAGCAGCTCAATATTCTCGACGAATTTGGTGACGAGTTGAGCCTGGTCGTGGGATGCGGAAGAGATTTCGTTAATTTCAGACTCCATTTGCTTAATGGAATTTAATACCGAGGCTAACGTTTGCTCGATACGGCCCGTTGCTTGCTTCGTTTCCTCGGACAGCTTCCTGACTTCTTTGGCAACGACACCAAAGCCTGCGCCTGCTTCTCCTACACGGGCTGCTTCGATGGCTGCATTCAGTCCTAGTAGATTCGTCTGAGCTGAAATTTCTCTAATCATACTCGTAATCTGTGAGACGCTTGAAGAGTTCTCTACGGCATGCCTCGAGTTCAGAAGCAGCTCCTCTGAAGTGGCGGACAGCTCCTCGGAATGAGCGGCAACCTGCTGGATACCGATCAATAGATTGTCAGTAATGGCGCTGGTTTCACCCATCAGCTCTTCAAGCTTAGCTTGATTCTCTAAGCTGTAGTTAATGCTAAGAACGCCTACTACTTGGTCGTTGGAATCGATGATGGGAACGAACATGACTTCGAACGCCATACCGAATAATTCTTTGGGAATCGTACTGTAGTTTTTCTCGCGGCCGTGCTTCAAATCCTTGAAATCCTTGTGGTCATCGAATAGCGGATCACCCGCTTGCATTCCAAGCTTCAACGCTTTGCTGTCTGACCAGTAGTGAATCTTCTCGTGATCATAGACAGAGAGTGCCACGTCTTCTCGAAAAAGCTGCTTAACAAAGGGCATACTTATTACTAGGGCATCGATAAGGTTCATAAGCTCCTGCTTTCTACATGATTATCTAAGGTGATACTGCTTTTTTATAATAATCGTGAAATATGTATGAATGACACTAAATAATGCTTGATTTCTGCTTGTGCTCACTACTAGGTTACAATGAATGAGCTGTGGGAAACAATGGACGATTAATCTTAAAATGTTGCCTATCCGATATAAAGATAGTGAAATGTTCATTAGCTGCTAGATAATGTACAAAGGCGGTGACGATGTTTAATGTTGGGCAAGCAGATGGACCGAAGGAGCAAGAGAACGCAGCAGGCCCTTAAGGCAGCATTAGTGGATCTCATCTTGGAGAAGGGCTATGATCACGTTACAATTAATGATATCGTTGCGAGGGCGGACTATAATCGGGGTACCTTCTACAAGCATTATTTGGGCAAAGAAGAGCTGCTGCAAGAAATGAATGATGAATTCCTAGAAGGACTAGGACAAGCGCTATTGGAGCCCTATGCGAATTATTCGGAGATTGAGGTGCAAGAGGTCGTACCGTCGACCCCCCGTATATTCGAGCATATTTTTGATAACAGGCAAATATTCAACGCACTGATGATGGCCAAGAACGATATGCTGGGCCAGTTGTATAATGTATTCCGAAGACTCATGAGAGAGCATATCTATCTTCAAGTAGAAGAGAGTCCTTATGCCATTGACTATGAGATTATGCTCAGCTATGAGATGTCTGCCACCGTTGGGGTTATTATGTACTGGGCGGAGACCGGCTTCAAATATTCCTCCGACTATATGGTAGAGCAATTCACGGCCCTCGTTAATGTGAAGCCAGTGAAGCTCGTATTTGTCCATTCCAAACAAGCAGAGTCGCTAGTATAGAATAGAAGAGCATCACAAGAAGCGTAGAGCCGCTGCCAAGTAGGCAGGCACTATGCTTTTTTATGATGTATGGGCTATCACTATCGGGGCTTCTTTAGGATGAGAGGCGGCTGCGCGCTTTTTTCTTGTTCCGAAGGATAAGGGTGATGGGAAGGGCGATCGTAAGAACGGTGCTGGTGACTAGAAATGCATCATTAGTATAGATCGAGCTCTCATGCCCGCTGGATGGCTACTTCTGTAATCGAGATTGATGAACGTGAAGCCGCGTATAAAAGAAAGCTGTGAACAGGCTTAGCGTCATTGCGCTGAATACTTGCCTGAGCCAATTCATTCATGCAGATGCGTGGCCAGACAGCTCCGTGGAGACCGCCATCATTCCTAGTACAACAGCTGACAATATGATCCCCCCTTTGTAGGAGCATTTAGGTTATCCGCAGTATAGTGTAGGATAGGAGAAGAGAGGATAAGGATTAGGAATGTCCAGAAGCATGTGCTGGGGGCACCGATATGGTCCTTTCGGAATAGTTTAAAGGGGAAACCATATGATAGTTGTAAGCGCTAACAATATTGTGGTGATAATATCGGGGGGTGCAGCGATGGGGACTCGTTTATGGCTCGAGCATGTCGTTAAGCAAAAGATGCCTCATGTTAGATATGTCAGGATCAACAGCTGCGGTCAGCATCAGGCTGTCATCTATGCTTGGGATGATCAACTGCATTTGTCAGAGAAGGATGCGGTGGAGCTGTATCAGGTAGCAGCCGGCTATTCCTCGCCGGATGTCTGTTTCACGGTGAAGCCGTATCAAGAGGCGGCTTCGGATCATGTGTGCTCCCGGGAGGTGCCGGAGCGCCTGAGGCAGGCGGCAATGAATGGGAGCCTGAATCAGGACGGTGTATTCTCCGTCCTGAACAGCATGTTTGCCGGTGTAATGGTTTCTTTTAGACGCTATGATGTGAGGACTGGAGTTGTCTACTTGGCAGCGTACAGCCATACCTCCATCTCCGATGATGACAGAGTCAACATGAAGCGGTATGCCGATGAGTTAATGCCTGTAGGCGCCGTTGTGAATTTTACGTATTATGGATTATAGAGAAGCCGTAAGATCTGCTCTGGCTTTGTGCAGCGCATCTTCGAGCGTCCCTTGAACGATTTCTATGGAAATGCCAAGCATGAGGTTGAGGGGGAGGTCGAAGTTCTCAACATTCATGCTGTCTTGGTACAGCCCCGTCTCGGCATCAATGCCGAACTGCAGCTTCTCCGTGATCGAACGTCCATCCTCTATGTGAGCGTACAGCTTCTTATTCAACGCATAGCCCAATCCACATTCGAATACTGTCCCTGAGTCCGGCTCATGTCCGCGGAACGGATTGAGATTGGCGATGATGATATCAGCTTTGTGCACGAGCTTCACATTGCCCTCGAATATGGCAGTTGCGGTCTCAAGCTTTGTAGGCTGCGGCTTAATATCCTTATCCAGAGGGAATATGCCCTCGAAGCCATACTCGGCACAAAGCTGCTTCATCTGGCGCCCATGCTCGGACGCATCAGGCCGGAACACCTCGAAGCCAGCTAAATATACTTTTGGTCGATACACGTCTGTTGTCTCTATTGCTTGCATGAAGGTTGTCTCCTCTCAGCAGCTCTCTCGGCAGGGAGCTGTATCCACAGTAGGTTTATTGTTCTCTGTAATGGACAAGCGTGTGGAAATAATTAACACACAATTAATTATAACATGCGAGACAAGCTTCGGCTGTTCAATTAAGCAGAGCAATAATTAACAGACTTAATTACAGCTGAATCGTTAAGGTTATTAACCTTTACCCCCATTCTAGGGTAGCAACAAGCCGGAAACCGACCTTAGATGCTCGCCGAATGGCCCGAAAGTTGCTAATAAGCTCAAAAACAGCCCTAGATCGCCCAGTAGATATCTGGCCGGAAACCGGTCTCACCAAGGGCTATATGGAAGCAAATAGATCTAAATTTATTATTCCGTATTGACTTGTATACAAGAATACAAGTAAATTAACAGTAGATGATTATTATCTATATAGAGAGGAGGATGAAGCGAATGTCGATGTTATTGCCGCTGCAGCCGCGCAAGACGCTTGGGGATCAGATCTATGAATCGATTCGCGACAGTATCGTTGCTTTTCGGCTGGAGCCAGGAAGCATGATCTATGAGAATGAGCTGGCTGAGGCCTTGAACGTAAGCCGTACACCAGTGCGTGAAGCGATCAGGCTGCTCGTGAGCGAACAGCTGCTGGATGTATTGCCGCAGCGGGGAACGCAAATCTCTCTTATTTCGGTGAGGAAGGTTAGCGAGACAAGGTTTGTCCGCGAGCAGCTGGAGATCGGTGCTTTTTGGCAAGCTGCACGGCGCTGGGAGGATCATAATCGCGATTCTGTAAGCGCTTCTATGGAAGTGCTGATGAAGCAGCAGCAAGAAGCTTTTGAACAGGGCGATTATGTACAGTTCCTTCAGCTCGATGAAGCCTTCCACCGCGTAATTCTGGAGATTGCGGGCAATGAAACACTGCTGCAGGTCATTCATCATATGCGCGCCCATGTGAACAGAGCTAGATTCCTATCCCTGCGGCAATATGGGCAGGCAGGCAAGGTCATTGAGGAGCATCGGCAGCTGTTAGAGGCTGTGCAGAAGGGTGACGAAGCGTTAATCAGGCAGCTGCTAGAGCAGCATATTGGCAAGCTTGATGTAGAGCTGTCAGAGCTTAGAACGGATTTACCGCATTATTTTCAAGACTAAGAGCTGAGGGGGAATAGGTTGTGAGAATGACATTCCGATGGTATGGCGAAGGCAATGATTCCGTTACGTTGAAGCAGATTAAACAGATTCCAGGTGTGGAGGGGCTCGTCTGGGCGCTTCATGATGTTCCGGCAGGGGAAGAGTGGCCGATGGACAAAATTCTCGATTATAAGAGGCTTGCTGATGAATATGGTTTCCATCTGGAGGTTGTCGAGAGCGTCAACGTGCATGAGGATATTAAGCTCGGACTGCCGTCACGAGACCAGTATATCGAGAATTATAAACGCACGATTGTGAAGCTGGCGCAGGTCGGAGTAAAAGTTATTTGCTATAATTTCATGCCAATCTTCGATTGGATTCGTACCGACCTATTCAAGGAGATGGAGGATGGCTCTACCGCATTGTTCTTCGACAAAGCTAGAATCGAGAGCATGGATGCCGAAGAGCTCGTTCGCAGCATTAACGAGAATTCGGCATTCACGCTTCCAGGCTGGGAGCCGGAGCGTCTGGCCCGCTTAGCCCCTCTGTTCGAGGCTTATAAGAGCGTGACGGAAGAGGATTTGTTCGCAAATCTGAAGTATTTCTTGGAACAGATTATTCCGGTGGCAGCGGAGCATGACATTAAAATGGCTATTCATCCGGATGATCCCCCTTATTCCGTATTCGGGCTGCCGAGAATCGTAACGGGACAAGCCAATATTCGTCGATTGCTCAGCCTTGTTGACAGCCCCTATAACGGTGTGACCTTATGCAGCGGATCACTTGGAGCGAACCCCGATAATGATGTAGCAGCTATGGTTCGCGAGTTCGCTGACCGGATTCCGTTCGCACATATCCGTAACGTCAGAGTATATGAGAATGGTGATTTTATTGAAACCTCGCACCGTGCTAGTGATGGCACAGTAGATATTACGGATGTCGTGAAGGCTTATCATGAGAACGGTTACACGGGCTATGTCAGACCAGATCATGGACGTCATATCTGGGATGAGAAGTGCCGTCCTGGTTACGGTCTATATGATCGTGCGCTCGGTATTATGTACTTGTGGGGTGTCTGGGATTCACTTGAGCGGACAAGAAAGGGGAGTGTCTAGCATGAGCATGATACCCGTGCATACGCATCTGTCAGGCAAGGTAGCTGTTATTACGGGCGGCAGCGGCGTATTGTGCTCTGCCATGGCCAAGGAGCTTGGCCGCCATGGTGTGAAGGTAGCGATATTGAATCGTACAGAGGAGAAGGGTGAGCTGATCGCGCAGGAGATTCGGAATGCTGGCGGAGAGGCGCTTGCTCTAGCTTGCAATGTGCTGGACGCAGACAATGTGAAGCGCGCTGGAGCTATCGTAGAGGAGACGTTCGGAAGCTGCGATATTCTCATTAACGGGGCAGGCGGCAATCATCCGAAGGGGATTACGACGAAGGAAACTTTTCATCCCGATGATCTGGGCAATGAAGAGCTGACGACCTTTTTCGACTTGAGCGCAGAGGGCTTCGGGTTCGTATTTGACCTGAATCTGCTGGGTACGCTTATTCCGACGCAGGTGTTCGCCAAGCAAATGATTAACAAGCAGGGTGCGGTTGTCATTAATATGTCCTCGATGAGTGCGCCAAGTCCGATGACCAAGGTGCCTGCGTATAGTGCGGCTAAGGCAGCGATTAACAACTTGACGCAGTGGCTTGCTGTCCATATGGCTGATGTTGGTATTCGTGTGAATGCCATTGCCCCGGGCTTCTTCCTAACGGAGCAGAACAGGAAGCTGCTCACGAACGAAGACGGGTCGCTGACGGAGCGCTCGAACAAGATCATTACCCATACACCAATGAGAAGATTCGGCAAGCCTGAGGATTTGCTCGGAACACTGATCTGGCTGTCGGATGACAGTATGTCCGGCTTCGTTACCGGTATTACCGTACCTGTAGACGGTGGATTCATGGCTTATTCGGGGGTGTAAGGGTGGCTCCAAGTATTGTATTAGACAAAAGACCGCTGCTGAGAATGCTGGTGAAGCCGACCTCGCCGATTCAGCATGCACTGCGTATGCTGGATCGCGATATGGAAAAGGTTATGGGCGGGGAGCCGTCTATTCGCTACAACGACGACCAAGATCGTGCTGAGGTGGCAGCGGATATTGTGATCCGCTATGCTGAGCCGGCGGATGGTCTGCCCGAGAGGGCAGAGGCGTTCGGCTTCCGCTTCCGAGACCAGCAGGGCGGCCGCATGACTATGGAGATCATCGCTGGCGATGATCTGGGCTTCGTCTATGGCATTTTGCGATTCAGCGAGCAATATCTGGGGATTGAGCCGTTCTGGCTATGGATGGACCAGACCATTCAGAAGCAGGATCATTTGATCATCCCTTGTGAGGCCTATGATTCCCCACAAGCCCGAGTCCGTTATCGCGGCTGGTTCGTCAACGATGAGGTATGCTTGATTGGCTGGGAGGACAGCTACCCGCCGTCCGAATCCATCTGGCAGCGGGTATTCGAGACGCTGCTGCGCTGCGGGGGCAATATGGTCATTCCCGGTACTGACCTGCCGAAGACGGGACTTCACTTCAAGACCGCTGCTGAGATGGGCTTATGGGTAACGCATCATCACGCGGAGCCGCTTGGAGCAGAGATGTTCCTGCGCGCATACCCCGGCAAGGCGGCCAGCTACAAGGATGAGCCAGCGTTGTTCGAAGCGTTGTGGCGAGAGGCGATTGAGAAGCAGAAGGATGACAATATTGTCTGGGTACTGTCATTCCGCGGTCAAGGTGACAAACCATTCTGGGAGAATGATCCTTCCTTCGATACGCCGCAGAAGCGTGGCAATATGATAAGCCGTGTCATTCGCAGGCAATACGATATGATTGGCGAGTCGGTGAAGAATCCGGTCTACTGTGCGGCGCTGTATGGCGAGATTGCCGAGCTGTACAAAGGAGGATATATCCAGCTTCCCGATGATGTCATTAAGGTGTGGGCCGATAACGGCTATGGCAAGATGGTGTCGCGAAGACATGGCAATACGAATGAGCGGGTTCCGGCTCTTCCGGAAGTGGGCGACAGCGGCAAGAATGGCGTATACTATCACGTCACGTTCCATGATCTGCAGGCATCGAACCATCTCACGATGTTCCCTGGACCTGCGGCCTTCCTTACTTCAGAGGTTGAGCAGGCATTCGCATCAGGCGCAGATGAATATCTGCTGATTAACTGTGGCAATATCCGCATGCATGTCTACACGCTTGATCTTCTACGTGAGCTGTGGCAAGCAGGAACAGCTGATGCCGTGAACCACCTGAAGCAGTTCGTGAAGTGTTATTATACAAGTCAGCATGAGGAGATCGAGCAGCTGTACCATTCCTATGCGCAGTGCTCTATTCCCTACGGAGAGAATGAGGATGATCTCGCAGGAGACGAGTTCTACCATCATCCAGCGCGTAAGATCATTGGGCATTGGCTCCAAGGGAAGGGGGCTGAGCCTGAGAGCAGGCTATTGTGGGCAACAGGCGATCTTTCCTTCGCAGAGCAGGTTAGCTGGTTCGGCGCTCGCTGTGAGGAAGGGCTGAAGAGGTGGAGCAGGTGGACCCAGAGATGTGATGCGTTGATCGAGCAGATTGATGAACGGGAGGGAGACCGTCAGCGAATAGTTGATCAGCTTCGTTGTCAGGGTATCCTTCACCGCTCCGGCTGTGAAGGGTTCTTGCATCTTTCCAAAGCGCATGAATCTTATGTAAGCGGGCAATATGCGCAAGCATTCGTTCATGCCTCGATGTCCATGTGGGCTTATCAAGAGGGGCTTGAAGCGCTTCGCGCTTCTGAGCACGGAGCTTGGGATCGCTTCTATCTGGCGGATTGGCTCACGAATATCGAGAGCACGGTGCAAAATGTAGATACACTCCGCAGGTATTTGCGTATGCATGGAGACAGCCCGGATTTCTTCCTCTGGTACAAGGAGTATTTGATGCCTGAGACAGAGAAGTATATTTACCTTGAAAATACGCATCGCCGCCCGCTGTCTGACGATGAGCTGGCGCAGCGGCTGATGGTTAGATTTGGTCTTAATCATTGAGAAGCTTTCCTCGTTAAGTGGCTTGACAGCAGCGATAAACTAATAATAGACCACAGACAGCCTTGGTTCGGTTCGACCGTACCAAGGCTGTTTAATGTGTTCGGGAAGTGATAATTGACCAGCTGTAGAAACAGCGAGAGGCCCTTGCGATAACGCAGGGCCTCTCGATCGATTCGAAATATGTTGTGCTTAGTATTGGTTCGATTGGCCGCCATCAATCGGAATGACAACGCCGTTGATAAATTCGGATTCGCCGGACAGCAGGAATGCGACAAGACGAGCTACTTCTTCCGGTTTGCCGAAACGTTTCTTCGGATTCACACTGACGAACTGTTTGCCGGCTTCTTCCCAGCCGTCTTCGCCGCCGATTTGCTTCAGTGATCCAACAACCATAGCTGTCATGATCGCGCCTGGCGCAATCGCGTTAATGCTCAGGTTGTACTGGCCGTATTCGATCGCAGCATTTTTTGTCATGCCGGCTACGGCGTGTTTGCTTGCGACATATGCCGCTTGGTTCAGAACGGCACGGATACCGCCAACGGAAGCAACGTTAACGATAGAGCCCGATTGCTGCTCCTGCATGACCGGAAGCACGTACTTCATGCCGTAGAATACGCCTTTTAGGTTGATGTCGATAACCTTGTCGAATACTTTGCTGTTGTATTCGGCAGTAGGTGCTTGCGTGCCTTCGATGCCGGCATTATTGTAGAAGCCGTCAATACGCCCGAAGCGTTGTACCGTGTCATCCACGTATTTTTTAACAGCCTCTTCGCTGGCTACATCTGCTGTGAGAAGCAGAAGCTCAGCTTCAGGAGCAGCTTCAAGGATCAGCTTCTTGGTCTCGGCAAGAGCCGCTTCATTCAGGTCAATCAGAGAAAGCTTTGCGCCTTCTTTGGCAATTTCCAATGCAGAAATTTGTCCCAAGCCGGAACCTGCGCCAGTGATCACAATAACTTTGGAGTCGAAACGTTTGTTCATCATAAATCTTCCTCTCGTCTTTTGTAATATAGGTAATTTAATGGAGCAGTTCATTACTGCTTGAAATAAAAAAGGGGAAGCTTCAACGAACTTACTAGCTTGCTGTGCTCTTCATTAGCTTAAAACAAAAACAGTTGTTACAACAATAATCAAACTTAAACGATATGTTGACTAAATAAACAGTCCTCCGTGTTATGTTTACCATTGCCGTATATATTAAACAGAAATAATCCGAACGTTCATAGAACCGAATTCCTATTTCCATGTATCTAATCTGGCTATTTTGGCAAAATAAGGCATAGTCAAACGTCAGGAAGAAGGAGGTGTAATCATGGACCATTACATATTCGATTGGATCGCGGGGGCTATTCTAGTCGTCCAAGGATACTTGTTGTGGCGCAAGCAGAAGCTGAAGCTAATTACCGGAGCAGATGTTGAAGAATCGCTTACGGAGGAGCGGAAGGCAAGCCTATCCAGAACGCTAGGAATCTACTCGATTGTGATCGGAGGGCTCTTGATAGCGGCGCCTGCGGTGATCGACAGCTGGTTCCAAGAGGCGGGAACGATTATGTTCAGCTCCTTCACTGTATTTGTGCTTGCCTCAGCCGTTGGTATGTTCATCTATATCAAGCGGTTTCTGGTCAAAAGCAGAGTGAGCAAGGGGTAGCCGGAGCGCGAGGCGGCAAGCCTATAACAAGCATGAAAGGCGGGTCCGCTGGGCCCGCCTTTCGTTAATTCATTTTATCAGTATGAAGCTGTATAGCTGGAGTGACGAAGCCGTCCGCTTGCTGGAGCAAATCACGAGCCTCCTGAGCGCCGGTGTCTGCCATAATCATGACGATAGCCGTCTTCACATGTCCCTCAGATGCTGCATAAGCATGTTCGACTTGCTCCGCTGAAGCATTAGTAGCCATGCTGATAATACGTTTGGCACGGTGGACAAGCTTCTCGTTGGAGGGGTTCAAGTCGACCATTAGGTTCTGATAGACCTTGCCGATTCTAATCATGGCTGTCGTCGTCAGCATATTGAGAATGAGCTTCTGCGTTGTGCCGGCTTTCATTCTTGTAGAGCCAAGAACGGCCTCTGGTCCGACGACGGCTTCAATCATCAGCTTGGCTTCCTGCTTCATCGGAGAGTCATAGTTGTTGCATATGCCGATGACGGTCGCTCCAAGCTCTCCCGCACGCTTCATCGCGCCAAGCACATAGGGAGTTCTCCCGCTGGCTGCTATACCGATAACGACATCGTTAGCATGAATGCCATGCTGATCAATATCGTGTGCGCCAAGCGCTTCACTGTCCTCTGCACCCTCTACTGGGTCCTTCACCGCCTTGAAGCCGCCAGCGATAATACCCTGTACCATGGAAGGGTCCGTGCCGAATGTCGGGGGGCATTCGGATGCGTCTAGAATGCCGATTCGTCCGCTGGTTCCGGCTCCTGTATAGAACAATCTGCCGCCTTTGCGGAAGGCTTCTACAATATAGTCTGCAGCTTGGGCAATCTGCGGAATCAAGGCATTCACGATGGAAGCAATCTTCTGATCCTCCGCATTGATAAGCTGCATGATTTGTTCGGAGTTAAGCTGATCGATATGTCTGGTTTGTGCATTAGGCTGCTCGGTCGTCAGTTGACTGAGAATATGATTCATGAGGCGGTATCCCCTTTATCTCTTATGTTCAATCTATTGTTGGAAAAAGCTTTTTTGCCAGCATAGCTGCGCCTGCAGCTGGAGGTCTGGGCACGCTGCCCGCTTGAATGAAGGTCAGCTTCGGATAGTGATTAGATAGGATCGTGCAATAAAAATCACGGAATAATGCCGAATGCTTGAAGATCGACCCTGTCATAACTACGTCTGAGTCTTCAAGGAACAGATCTTTATTAATAAGGGCAATTGTGGTATCTACAAGGGCTATCGCTTGTTTCGTAATAATGCTGGCTGCAACGGAATCACCAGCCTCCGCAGCCCGAATACAAGGCTCAGCGAATGCGGCAATGTTAGCTTTTACAATAGAAGGCTGATAAATATACGCTTTCAAATCCGTAATATGGTCTAAGTGCCAGGCTTCGGTAATCAGGTTGGTCAGCAAGGTTCCCGGCAGGAGGTCCTCATAGCTTCTAATAACCGCTTTCAATGTCTGCAAGCCGATCTCATAGCCGCTTCCCTCATCGCCAAGGTAATGCCCCCAGCCGCCTACACGGTAGTGTTGCCCTTCGGGAGTGAGGCCGTAGGCGCCCGACCCGGTGCCCGAGATGACAAGAATGCCGTAATTGCGTTCAATCGCTGCCATTAATGAAATATCAGCTTCTGATTTCATCGCAATAGGGAAGTACAGGCTCCGCTTCTCTTGGTAATTAAGCAGGTATGCGGTCATGGCTGCTTTTTCCTGTTCGGTTCTAATACCTGACATGCCAAGACACATTCCATTACAGATTGCTGATGGATCATTTAATGAGTTGAAAAGGCAGTCAATGACGTTACCTAGCTCCTCGGCAGCTTTTTCGAACGTGACAGCATAAGGATTCGTAGATCCTCCAATATAGCTTCCGAGTACGCTTCCATCCAGGCCCAGCGCGGTCGCTTCAGTTTTGGTGCCGCCTCCGTCGATACCGATGTACATGTACATAAACATCACTTCGCTTTCTTTTATTAGTATAGGAGAAGAGCTCTCATTTGTAAAATAAAATTTCACAACAAAAATAAATATTGAAATTTATTTTTACAGAGCCTATAATAAAGTCAATCCGAGTCACGTGGAAGCGATGCCAACTCTAGTCTAGAAGCGGTGGCGTTATATAGTCTAACATCACGGTTGGATTCGAGGATGATGGTTCGGAACACTTTATGAGACAAGGGGTTGAGATGGGAATGAATGGAGGATTAGTCCGTTTACGGGAAGTGTACGACACGCTGAATCCTTCCGAACGCAAGGTTGCTACCTTCATCTTGCAATATCCGAACCAGATGATTGAGCTGTCAGGTTCAGAGCTTGCATCCAAGAGCGGAGCGAGCCAAGCTGCTATTGTTCGGCTATGCAAGACGATGGGGCTCAAGGGCTATCAGGATCTGCGGCTGAAGGTGGCAGGAGATCTGCAGGAGCCAGATAAATCCGGCGGCGGTTACCAAGAAATTAGTCCGGACGACAGCATTTCTACCATCATTCAGAACGTGTCCAACAACAATATCCAGTCGATTCGCGACACGCTCAAAATTTTGGATGTAGAAATGGTGGAGAAGGCAGTCGAGCTGCTTCATCAAGCTAAGAGAATTCATTTCTTCGGTGTCGGAGCATCCAACCTCATTGCTATGGATGCACAGCAGAAGCTGCTCCGTATCAACAAAGTAAGCTTCTCATTCGCTGATCCGCATGTTCAGCTTACCTCTGCTGTAACGCTTACGGAGGACGATGCCGCTGTATTTATCTCCTATTCAGGGGAAACAGAGGAGGTCATCCGGGCTGCGGCGATTACCAAGGAGTCAGGCTGTAAGTCCATCAGCATTACCAAATATGGCGAATCCACATTAAGCAAGCTTGTCGATATCCCATTGTTCACATCCTCTACAGAGAACGAAATTCGCAGTGGAGCGATGTCATCCCGGATTACACAGCTGAATGTCATCGATATTCTCTATCTGGGAGTGGCAAGTCGGAATTACGAGCAATCGGTCAAATATTTGGAGCAGACCCGCAAAGCTATCAAGAGGCTGTAAACTGACTGCTGTACAAGGCATTCAGCGACATCATACATCACTAATCATCAACGATCGAGGAGCTGAACTTCATGAAAAAAAGCTTGGTATTATTATCGTTAATCGTTGTACTCGTATTCATTGCCGCATGTGGCAATAACGGCGGCAATAACGCGGCATCTAATGACGGGGCAGAGAAGCCGGATAAGGTTGTTGTGTGGACCTACCCTGTTCACGGTACTTATGAGGATGAGCTGAAGCAGCTGGTTGCTGATTTCAACAAAGAGCATCCGAACATCGAGGTGCAGACTGAAATGCTCTCTTGGGCGGAAGGCCCTAAGAAATTCGACGTAGCTCTTAATGCAGGCAACCCGCCGGATCTGTATTTCCACAGTGTTGATGGTATGTATGTGAACACAGGTCTTGCACTGCCGATCAATTCTTACTTAACAGAGGAGACGAAGCAGGACTTCCTGCCGGGTACACTAGAGCTTGGCCAAATCCAAGGCGAGCAATACAGCCTCCCGCTGTATCAATTCCAATGGGCATGGGGCGGCAACAAGAAGCTGCTAGAGGAAGCCGACATTGACTGGCAGAAGATCCAGCAAGAAGGCTGGACATGGACTGAATTCAAGGAAGCAGCAGCTAAGCTGACGAAAACAACAGCAGATGGCAAGCAGCAATATGCGCTTGTAACGGACGGTACTTCCCTTGATTTCATCGAGATGCTGACTCGCAACAACGGTATGGTTGATGTGCTGGACGAAGAAGGCAAATTCCAATGGAATGATAATCGCATCGTAGACACGATGAAATTCGTTCAAGATTTGCTTGCAGCAGGCAATATGCCGAAGGAAACTTCAGCGATCGCACCAGCTAAGCGTACAGAGATGTTCTATGCAGAAGAAACAGCCATCATCTCGAAGGCGATTCCTTATTATGATGTGATGATTCAGAACCGCAACAAAGATATTGAAGCAGGCACCGTTCAAGGTGAGCAAATCGACTTCGTCTTGCTGCCAGTTCCGCACAATGAAGGCGCAGAAGCGCTTAGCACAATGGGTGGAGAAGGTTATGTAGCATTCAAACAGAAGAATGACAAAGGTGAACAGCATGCGAAGAACACGGTGCTTGTTATGGAAGCTCTAAGTGGTGCTGCTGCAGGTAATGCAGCCAACGAGCTGGCACTGCCTTTCGTTCGCCAATCACAAGTTGATCTATTCGCAGGCAAAGGCCTTGGCAAAGAAGAGAACCTTGAAGCTGCCCAAATCATGGCACAGAACATTGCTGCACCAGTGCTTCTGACTCTGGACGTTGATCTGGCTTCCAAGATGAAGCAATTCAAAGAGCAGGTTGTTAAACCGAACATGCAAGCATTATTCGCGGGTGAGAAAACGCCGGACGCTATCGCAGCAGACTTCTTGAGTAAAGGCAAACAAATTCTAGGTCAATAAACACTTCAGATGGCAGGCGGCTGCACAAGCTGCTATGAGCTGCAACTCATGCGCAGCTTGTGCAGCGCCCCTGCCGGTTTTGTAGAAGGAGGAACAGGAGATGCAGAGTACGATCGCGCCCACAAGATCTCATTCTCCGTTTGTACGGTTCTGGAAGGAATATGGCTGGGCTTATCTATTCATATTAGCCCCGCTGCTGCTGTTCCTGATTTTCACGTTATATCCGGTGATTACGGCATTTGTTATGAGCTTTCAGAAATACAATATTATGAATTCGACTTGGATTGGGACAGATAATTACGAGCGGCTGTTCCAGGACGATGTGTTCTGGAAGTCTATGAAGAATACGGCTATCTTCACGATCGGCACCGTTCCGGTCAATATCATTATTACGTTCGTGCTATCATTCCTTATTTATCAGATGAAGACCAGATGGCAGACCTTCTTCAAGGCAACGATGTACCTGCCGACAGTGGCGTCTGGCGTAACGATCTCTATCGTATGGCTGGCTATATTTGATCCAACAGATTCAGGATTATTGAATCGGTTTATGGAGTGGCTTGGCTTCGACTCCGTGATCTGGCTCGGTCAATCGAGCTCAGCACTATTCTCTCTTATGCTAATGAACTGGCTCGGCTCTCATGGTGCAGGCATCATATTGTATCTGGCAGCAATGGGCGGCATTCCAAAATCGCTCTATGAGGCGGCGGATATTGACCATGCCAGCGGCTGGACGCAATTCAGACGTATTACATGGCCTCTTCTGAAGCCGACGACGCTCTATTTGCTCGTAACAGGTGTTATTACCTCGTTCCAGGTATTCATCTCAGTGTACCTGATGACGCAGGGTGGACCTAACTTCGCGACGACAACAATCGCCTATCTGATCTATGAGACGGCGTTCAAGTTCTATGATTTCGGTCTTGCTTCGGCGCAGTCCTTCGTGCTGGCAGCCTTGATCATTATTATCTCCATCATTCAATTCAAGTTCTTCTCAAGCGATGTTGAATATTAAGCTTTCATTGCGGAACGGGTCCTGAATCTCTACAGGAGAAGGTCAGCCGTTTACGCTAGCGATACGGTTTTGTCTGCAAGGCGAAGCCTGGAGGTGTGCACACATGAATAAGAAATCAAAAGTTATCCTCATATCGGTATCGGCCGCGGTATTGCTGGCGTGGGCAATCGTTACGATTATTCCTCTGTACTGGATGCTTATCGGGTCTGTACAGGATACAACCCTTTCCGCTACTTACCGGCCGAAGATGATTCCGGATGCTTGGTCCCTTGCGCCTTATGAGCGGTTCTTCGGGAAAACAGCTGCATGGCGCTGGTTGTTCAACTCGCTGCTCGTATCCTCGATTCTGACGCTTACGAACGTATTCTTCGCTTCCTTGGCTGGTTATGCGTTCGCGAAGCTGAAATTCCCGGGGAGCAAAAGCGTGTTCTGGGTTCTGCTCGGCACGATGATGATCCCAGCGCAGGTCACGCTTATTCCGCTTTATATTTTGATGATCAACGTATTTAATCTTGGAGACACCTATGTTGCCATCCTGCTGCCGGGCATCGTTAGCGTAGGAAATATCTTTTTGATGAAGCAGTACATGTCATCTCTCCCGACATCGCTGATTCATGCAGCAAGAATCGATGCAGCCGGTGAGTTCGGCATCTTCTGGAAGGTGATTCTGCCGATGGCCAAGCCAGGGCTTGCTGTACTAGCGATATTCACCTTCGTGGCAACATGGAATGACTTCTTCTGGCCGTTCCTTGTGACGAACTCGAATGAGATGCGTACGATTCAAGTTGGACTTGCGTCTTTCGTATTTGCGGAAGCGACCGACTTCGGCGCTATTATGGCTGGTGCAACCGTCGGCTCACTGCCGATGATGATTCTATTCTTTGCGCTGCAGCGCTATTTCTTGCAAGGTATTACAGTTGGAGCAGTAAAAGGCTAGGAGGATGAGGAATCATGGCACGCGTTGAATTTCGTAATGTACGCAAGCAATACACAGATGATAAGAAGGGGACTTTCACCGCGGTGGCGGGCTCCGACTTCGTTATTAATGATAAAGAGTTTCTAGTGTTCGTAGGACCGTCAGGCTGTGGCAAAACAACGTCACTGCGGATGATCGCAGGGCTTGAGCGGCAGACGAGCGGCGATATCATTATTGGGGACACAATCGTTAACGATTACCATCCGAAGGATCGGGATATCGCAATGGTATTCCAGGACTATGCGCTATATCCGCATATGTCGATTCGTGAGAATCTGTCCTTCGGCTTGAAGAACCTGAAGAAGCCCAAAGCTTATATTGATGATAAGGTGAATCAGGCTGCTTCGATTCTTGGACTGGAAGAGATGCTGGAGAGAAAGCCTCGCGAGCTGTCCGGTGGACAGCGTCAGCGGGTTGCAGTAGGCCGTGCGATTGTACGTGATCCGCAAGTATTCCTGTTCGATGAGCCGCTCTCCAACCTCGATGCGAAGCTGCGTGTTCAGATGCGGGTGGAATTGTCTGAGCTGCATAAGCGTCTTGGCGCAACGATCGTATATGTTACGCATGATCAGGTTGAAGCGATGACACTCGGTGAACGGATTGTCGTGATGAATAAAGGGGTTATTCAGCAAATTGCTTCCCCAACAGAGCTGTATGCAAAGCCGCAGAATATGTTCGTAGCCGGATTCATCGGATCGCCTGCAATGAACTTCATGGATGCCCATGTGAATGGGAATAAAGTGAAGGTGGATGGCGCGACATTCACGATTAGTGACAAGGTTGCCGCAGCTCTGAAGTCATATGATGGAAGCCCTGTTATTCTAGGCATTCGTCCTGAGCATATTATGGGCGAGGATTATGCACCTAATATCAGCCACGACCATCCGATGCAGGCCGTTATACAGGTTGTAGAGCACTTAGGCTCAGAGAATCTCGTCTATTACCGTGTCGGAGAACGGATGATAACCGCTAAGATGCATCCAGAGACGAAGGCCTACATTGGCCTGAACAAAACGTTCCTGCTCGACTTCAGCAAGGTTCATTTCTTCGATCCGAAGACGGAGCAGCGTATAGAATTATAAAATAAACAGGATAAAGAGGGCCGTTATGGCCTTCTTTACTCATATTGCTTATTAGGAATGAAGGAAACACAGGAAGGACGGTCAGGCTATGCGCAAGTTAAATCAAGTGTTAGTGACATCGGGTATCGAGGTTTACCGGGAAATTGTGCCGGTCGCGATATATAGCCTGATCAGCTCTATCGTACTCATACCCATTCTGCTGCTTGCACCAGTACCCTATGTATTGATCCTGCTTCCGCTGCTCTACATGCCCCTTATATTCGGCGGCTTCTATGCCTATCATCAGAGAACGATAGGGAAACGTTCGGGAGTGAAGGTCATGCTCCAGGGTGCGGCCAAAGGCTTCTTCCCGGCTGCGATATTCGGTCTGTTCTGCTCTATATTGGCTATTATTCTATGGTCGACGTGGTGGTATTACGGCGGAAGAAGCGGTCTATTCTATTTGATTATTGCGGTGTTCCAGACCTACTTCGTTGCAGCGGCGCTTATCTCGCAGTTCTATACGCTGCAGCTGGTATTACAGCAAGGTATGGGCATCTTCAGGGCGATGGGAGAGAGCGTCAAGCTGTTCTTCCGCTATCCCGTATATACGATTGGAGCTTTTCTGCAGGCAGCCATTGTGATGGTTCCATTGCTGCTCACGGTGGTCGGCTTTGCGGCATTATTCACTGGCATGATGTCGATCTATACCCATAAAGCAGCCTTCAATGCTATGAATCCAGATGCGGATAAAGAGCTGGAGGAGGAAGAGGGAGGAGTGCGCATATGAGTACTTCCAGACTGCGAGTTCTAGCAGGCGTTGACCGTCTGAGGGATATGGTGCAGCATCCGATGATTACAGGGAAGAGACTGGGGCTTGTAACCAATCCAACAGGAGTGACGCGGCAATTCGAGTCCACTGTTGAGGTCATCGCAGGTCTGGCCTCAGCTGAATTAACAGCACTGTTCGCCTGCGAGCATGGCTTGCATGGTCAGAGACAGGCAGGTGTATTGTTCGGAGATGAGCGGGATGAAGCGCTGGGCATCCCCATATATAGCCTTTATGGCGAAACCAAAAAACCGACCGGACGCATGTTGGAGAACGTGGATACGGTCGTTTTTGATATACAGGATTTAGGCGTTCGCTTCTATACGTATGTAAGCACCTTAGTCTATGTGATGAAGGCATGTGCAGAGAATGGGACGAGCTTGCTCGTTCTAGATCGCCCGAACCCGCTGGGCGGCTTGAACAGTGAAGGCGGTCTGCTGACGCCCGGCTATGAATCGATGGTCGGCGTATGGACGATGCCTATGCGAACGGGCATGACGATCGGGGAATTGGCTTGTATGGTGAATGAGCTGGAAGGGATAGGATGCGAGCTGGACGTGATCGAGCTGGAGGGCTGGAGCCGCGGCATGGAGTATGGGGATACCGGCCTTCCATGGATGATGCCTTCACCGAATATGCCAAGCATCGATTCGGTACGGACGTATGCAGGCACCTGCTTGTTTGAAGGGACGAATGTATCCGAAGGAAGAGGAACGACGCGGCCGTTCGAGTGGATAGGAGCGCCTTGGATCGATGGGAAGGAGCTGGCCGCCCGAATGGCATCTTATGAGCTTCCGGGGGTGCATGTTCACCCCGTATTCGCTACGCCGACGTTCTCCAAGCATCAAGGAGAGCTCTGCGGCGGAGTGCGGTTGTTCGTAACGGATAAAGCCCAGTTCGAGTCGGTGCGGACGGGATTAACGCTGCTGCATGAAATAGCGGCCTTGTATCCAGAAGCGTTCGAATGGCTGAAGCCTCCAAGAGAAGGCTCACGCTATTTTATTGATTTATTATGCGGCGGCGATAGGGTACGTCATTCCATTGCAGCCTCAGAGGGTCTGCAGGCTATAGTAGAAGACTGGCAGCAGCAGAGTGAGCGGTGGTTAATGATGAGGAAGCCTTACTTACGCTATCTATAGAGAGGATGATCAACATGGAGAAGAAGGAACTGGACCGCCAGATAAGTGGGATGAATCTGCGTCATAAGATCGGCCAGCTGCTGATATGCGGATTTTATGGGACGGAAGTGTCTGGCGAGCTGAAGCGGTTCGTCGAGGAGTATCGAATAGGGGGCGTTATTTATTTTGCCCGTAATGTGGAATCTGCAACGCAGATTGGCGAGTTATCCGCTTCACTTCAAGAGATCGCTGCTGCATCTGGTAATGTTCCTCTATGGATATCTATCGATCAGGAGGGCGGCATGGTTGCGCGGATAACCGAGGGTGTCGCCCTTATGCCAGGGCAGATGGCCATTGCGGCGGCCGGATCACTGGATGCGGCTTATGAATCAGCCTTGATTAGCGGCAGGGAGCTGCATGCGCTGGGCATTAACTTGAACTATGCGCCTGTTCTGGATGTGAACAATAATGCGCGCAATCCTGTTATCGGCGTTCGCTCCTTCGGCGAATCGCCGGAAGAGACAGCCGAGTATGGCGCGAGAATGATCGGCGGACTGCAGGATGCTGGCGTATCGGCGACAGCGAAGCATTTTCCAGGGCATGGCGACACCGATGTAGATTCTCACTTGGATCTGCCGACGGTACAGCATGACCGTGAGCGGATGGAACGCATTGAGCTTGTGCCGTTCCGAAAGGCGATCGCCGAGGGTGTAGATGCGATTATGTCAGCGCATATTTATTTCCCAGCTCTTGAGCAGCAGAAGGTGCCGGTCACTCTGTCTCATGCGGTGTTGACGGGGCTGCTGCGGGAGGAGCTCGGGTTCGAGGGCATTATTATGACGGACTGCATGGAGATGAATGCGATTGCCGTTCATTATGGTACAGTGGACGCCGCGGTTATGGCGATTGAGGCAGGCGCGGACTCTGTGCTGATCAGCCATCGCCAAGAGCTTCAGATCGGAGCGATTGAAGCGATAGAGAAGGCTGTGCTGGAAGGGCGAATAACAGAAGAGCGAATTGATGCGTCCGTAAGGCGTCTATTGACTTATAAGAGTAAAAGAGGCGTGTGGGCTGAGGAGTCTGACTCCAGCATGAAGGGATTATCCAGTGCATCAGCTGCTGTACCAGGCAGCTCTGCACATATGGAGGCGGCAAGGCGGATTAGCGAAGCCAGCATGACGCTGATCAGCAATGAGCAGGGAATTATTCCGCTGCAGCCTCGCCGCACACTGGCGGTAACGGTGTCGGCAGCTGTTGCTACGCTGGTAGACGAGCTGTTCGAGGACAGCTATAGCTTGGGTGCTGCGCTGGCGAAGCAAGGTTTGGATGTGCAGGATGCAGTGGTGAAGGTGACTGATGTAGCTGCAGAGAGTGAAGCGATTCTAGCTGCTGCAGCCGATGATGCGGTAGAGCAGCTCGTTATCGGCACCTATAATGCACAGTTCAATGAGGCGCAGCTCGAGCTCGTCCGCAGGCTTCAGGAGCTGGGCAAGCCGCTCGTAGTCGTGGCGCTGCGCAATCCTTATGATCTGCTTAAGCTGCCGGAGGGCCTTACTTTCGCCGCCGCTTATGAGAGCAGACCGCTGGCGCTGCAGAGTATGGCGAAGGCATTAACGGGTGCGATTCCATTCAAAGGACGTCTGCCTGTATCACTTGGAGAGCGTTATCCAGCTGGGTGGGGTATGACATCATGATTAACCTATTCGGGGATAAGCCTTCGGTTATCGCTGTTGGGTTAATGTCGGGTACATCGCTCGATGGCATTGATGCTGCTATCGTTCGGATCGAGGGCAGCGGACTCGATTCGAAGGCAGAGCTGCTTCATTATTACAGCGAATCCTATGATGCGCCGCTGCGCGAGAGATTGAAGGATCTCTGCACGGTGGATCGCTCTGATGTTGCGCTTGCCTGCGGAATGAATGTGTATTTGGCAGAGCGGTTCGCAGCCGCTGTGCATTCGGCTGTGAAGGAAGCGGGCATGTCCATGGATGAAGTGGATTTCGTCAGCTCGCATGGTCAGACGGTATGGCATATTCCTGAGGCGGACACGGCTGCTGATCCGTATCTGGTTCGTTCTACACTTCAGCTCGGAGATTTGTCTGTGCTGGCGAAGCTGACAGGCAAGCTGACGGTGGGCGATTTCCGTCCGGCGGATATGGCTGTTGGCGGACAAGGCGCTCCACTTGCTCCTTATGGCGATCTCATTCTATTCCGTCATGAGGAGAAGGGACGCTTACTGCAAAATGTCGGCGGAATCGGCAATTGCACCGCTTTGCCGCCGGGAGCTGCGGCAGCTGATGTGTTCGCCTTCGACACAGGTCCTGGCAACATGGTGATGGACCAAGCGGTATATCTGCTGACGGAGGGACGCTGCGCCTATGATGACGGCGGGAAGTGGGCTGCTCAGGGGCGACCTGATCAAGAGCTTGTCGCACAGATGATGGAGCATCCCTACTTCCAGCTGTCTCCTCCCAAGTCAACGGGACGAGAGGTGTTCGGCAAAGCCTATACGGCGGAATTCGTCCGTAAGGCGAAGTTCAAAGGGTTGTCTGATTCTGATATCATCGCAACGGCTACAGCCTTTACGGCGGAGTCGATAGCAGCTGGCTATCGGCAATTCGTATTCCCGCGCTGTAGAATCGATGAGGTAATTATCACTGGCGGGGGCGCCCATAACCGGACGCTGCTAGCGATGCTGGCTACCCTCCTGCCTGATCAGCATGTGATGAATTCACAGGCACTCGGATTCAATGATGACGCCAAGGAAGCGGTCATCTTCGCTCTTCTAGGCAATGACTGCTTGCATGGCATCAGCAATAACTTGCCATCGGCTACGGGAGCGAGCCGTTCAACGGTGCTTGGCAAGCTGGCTCTGCCATAAAGAAGAAAGGGTTGAGCAGCTGCTCAACCCTTTCTTCTACGTCCTAGCGGTGTGGCTAGACACCAGCCAGCATCTTCACCGCACTTGGTTCACTCGAAAGACCCTCCATAAGCTGCAAACCAACCTTAACAGCACCACTAACTCCCCCAAATAGCTCAATAAGCCGAAAAACAGCATTAGCGAAGCGCTCCAGTAGCATTGTCTCAACTCGTGTCTTGTTATGTGGTCTTAATAGGCCGATGCTCATTTGTCCTAGTAAGGAGTTGAATTCGAGCAAGAGTCACGCGAAGGCAGAGTTAGCCAAATGGATGTATTTATTTTCCATCTATAGACGCGTTATAATAGGGTGGCAAGCAGTGTTATATAAAAATGAAGGGAGTGGCGGCAGTGAAATACCGGAGACTAGGCAAGACGGATTTGAATGTATCGGTAATTGGAATCGGGACGTGGCAGTTCGGAGGAGAATGGGGATACGCAAGAGGAAGCAGATGCAATACTCGATAAGGGGCATGAGCTCGGCATTAATCTCATTGATACGGCGGAATGCTACGGTGACCATCTGTCCGAGTCACTAATCGGGAATTATATTAGCCGCCGCAATCGCGAGGATTGGATCATTGCGACGAAGTTCGGACATCATTTCCATGAACGTTTCTCGCGAACGGATGTCTTTCATGCAGAGGGCGTTATCGCCCAGCTAGATGCCTCGTTGAAGGCGCTGCAGCTTGAATATATTGATCTGTATCAGTTCCATTCGGGGCCGGATGAGGTTTTTGACAATGATGAGCTCTGGACAGCACTGGATAAGCAAGTAGCACTAGGCAAAATCCGCCACCTTGGCACATCCATCGGCAGCAACGATAATCTGCATCAGACACAGGCCTCGACAAGTGTGAACTCCCGCGTCATTCAAGTGGTATACAATAGGCTCGACCGCATCCCGGAGGAGCGGGTATTCCCTTCATGCGAGGAGCAGGATTTGGGCGTGCTTGCAAGAGTGCCGCTGGCTAGCGGCTATTTGAGCGGCAAATACAAGCCGGGTGCTGTATTCGACAGTACAGATGTGCGTCACCGGCATGATCCCGAGAGTACGCGGATTAAGCTCGAGGAAGTGGAGCGCATCGGGCGCGAGGAGCTGCCAGAAGGCGTTGATATGGCAAGCTGGGCATTGGCGTGGTGCTTGAAGCACCCGGCCGTAACGGCTGTTATTCCCGGGTGCAAAGATCCGGAGCAGGTGGCTGCCAATGCACGTGCCATCGAGCTTGTGACGGAGTCCCACCCGCAGGATGTTAAGCTGTAAGCTAAGTACTGTTAGCTGTGCTAGTCATGGAACGTATGCGAACGGATAGGATCAATAAGAAGGTATAACTTTTTAATCATAACCATCATGATAGAGACTGTCTCCACACAGCTAATAAGCTGCTGCGGAGACAGTCTTATTTTTTATCCGACAGGGCTTCTGCCAGCCATGACCTCAGCTGTGGAAGGGAGCTTGAGTGAACGGGGATCCTTCGATACGAGCCAATTGGCGACTGGGGTTGCAATAGGAAGTCTATCATCAGGCAGCTCTGCGATTGTTACTTACTTGGTAACGATTGAGGCGGAGCCGCCGAATGATCTATTAATTGCTCAGGCTGCAGCATCCTTCTTCTATCCATCAACTTCCAGGCAGCTGACAGGGCTAGCAAGATCCGAACGCGTAGCTGTGACCGTAGAGGAGGATGAAGAATAGCGTCTATAGGAAGGGGAAAATAGTGCGGAAAAGCGTGCGCCGCTTAGGGCGTTCAGCGGCTGCTGGGATTGGCTTGCTTGCCGCCTCCACGACTGAGCTATATTGTTTAAGAACAGGCTGGAGCATCTCCAGGCTTGCAGCAAGCTGATTCAGTGTCTGGCGGATTTCGTTCAGCTCTTCCCTGTGATGGAGCAGTTGGAAGGATACGACCTCATCTGCTTTGTGTGACATGGAGGACTCCAAGCGGTTCAGTCTAATGAGAAGAGATTCCGACTCTTCATAGACGATTGGGGCGGCTGGAGCAGTGACAGGGACGGGAACTGGGGTAGGGGCAGTGGCGGAGTCATCTAGTGGAGGGAGCTTGATGTCATAAAGTCCCGTTCCTTCCTCCAGGCTCGTCTTAATCATCTGAAGCTTTTCCATGGCCGGCCCATCAAAAATATAATGGCCGAACATATCTTTGGCGAAGGAGGAGGGGAACAGGGATACCCAACGTCTGATAGTTGTTTCACTGACGGCAAGCTGCTGAGCAGCCTCTTTCGTTTTCAACAACGTCATTGTGATCACCTCTTAACTTGATTTTACCTGTTGTATTCGACCCCTGAGGGGCTGTCCCTGCCTGCCTGACAAAGGTAGTGGATAATCGCTAAAAGAAGTGTTGATCCGAACTAATTCGCAAAGTTTGGAACTAATTATAATAGTCATATTGACATTATTAAATGAGTGGCATATACTAAAACACATCAGGAGGTGAACGAAGCACTTGGAGCCATCACAGAAGAAGTATAGAACACCGGATGGATTGCCGGTCGATATCGCTATATTCACGATTTTGTCTCACGCTAAGCCAGGCAATTACAAAATGCTGGCCGATCGCACGCTTAACGTTCTACTGGTGAAGAGAAGCAGCAAATCAAGAGCTTACCCTGGTTATTGGGCTTTGCCCGGAGGCTTCTCGTCCGAGAAAGAGACGATAACGGAAGCCGCTTATAGGGAGCTTAAGGAAGAGACGAACGTAGATCGTGACGTGTTGATCGAGCAAGTTAAGACCGTCTATTATCCGGGACGCGATCCTCGCGGCTGGATGCCCACCGTCGTCTATTGCGCGCTAGTGCAAGAGAATCATTTGCGGAGCTTGGCGGCTGATACCGATGCGGATGAAGCGAAGCTGTTCACGGTCGAGGAGGCACAAGCCTTAACACTAGCTTTTGACCATAATGAGCTGTTGAATGACACACTTAAGCATATTCAGAGTAAAATGATGACGACGACGATAGCTGAGGAATTTCTGCCCGCCGCGTTCACCATTAGAGAGCTGTATCAGGTAATTCGCACAGTTGTACCTTCCTTCGAGGAGGATCTGGCTAACTTCAAGCGCAACTTACTTACAACGAAGACTCGAAAAGGGCTAATCCGCGAGGTGAAAGGTCCTGACGGTGAAGCGAAGACGACGGATCGCAATTCCAATCGGCCTGCACAGCTCTATGAATTTACCGGCTATGCACCTAACATTTCCATTTATAACTCAAGCTTATTTTAGAAATAAATAGTGCCGGGATAAGACCTCTGAATAAGAGGAATTATCTATACCAATTTATATAGTCATTTCGACTATAAAAAAACGGAGGAATTTATTATGTTGAACGAACTTCGTACGAACCCACTGTTGTTGACTGACAGCTATAATCTGTCGCATTACCGTCTGAAGATCAATATGGATTGGGAGATTAGCCATCTATATAACCGCCGAGAAGGCATGATTCTATATGGCTTTCGTGAAATTGCACTGAATCTGCTGTCGGTTCAGCTAACGGAGGAGCATCTGCGGGAAGCGGAGCGCGGAGCTGCGATGCAGGGGCTTGTATTCCCGACGGAGCTGTTCCAGCGAGTGATCGATATATGCAGCGGGTACGCACCTATTGCTATTGAGTCGCTTCCAGAGGGAACCTGGTGTCCGGCAGGAACGCCATTTGCCCAAGTGCGCAACACGAAGGAAGGCTTCGGTGAGCTGGTTAGCTGGTGGGAGGGGATATTCATGCAGGCGTATTTTCCAAGTGCTTGCGCAACGGAAGCCTTCCATATGCGGCGGTATCTGGATCTCAAGCAAGCCGAGCAGGGAGCGGATGATGGCTTCATATGGCGGCTGCACAGCTTCGGATTCCGTGGCCACCGCAGCTTGGAGGATGCTTACTGGGCAGGTACAGCGTGGAATTTGTCGCTGCAGGGCACGGATGATTATCATACGACCAAGCATACTCCGAACGCTATAATTGGCAGCATCTCGGCGCTCGCGCATAAGGTTACCCAGCAATATGATGATGAGCTCGCTTGTTTCCTCCATGCTATCGATGCTACAGCTGCTGTAGGTGAGAAGGTCGTTGCACTAGTTATTGATACGTATGATGCTGACAGAGTTATCCGGGAATACCTGCCTCAGCTTGGACAGCATGCTAGGGAGCAGGGAGTACGAATCGTACTGCGCCCGGATAGCGGCGATGTGCTCCGTCAGGCAATCGATATTTATCGAGTGGCAGAAGCTAATGGGCTGCTAAGCGATGTAGCCGTCATTATTGGTGAAGGAATGAGCTTCGAGCAAGTGAAGGAATACGATAGAGTGTTGGAGAATAACGGAATCCCACTAGCGTTCGTATCGTATGGAATTGGATCGGGCTTCTACGGCCATATTGGCCGAGATACGCTTGGATGGGCAATGAAGACCGCATACAGCAATGGTCAGGATCGGATGAAGTTCTCGATGGATGCCGGGAAGCGCAGCATTCCAGGTGAAGTGAAGGTAGCGCGGGATGATCGCAATCAACTGATCGTCCATGCGGCAGACGAACAGGGCATTACAGGGCTGTATGAGGTTATTTATAAGCATGATGGGCGTGTGCCGCAAAACCTGCAAGCAGGCCCAGATCACTGGAGAGAAGTCCGTGATAGAATGCGCGATGAGAACGCACAGCAGCAAGCCATTGTACTGTCGGGTACAATAGAGAATAAGATTCGTTTTTTTGTAGAGCGGTACTTATAAAATAAGGGAAAGGGAACAAGGGAGGAGAAGTAAAGATGTCTTTTCAATTTGGATTTATTCTAGGACGATTCCAGCATGTCCATCTAGGACATGAGCAGATGATCGATACCGCATTAACTGTGTGCAGCAACGTGCTCGTATTCGTAGGCTCAGCCCAGCTTCAAGGCACTCTGCGAAATCCCTATGGGGCCAAGCTTAGAATGGAGCTGCTTCGGAAAATTTATGGAGATCGAATCTGGCTTGCAGCACTGCCGGATTATACTCATGAGGGTGATCATAGTCAGGATTGGGGCCGGTACTTGCTGGAAGCTGCTAGACAATTCGGAAGAGAGCATGCTCTGCCAGAGCTGGATTTGATGATCTATGGCAATGATGAGGAGCGGGAGAGCTGGTTCCCACAAGAAGAAATGGGTTCCATTAGTAGGCTGATACTGCCAAGAGCGAGGCTGCCGATTAATGCGACCAGACTGCGGGAGGCGCTGGCATGTAATGATCGTGAATTCTGGGAGCGTTATGTCAATGCTTCTCTGCATAAGGATTACGAGCGGTTGAGGGAAGAGCTGCTGCAGGTGAAGGAGTATCGAGATTTAGATAGCGGATAATCATAGGAATCATTCATTTGAAAATTCGGTTCGTGTATGCCGACGATTCGTTTAAGCACTACGGTTATCAAACGACGGATAAAAGCGAGGTTATTCGGATGTTTCTTGAATACTGGGGAGCGCAGAAATTACCGGATCTGTCACACTGGAACGATATTACAAGCACGTTCGCCTAATCGTTTTATTGTCGTAACTAAGAAAAGTTCCGTCCCTCCTTGCGGTGGGTCGGAACTTTTCTTAGTTTACATTAGTTGGATGAACCAAGCGCCGTAATAACGTCATCTATCTTCATGCTGTTTGCGATCGGACCGGAGCTGATCCAATGCCTGGCATTTACGTAAATAACGCGGTCTGCTTGGACAGCGGGAACAGATTTCCACACGGCTGATTTCTCAACTGTGCTCTCGAAGTTCTCCTTCAATTGTTTAATTTCCTCGTCTGTACCGCCTGCTCCACCAAGTGTAACGAATAGATAATCGGCCTGCAGTTCGGGCAGCATTTCAAGTGATATCGCGACATTTTGAAAATTCGGCTGCTCCTCGTGCCATTGCTGGACGGTTGGATCAAGCTTCAAGCCAAGCTCATTATACAAAATGCCTGGATACGTCGGCCATTCAACCTTTGTCTGCTCATCGACATAATTAGGGAAATAAACACGGAAATCCTTGGCGGTCATACGGATGAAGGCAACACTCTTGTCTTCTGTGAGTAAATGGCTCAGTGCTGTTTGGCCTTGGGCAATCTTGTTCTCATATTCGCTCACAACTGCTTGTGCTTCATCTTCTATACCGAAAGCTTGTCCTATGGCTGTCAGCGAGTTTCTCCAATCCTCACGATCATAGACGATGGTTGGAGCAATTTTGGACAGATTGTCATAGTCTTCTTGCTGAATAGCGGTGCTGGCAATAATCAAGTCAGGCTGGGCTGCGACAATGGCTTCCAGATTCAGAGTGTCACCCCAAGCTTCAAGTTCTGCCCCCTGTGCCTTAAGCTGATCATTCAGGTAATATCCTTCCCCGATAGACATCCCGAATACAAGGGGGACCTTCAAGGCAAGCAGCATGTCCTCCAGATTTATTGAGGCTATGCGCTGGGGATTGGCAGGGAGCTCGGTTGTGCCAAGCGGATGAGTGACGATGCGTGGTTCGGCTGTTGCTTCATGTGTTGCAGAAGAAGAATCAGCATTGGAAGCTGCTGGAGATGGTTGTAGATTGTCCCTACTACTCCCGCATGCTGATAATAGAAGAAGAATGGCAATTAAGGCGATGCTTAGGGAACAATGACGGTAAACGTACATGTTGAAACCTCCGTTTTGATAATAATGTCAACACTTATCATGATCAAAACGTATTATACGCGCCAGTCACTTCGCATAACATGGACAATTGTGTTTAGTTCATATCGAACAGCCCTTCTACCTGCTCTACCATAAGATTGTGAGCAAACGGGGAATAGTCCAGCCAAGGGCATTCATGGATTCGCCGGACATTTCCTGCTTTTACAGCTTTGAGCTGTTTCCATCCGCTGCTATGCTGCAGCTGCCACCATAATTGCTGTGACGCTTGATCGGCATCAATGATGAGCAATAGACGATCTCCCGTAAACATAGGCAGCTCATGCTCTTTAATCGCATGCAGAATGGATATGTCATTTGAATCGTAAGGGCAATTTAATTTCAAATCCTCATACAAGACAGCCCCTCCGTTACGACGTCCATATATAACAATATGTCCTTGCATGAGATGAACAATTGAGATTGTTTCCCCTTGATACAGCTTCCTAATCCTCTCTCCGGCGCATGCTGCCTTATGATCATAATCCGCTAGCCAGCTTACTGCTGCTTCTGTTCTTCCGAGCAAGGATGCAATTTGCATGAACTGCTGCCGCCAGTCCAGCTCGAGCCAAGGAATAACGACGGTGCGGGCGATTTGGCTGATTGAGCCTATAATCTGTTCATTGACCATATCGTCGCATAAAATGAGTTCGGGCTTTGCCTGCTGAAGCGTAATGCGATTATAGTCGACAAGCTCCGGCTCCATTTGTTTGGAGCGTCTGAGCAAATAAGGGATATTCTGAATAAAAGCATGACGGTGTATATCCCTTTGCAGATCAGCCTGAGCGGCACACGGAATAATGCCTAAGGCGAGCAAATGTCCTGCATAGGGGAACGAGAAGGAAGCAATTCGTGTAGTTGTCCACGCGGCATATTGTTTGGGCGTTATGCCCGCCACTTTCTTGAACTTTCGGCTGAAATAAAATTCATCCTCAAAGCCGACGTTCTCTGCAATTTCCTTAATCCGCATGCTAGAGTGAAGCAGCAGCTCCTTCGCTTTGTTGATCCGGATGCTGTTTAAATAATCAATAGGGCTTTGCCCAACCCAATACTTGAATTGATGGGAGTAATGCCACAGGCTCATGCCCGCAATGGAAGACAGCTTCTGCCTCGTCAAGCCCTCGGCATATCTCTCATTCATATAATGGATAGTTCGGTCAATCATAGCTTTGGATTCCGAAGACCACCCATCGTGCTCACTTACAGCAGCGACTTGCTGCTCGAGCTCTGCCATAGCGGCTTGCCTTTTCCAGTAGCTATAGCCATTGCCCGTTTGCAAGAAGGAAGCAGGTTGTCTCATTTTTGTGCCCTCCTTTGTGAGAGAAGCTTCTGTTGAATATTAGTCACTCGCAATCATTAATTGAGAATTATTATCACTTGTAGTATAAAATGAAATCAATCGTTTGTACAACTCCTTTTCACATTTCAAGACAGCAGAGCTTACCGCTTCAGCACTACATCATTTTCTGGACTTGCTATTGTTTCATTAATCTAGGGATATGTGGTGGATTTGAATAAAATATACTAGAGGGTTTTTTGTGTATGAGTGAAGAAGCATCGGTGAGGTTCAAGCTGGATCGGAAGGATCGCGTGGAAGGAAATCTACAAAGTAGTAGAATCCCTCGATCTATTCCTTATTTATCTAGCTTCGAACAAGTCGTTGGTGATCCCCAAGCGTGCTTTCGAATCGGAAGCGAGTACAGCTGCATTCCGTCATATTGTGCATACCAGCTTGGATAAGAAGAAAGTCAAGCTGAAGGGCTAATGAGATGCGGTGACAGGGTATCGGAGCAGACGAATGATTCTGAAGAAACGCCAACGTTCGCAAGATCATTCGTCTGTATAGTATCTATTTAACCAGAGGCAGCAATCCGTTCGAACTCGTCATTATCCTTCATCGCGTTATAGCCGATTTCCATATACTCTTCATCCGTTAATAGAGCAGGACGTTCATAATGTGGATTATGTGGTGGAATGACATCAGCATCCTTCTGCTGCTGCCACACAACCTCGAAGAACATTTTGCCATAGTCCTTCGTTGTCCAGATTTCTCCTGTTATTAGATCAAGGAATCGCTCATGCTTCATTCGCCCTAGTTCCCTCCTTGCTCTGCATGGGCAGGTCATTACGTGCTGCGGCTCGGCTCTGCCGATGTGCCGTTGAAGTCATTGTCCCATTTATATTTCTCGTTATAAATATCGAATACCTCTCTCACCAGCTGCTCGCCATATCCGGCGGGAGTTGCGGCAACCATCCGATATAATCGTAGAAAACGTTCCTTCGGCAGCTTGCGAGCATAGCGCATTACCAGATGCGGATACATGACCACATAGCGCTTCATCCGTACTGCAGCTCCGGCTGCACTGACGAGAATATCCTCACCGCCCTCCATCCTCAGGATGTTCGTCTCATGAACAAGCAGATAGCGGAACGCTTTTTCCTTCAACATCTCTCGCTTAATCTTGGCAAGCTCTCCAATATAAGCAGCGAGATCAGGGTTGAAATGATCCATCAGCAGCGGCTCCAGCATCAGATCCATATCCTTGCGGAGACTGAATGACTGCAGCAGCAGAATCTGCTCTACTCGCAGCTGATCCGTATGGACTAGCGCTCCAATCTCACGAAGCATCTCATAAGCTAACGGCTTATCGCCTTCGTGGAACACCTCGATTGCGGCTTCTCTATCCTGCATTAAGCCTGCTATCAGCTTATTCGCATCCTCATGGAGCAGATACTCCAGTTTACGCATCGACTCCGAAGCGAAGCTCCTGCGCTGCATGAACCAGAGCACGGCCAGCAGAACAGCTCCGGCAGCGATATATAGAGCAAGCTGCTTGGATGAGCTGCTGAACGGCATACCAATTCCCCAGATGATCACAGCGAGAATCCGCTGCTTCCACATCGATTTCGATACCATCGCAGCAGCTTGCTCCTCTACACGTACGAGCGCGTCTCTGCCGCATACTTCGCATTCTGCGTCGCCTAATACAGTGAAGTGACCGCATTTTCGACATATTTTAAGCTTCTTATAAGCATAGCGTGTTTTAATGAATGCATTAAGCTTCACGGGCAGCTTCTTCATCATGGACGATCACGCCCGATCCCTCTAAGAATGGAGAAGAGAAGCTTATCTATCTGCTCTGGCGCAGGGGCCTTGTTACGGCGGGAAGCATAGGTGGCTGATAGGATGACGACAAAAAGAAACATTAATCCCAGACAAGCGTATGTAACCATAGCCTTAGCTCCTTTCTTACATTAAAAGTGAGTAAAAGTGATTATTGGGAATTGATCAGGTATACTGACATTATACCATCATTGCGATTCGCTTGATAATTTCATGGACAAGTGCAGGGTATGATGACCTGGATTTCGTCTATATGTATGACTAATAGACTAGCTGTCCAGCTAGGGATTCCAAAGGAGTAGTAAACCTATGATACGAATGATCCGCCATTTAATAGTAGCAGCAGCTGTTCTTCTTCTGCCTCTTAGCGGTATAACGACGGCGAATGCGGCAGCCGCCTCGTCGAATATTGACGCTGTGCTCGTTCTTGACGTCAGTAATTCGATGAGCAAGAGTGATCCAGCCGCCATCGGCAATGAAGCGATGAAGATGTTCATCGATATGCTCTCCGTCCAGGGCGATCAGGTTGGCGTTGTCGCTTATACCGATCAGATTCAGCGGGAGAAGGCATTGCTTGAGATTAATTCTGCTGCGGATAAAACGAATCTGAAGAGCTTCATTGATCAGCTGAACCGCGGTGCCTACACCGATGTCGCGGTTGGGGTGAAGGAAGCGATGCAAATCTTGAAGGACGGCGCAGATTCGAATCATGAGCCTATGATTATACTGCTGGCGGACGGCAATAACGATTTCAATGATCAGACTGGAAGAACGCAGGCGGAGTCGGACAAGGAGATGGCTGAGGCACTGAAGTCAGCGAACGACAACGGGGTGCCGATCTATACGATCGGACTTAATGCGGACGGCAAGCTGAACAAAGAAGCGCTCGCGAAGCTGTCTGACCAGACGGGCGGGAAGTCCTTCTCCACCGATTCAGCAGACGATCTTCCACAAATTCTAAGTGAGATCTTCGCCAGTCATCTGGAGCTGAACGTCGTACCGGTCGACTCCATCACAGCGGATGGAACCTATCAGAATGTTACGGTGTCCGTACCGAATGCCAACGTGCTTGAGGCCAACATTTCGATCATGTCCGCTAAGCCAGTTGAGGCGAAGCTGATAGATCCGTCTGGAGCGGAAGTTCAGATTCCATCGGATGATATTCTGCTATCGAAGTCGAAGACCTATTCCCTGCTCAAGCTCATGACCCCAGCTGAAGGCGACTGGACGCTGCAGGTCAAGGGTGTCGATAAGGATCAGATCGATATTAATCTTATTTTCAACTATGATCTAAGCCTTGCTATAGAGCCCCTTCCAGCTAAGACTTATGCCAAGGGCGACAAGGTGAATATTAGCTCTTATCTGATGAACGGTGGACAAAAGCTTGCCGACAATGAGCAGTACCGCAACATGAACGCAGTTCTGATCGTCAAAGATGTGGATACCGGCCAATCAGAAGAGATTGCGATGAATAATGCCGGCGATCATTTCGAAGGCAGCTACACCATTGCCGAAGCGCATGACTACGAGCTGGTCGTGAAGGCTGAGGAGTCCAGCTTCTATCGGGAGACGGAAGCGGTGACCATTAGTGCCAAGGGCGGCATTAGCGGAGGCGGAGGCACAGCGGAAGCAGGAGCCGAGGAAGAGAAGCCTTTTCCAATCGTGCCAGTCATTCTGGGCGTGGTTGGACTCGCCGCACTGCTCGCCGCAGCCTACTTCGTCAGCCGTTATCTTCGCCAAGCGAATCGAGGATTCGTCGGCCAGATCGTTATTGAGATACGCGATGAGAACACGGGAGAGAAAACCTTCCCACAATATAAGAAGCTCAGCACATTCAAAGGGAAATTCAATCTCCATCAGCTATTGCAGCTTGCACCTGAGCTGAAGGAAACAGACAAGATTGTATTCATGCCAAGCAGCAATGACCGCATCGCTCTGAAGAACGGCTCGGCATGCACGATCGAGAAGTCAGGCCGTGCTATCGATGCCAGCCGCGCATTCGAGCTGAAGAGCGGAGACCGACTCATGATCCCTATGCAGCAAGTAGACAAGACCATACTCATTGAATTTATCGTATAACATGAACCTGGGAGGAAGAAACGTATGAAACCGATCGTGAGAGAGCATATACAGCAGCTGGACGTATCACTAGGCGGAGGTATCGTCAGTGAGAAAATACGAGTAGATACGATTGACAACCCGATTCTAATTATCGGACTTGGCGGCACGGGAATCGATGCGCTGCTGCGCCTCAAATACCAGATTAACCGCCGCTTCAAGCTGCCGGAGGATCCTATATCCAAGCGCAAGCGGGATAAGCCGGACAATGTAGAGTTCCTTGCCTTCGAGACGAATGAGCAGGATCGCAATAAGAAATACAAAGGCATCGGACTCGATCCGATTAATGAATTCGTGCTGCTGTCCAACCCAGAGGTTGGCGGACTGCTGCAGAACCGCAGCATACTGGAGCCGTACATTACCGATTGGCTGTCCCCAGAGCTCAGCATCACCGATGGCATGAACGGTGCGGCAGGGGTTCGGCAAGCAGGCCGTCTGCTGCTGTTCACGAAGATTAATCAGGTTGTACAGAGTATAGATAAGAAAATCAAGACGCTGTCGGTTGGCACGAACAAGAAGCTTATGGTCTTCCTGCTTACCGGCTTATCCGGTGGTACAGGCAGCGGCTGCTTCCTCGATATTTCGTATATCGTTAGAGGCATAATTGAACGAGACCATGGCTCCGCAGGTATTGACCGCGTGAATACGCTCGGCTATTTGTTCACGCCGGACATTAACCTCGCGAACAAAAGCTTGAGTGAGCATACACGCGAGTACATCAAGAAGAACGGCTACGCCGCGCTGAAGGAACTCGATTACTGGATGAACGTCGATAGCCGCGGCGATCGATTTAAGCAGCAGTATGGCAATATTTTATCCGTTAATTCACCGCTGCCTCCATTCAATCTATGCCATCTAATCTCGGCGACGAATGCGGAGGGCAAGCTGCTCGAGAATGCCTATGACTATTGCATGAACGTGACGGCAGAGAATATTACGAACTTCATGGCGAGCGAGGATAAGCAGTCCGGTGAAGAGTTCGCCATTCATGACTATATCAGCAACATCCGGACGAACATCGCGCAGATGAATAAGATGTACCCGGCCAACTATGACTACAACATTATCGGAGCATCATCTGCCGTCCTTCCGATTGAAGAGATGACGACGTACCTGGCGTACCGACTGTTCAACAAGATGGACAAGATGTTCGAGAAGGCGCCGACGCAGGACGATGTAGAGAAGTTCGCACGTAAGCTTGGCATTGATCTGGACACGATGGTGAAGACGTTCGAATCACGTGTGCCGGAGCCATTGCCAGGGTTCGAGAACAGCGAGCGCCTAAGCTACAGCAATGTAGTGAAGATGCAGACGGTCAATATGGATACGGAGCTGGAGATGACGTTCCTGACCCGTGCCCGTGAGGAATATATCAAGGCGAAGAAGCAGCTGCCAGGGGAGATCGTCGGCCAGTTCACAGATCAAATTCGGCGTACGTTCCTGCATCCTGAGCAAGGTCCATTCTATGTATCACGGCTGCTCTATACGGAGAAGGGCTTCTGCCTGCTCAAAATGCTTCTGTCCTACATCGAGGTGCTTCGCGAGAGCCTGCAGCGTCTGCCGCGCGATATTGAATCGGCGAGAGAGCAAGCCGAGGAGCGGCTTGGCGATGCTAAGAGCGCATTCGTATCCAAGGATAAGAAGAAGAACAGCTATATTGAAGCGAAGATTAATGAATATTGGCTGCATGCTGATGTGGAACGTACGGAGCAGATGATTGAATTCTACGAGGATCTGCATCAGCTGCTGAATGAAGAGAATAACCGGATCTATAACGTGTATACGGAAATTTTGAATGTGCTGAATTCGATCTTCTCCAAAAATGGCGACATTCTGCTTAACAGCGATGAGCAGGCTGACCATAAAGGCAACAAAACCTATTACTGGAATCTAGTAGCCGTGCCAGATATCTCTGATGTTATCAGCCGGATGCTGGACAAGAAGGATGGGGATGACCTGATCCGCGACTTCACGCAGGAGCTTCTGGATCACTCCAATCAATGGGTGAAAGAGCAGGAGATCGACATCGTCAGCTCAATCTCCGAGTTTCTGACCGACAAGTTCGGAGATTTGATCACGAAGTCGATGGAGGATTTCCTCGTTATGAAGTATGGCAATGACGAGTCCATCGAGAAGTTCGTTGAGCGCAACATTGCGAGCAAGCTCGATGAAGAGGCTGTGCCAGTATTCCATCTTAGCAACAGCTCAGGCAATCTGCATGTGCCGTCATGGGGCTTCGTATCCGTGCCCGTACAGGCGCCGAGCATTCTGAAGGGGATTCGCAATTACCAGAACAATGCGCTGGGCAAGTCGCATTTCACGATTAAAGAGAGTGAAGTGAAGAACCGGATTTTCTGGCTTAATACTCGCAACGGTGTGCCTTTGTTCGTCTACACGCCGCTTAAGGTGTATGAGGAAAGCTATGAGCGCACCATTCTCGATAAGGAAGGCGTCGGCCGTCACCTCGTGCAGACGGATAAAGTGAACTGGACGTATCTGCCTTCACCGATTCCAGAGAAATCATGGGGCGATACGTATATGAATGCGCGCGTGCAGAGCTACAATGCCCGTGTCCGTGCGGAGTTTGCGAAGGCGGAGAGCTACAGAATCGTTGCCGAGAAGGATATCGACAACAATACGAGCAGCCGTTATTTCGTCAGATTCACGAAAGCCTTCGATCTTGCAGCGCTTCTGAGCGGCTACAATATGCAGCTTACAGCAGCGAAGCCGAACCTTGGCGAAGTGAAACGCGCGCATAATGAGCTGACAAGATTGCTGACGGAAGGGCTGGAGCAGGACTCCACGAAGGATATCTTCGGCAGCTACTCCGAGGAGCTGGCGCAGGAGAATCTCATTCGTTCCCCTGAGCTGCTGCGCCGCGTGAGAGAAGAGCTGGCGAAGTATGAGTCGATCAGCAGCAAGGCTGCCGAGCTGGAGCAACTGCTGGACAAGCATCAGGATGAGGGCAAATGGCTTGATCAGTTCATTGAAGCGCTGTACACGGATACGATTACGAAGAAGGGTGCGCTATATGTCTATGATCGTGACCCTGAAGAGGATGCATGGACGCCATTCGCTAACCTGATGAAGAGCGGCAGCTATGTGGAGTTCGAGGTATTCGAGAATTTCCGGAAGCTGGATGAGAAGAGCCGCAGCACGCTCATGCGTAAGGCATCCAAGCGAGTGACGGAGCTGACATCGACAGAGGATACAACACCGCTTCTGACGAAGCTGGATGAGCTGTTCGGGCTGTTCGTTGACGCGCGCGAGCGTCTAGAATACGAGAAAGCGGAGCTTGCGAATGGAGCTGAGGCGTATCAGTTCTATCGGGAAATGACCGCCAAGCTTAATGAAATCCGCAGGAAGCTGAGATAGTCATGAATAAGCTGCTGGAGAAGTTCGCGGCCGACTATGCGTCGGCTGAACAGAAGCTAAGCGGGAAGGGCGACGATCAGAGCAGTATTCATTATCCGACTGTGTTCCTGTTCATTGGAGATGAGGTCAGAAGCGCGATTGAGCCGATGATCCGTTCGAATGAATGGAAATGGGAGAACAGCGCTGGAGTTGTCTACTTCCATGTAGACTCGGGCAAGGCTGCACCGTCATCGTCTGAGGGTGCAGAGGATCATGTGAATGCGAATGCTGCGACAATTACGCGGGTTGCCCTTCGTGATGTGTATGCCGCAGCAGGCGGGGATAAGAGCAGACGCAAGGAAATATGGCAGGCCTTCTACCAAGAAGGCGATCATCTGGCGAAGCTGAACCAAGCGCTCCGTCAGGTGAGCAATACCATTGCTGATTATGGGAGGCTCTACGCCTCCTTCGATCGGCTTCATCTAGCCGTGATAACGAGAGTTGATGACCCGATGAATGCGCTGGTGGCGGAAATTTCGCTGCTTGCGCAATCTGTGTTTCTGCAAATGTTCAAGTCTGTGCAGATGGATTTGTACACACTCATTAATGAACGGGATCAATCGGAGACATTCGGCTATGCGAGTGCTGTCGGCATAAGCTTCATGCGTGAGCTGGAGCGGATGCAGCAGCTGGATTACGAGTATTCAGGAAATCTGCAAGTAACAGGCGATGGGCTGGCGATTCCTGTCGTGCATCGACCGGCTCCTCTATTCGATCTCGTCTATGTATTGTCTGACCGCAATGAGAGAGGGATGACTATTAAGGATGGGATGCAGGGCAATTATGAGATGATTAGCCGCATTCTATTATTGAAGAACCGCAAACGCAAAGAAGCTGTGGATGGGTCTAGTGATCGTTCCATCCAAGCTTATAATAATGCTTCATTCAAGAATAGCCTGTTAGCCGAGTCTGGCAGGCAAGGCTTCGTCTCAGCTGGGCTTGCGAAGGTTCAGCGTCCTAACCATTCGATTGCACTGACGGTGCTGTATCAGCTATGCAAGCAATTAACGGGGCGGATGAAGGAAGCTCCGGCTTTCGACAGCAAGATGAAGCTGGCTTTCTTCGGACTTGACCCTATATCCATGGAAGCAAAGGCGGTCGGAGCTATTCCGGCAGAGGACAAGCTGAGTGATATGACAGGGCTGCTCACGAGCGGTGCCCGCTATGATCAATTGAAGCGGATGTCCCTTCGGGAAGCCGAGGAAGCCCTATTCGGAGATGGCTGTGCAACGTTCTTCCATACGCATTTCAAACGCCCGGTGCAGGAGAAGCTGGTAGAGATTCGCGTCTCCGAGGAGCTGCGCCGCACGATTGCGAGGCAGCTGGCGGACAATCCGCGGCTGGGCTTCTATCAATTAGCGGCATGGACAGATGAGAAGAACGAGAACGGCAACGTGCTGGAAGTGCTGCATGTGCTGATCAAAGAGCTGGCGAGAGAGGTTGAGCACGCAAGGGATGAGCTTGAGGGCTACCGTGAGACACGCGTGGAGGATATGAAGTTCCAGCGAGTGCCTCTGCTGGGCAAGGTGAATCTGCGAGCGATGATACGGGCTCTCCTGGCAGAGGTATACGGCAGGAGCTGGCAGCTGCTGAAGCTTGAGGCAGAGCTGGCGTTATACCGCCGATTCGCCGAGGAGCTGGAGAAGCTTCATGAGCTGTATCAGTCGAGAGTACGCCAGCTGGATAGCCTTGAAGGGCAGCTAAGAGAAGCGGCGCTCCACAGCATTCGAATGGATGATGAGTATACCGGCCAGAACATTATGGATTATTACGAGCGGGTAACAGACAGCGTGATGAAGGACATCGAGGACAAACGCGGCGTGCTCGTGTGGTTCGATGACCGATATGCAGGCAGCATATCGACACTTCTGGATGAAGGAACAGAGAAGCTGGCGGAGCGGCTGGTTGACGTGTGCCGCAAGCATATTTTGCCTGCTGCCCCATTCCGCCTGCCGTTCGAGGAAGAGCTGCTTCAGCGGGCTAATGTATCTGTTGATTACAGCAACCGGCAGGCGTTATCCAAGGAAGATTTGTTCAATCGTCTGTACAGAACGCTGGAGGATAACGCGATTATTAATGTTCGGCTGCTCGATTACACGCATGAGCATCGGCATGAAGAGAAGTATTTGTTCGGTGACAGCAGCAGTGAATTCATCCGCTACAGTCTTGGTGTAGATGAGACCTCTCGAATCTACAAGCTGGGCTGTGTGCATGAGCTGCGCAGCAGCGGAGTAGAGAAGCTGAATATGATGGGGGGCTTCCATCTGGAGGATCTGCTCTATTATCGGAATGGAAAAGTATATTACGAAACTTATGTGCAGAGCGGTTATGAGTTCCATGGGGCAGATCAAGGTCTGCTGCCAGAGCTCCGCTAATGAGCACAGAGAGGATGCTGCTTGATGAAGCATAGAAAATTAAACGGGCTTCTCCTGCTGTTGAGCTTAATTGGCGGTGCTGTTGGATTCATAGCCGGTGAGATCCTGCTTGGAACGCTGCTGGCAGATGCTCCGCGATTCGTTACCATTGGCCTCTACTTCGGTGTGATGGCATTATGTATCGGACTAGGCTGCCTCCTTGCTGAGCTGATCTCACCAAGGCTGAACGGAGCTTCTTGGCGGCAGCGTTATTCCGGGCTGTCATGGAAGCTGCTGGTACCAGCCACCCTCGTAATGCTGTTCGTGGTCGGAGGGGCGCTTCAGCTGGTGTATGGCCTTAATATTGGCGGGCTTAAGCAGGTGAAGGACATCGTGCTCGTCATCGACAACTCCGGCAGTATGCAGGAGACCGATCCAAGTAATGAGCGTTATACAGCAGCGAAGCAGATGATTGCAGATATGGAGAGCAACAAAAGAGTTGCGGTCGTTATATTCAGTGATGCGGCAGAGCTTCTGCAGCCGTTCATCAGTGTGAAGGAGCAGGCGAATAAGGACGCGGTCTTCGCTGCTATTGATTCACTTGAGCCGACACAAGGCGGAACGGATATCGGTCTTGCGCTTGGCGAGGCGATGAATACAATCGTGACCAAAGAGGATGCAGGCAGAGGGACGATGGTCATTCTGCTGTCGGATGGCTTCAGTGAATCGGGCATTAATGAGCAGATTGCCGCTTACCAAGAGCAGAGCATACCGGTGAACACGATTGGGCTTAGTCTGGTGAACGGTGAAGGCTCGGGGCTTCTACGGCAGATTGCTGATTCTACAGGCGGCAGCTATTACGATGTGGCAGATGCTGCCGGTCTATCCTTAGTATTCACCAACATTTATAAAACGATAGATGACCGGACGCTCGTCACAGAACGCAATGGCCGGATGGCGGACAGTATGTATTATGCTATTCTGCGCATTGTATCTCTTCTTCTTATCGGAGCAGCTATCGGCGTATCGCTGGGTCTGTTGTTCGACAACCGATTCTTGGCGAAAAGCTTCGGCGTTGGCGGTGCCGTTGGTGGATTGTTAGCAGGCGGTCTGCTCGAATTCGGCTTGACGGGCCATTCCTTCGGGGACGGGGTTATCCGTTTGGCGGCGGCGTTAATACTGGCCGCGATCATCGCGGTATTCACGCTCATTGTGCCAATCAGCGAGAATACGAGCCGTACAAGAGGTGGCGGCGGTGGCAGAAGCAGCTCTGGCGGACGTTCCTCTGCAGCAATCGCGGATCGGACGAAGGACAGCCGCAGCCATAGCTTCTAATTCATGCAGGAGGCGGACATAGATGCGATTCATACATGCAGAGCCTGATTCTCCGGTTATCAGCGGTCTATCCCGAACCGTGGAGGAGGATCGCTGCACGCTTCGCTGGCATTGGCCGGCAAGCATTCATGCCGTATATATCGGCATAACGACAGCGGAACGAGCGGAGGAAAGCGGCGAGAATCAGGCCGATCTGAAGCTGTACACAAGAGCGGAATACAAAGCGAATAACGGCTATCATACTCGAGTCGAGGGCATTGGCCGTTCAATCTATACGGTCTATGCCTGTCTGGAGGAGGGCAGCGAGAAGCTGCTTATCATCCAGAATGGGGGAGAGAACCGAATTGAGGTTAGTGCCGGCAAGGCGGCCATCCGCTATTCCATACGGCAGAAATCTGGATTATTCCAGAAATTCAAGACGATACACATTCAGGTGACGAGCGAGGTCCCTGTGGGGAAGGATGTGCTCTGCTACGTTAAGAAGCAGGGAGGCTATCCCGCTAACAAAGAGGATGGCATTTTGTATCCGTTCGTGGCACCGTTCACGGCAGGGAGAAATGTACTGCCCGCCATCGAGGTTGGCAAGCAGGATCAGATTCGCTTGTTCTTCACTGATGGTCCGAAATATGGGCAAATGTATGAGCTGCTCCCAGAATAGCGGACCTTGAAGCTTCAGCAAGAGCTTATTGCTGGCGGGAGCTGCAGCTAACGCAATTAAGTAAGGAGGAAGCTTATAATGGGAATTTTTGATCTATTTAAGAAAAAGCCAACCGAAGAGCCTAGGCCTTTGTACTACGATATCGTCTGTCCATACTGCTTCAGCAAGTTCTCTCCGGAGGAAATCGTGTTCCGGGCTACTCATTCCAGAGAAGATGATGAGGATTACGCACTGCGTGAGGATGAGGAGCTTAACAAATACCGCGACCGGTTCGGTCTGGATTCGGTCTATGATATGGAGGCGGTTATTCATCCGAATGACGTGCCGGAAGAGCATCATGTCTATTCGGATCATGTCTTGATTGGTCTGAATGACCGTTATGGAGAGCTGACACGCAAACGATTATGCCCGAAATGTCATAATGAGCTTCCGGTTACAGCGGGCAAGGTTCCGAGCAATATTATTTCGATTATTGGTGCCTCACAGGTTGGGAAATCCGTGTATATGACAGCACTGATTCATACGCTTCAGCATACGACGGCGGATCATTTCAACGCAGCCTGCATGCCGCTTAATGCGGAGATCAGCCGCAAGTTCCGTACTTATTATGAGGAGCCGCTGTTCGAGCGCGGCGATCTGCTTGCATCGACTCAGAAGGAGAAGATGCAGGAGCCTTTTATTTTCCAATTCGTATTTAAGGATGAATCAAAGCCTCCGCTGACGCTGGTCTTTTTTGACGTAGCGGGTGAGGGAATGGTGGAGCAGGACTATCTGGGTCTGCATGGTCAGCATATTAAGAACTCGGCGGGCATTCTATTCATGGTCGATCCGCTGCAAATCCGCTCGATTCGCGAGAAAATTCGGATGAAGCTGGACGATAAGCCGGGTGAATGGGTGTCGCAATACGATGAGCCGCGTGATGTTGTGCTGACGATGTTCGGTGATTTCATCGCTTATCAGGATAATAGCAAGACGGATATTCCGACTGCTGTCGTGCTGACGAAGAGCGACATGCTGCATTCGCTCAAGGATGAGGATGGCGAGTATATTAAGCCTAACAGCAATATTTTCAACAATATGGTGCATCGCAATTATTTCAATTTAACGGAATTCGAGAATATCGATGGTGAGATGCGGCGGTTTATTGAGAAGGTGGATCGGCCGTTCAAGGGTACGATGGATGTGTATTTCAAGGATACTGCGTATTATGCCGTATCGGCGCTGGGCAGCAATCCGGTTGATCAGAAGCTGCAGAGCGTTGTAAGCCCGATTCGTGTAGATGAGCCGTTCATCTGGCTGCTCTACAAGCTTGGCTACATTGAGGGGAGACGTGAATAGTGCTTACTCCTCCAATGATTCAGCAGCAGATGTATACGCGGGAGAGGCGCGGTATTTTTCGTTCGACGGAAGGGTATGACACGATTGCCAAATCAAGCGGGCTGGATAACAATTATGTGAAAAAGCAGCTGCATCCGTTATGTATTTATGATGCTCCAGCAGAGCTGGCGGCACGCGGGGAGAAGGATGAGGCAGCTTATCCCGAGACGATGCATCTGCTTCAGCTGGATAACGGGGATCGGATACTCGGACGAAGCGTCTATCAGGCTGTCGATTTTACAGGTCTGAGAAGTGCCTTCTTCACCCATAACTATGTCATTCCAAAAGGCAGAGGAGATCAAGCCTCGGTGGACTATTCCACGTGGCTTCGCGCTTCTTTTGCCGATAGCTATAATATTGAGCAAGGAACAGAGCTCCCAGGACTTGCTGAGCTTCCTGTTCAGGGGACTCCTGCAGTGGCGGCCGGCAGCTATAGGTCAGTATTAGCAGAGCTCGGAATCGGAGAGCAGGCGTTCAAGCAGCTTCTCTATGCGGTCATGGCTTCCATTGGCGGCAAGAAGAAGGTGTACGTTGCGCTTGATGTGCCGATCGAGCAGCTTCCGAGGCAGGCGAAGCGGCTGCTGGAGGTGCTGTATGCGAGCTTGCCATATGCGCTGCGTGAGCAGCTTGGCTTCGTTACCTATGCGAAGGAGCCGCAGAGCCGCAAAGGCATTCATCTGACGTTCGTCGAGCGGGGCAGCCTGCGTGCCGGAGAGCGAAGCGCGGAGAAGGATTACACATTCGATTTCGCAAGCGGCCGTTTCATGAACGTTGACACGGAAGGCGTGGAGCATCCCTTTCTTGATCTGGCTTGGGATAATCTAGAGCGTGCTGGACGTGCGGAGCTATTCTTCCGCTTCGCAGCTGACATGCTTGCAGATATGGAGCCTGAGCGTATGCTTGCTGCATCCAGCTATCATGAGCTGGCGGTGCTGTTCCAGATTGAGGAGGGCGATGATTCGCTGTACGAAGTTCACAAGCGTGCAGTGCTTCATGGCATGCTCGATTATCTTCGTCCTGCGGGTGCGGTCGACTCCAAGGTGCGAATGAATGACCTATTCCTTGCCTGCTTCGACCGTGAGAATGATAGCGTCAGACAGGGCATCGTGCCGGAGCCGTACGTGGCAGAATGCTTCCGGGACTATTATCGTATCGGCGGTAAATATACGGAGAACAAGATTATCGCTTTTTTCATCATCGCCATTAATCTTGCGTTAGCTAACCGGAAGGAAGAGGTGACTGCTTCTCTCTATGCGGCGGTGGAGAGCAATCCGCTGCTGAGCACAGGCTTCTTCAGCAAGGTCCTGTCAGACCACAGGCTGGCAGATAAATTATTCGAGCCCTACATGAAAGGGAAATTCGAGCAAGCAAAGGGCGTGAGAGGCGTTCTGGTTCTTGTCGGACAGTGGGCAGGTGCTTATCCTGAGCTGCTAGGCAGCAAGGTATTCCGCACGCTTGCTAGTGAGCAGCTGGCGAATAAGCTGTCTCTAGAGCATGGGATGCTGGCCGCTGCAGAGCGGGCATTCGAGCAGCTTGAGTCGCTTGAGAGTGAGCTCGCTCAGGGGCGGAAGAGCAGTAGTGCATCCTTCGGAGCAGCAGCGCTGTTCCGAGAGCTGGAGCAGACGGTATACCGCATCATGCTTATGGAGCTGGATTTTAACACGCTTGCGAAAGAGCAGGTTCTGCAGGCAAGCTTCCTTAGCCGCGGCGAGCAACTGCGGAAGTGGAACGCTGAGCTCACGGACTCTAGGCAGCGCTTGTCGGCACAATCGCTGGCAGCTGTATATGAATGGTTCACGCAGCCGCAAGCTGAATCGAGTGTGTCTGTGCTTAGAGCTCTGCCGCCTGCCGAGCTCGACCGGGTGCAGCAACTGGGTCAGCGCTGGCTCAGTACGGAGCTGGATTCTTCGCCGCAGGCGACCTTCGAGCGGCTCATCCCGGCTTTCTACAAAAGCCCGGACATGGAGGTCGTTGATTATGCGGCATTAATCGATTATTTGCGCCGGAATGCTCAGCGTAAGGAAACGATCTATGTGTTCTTCAAATGGTCGGAGAAGCATGAGGATTTCATGAGGCCAAGAGGCTTCGTGCCGGCTTATGTGACAGCTATTGTCGCGTATTTCAAGCAGTATGACCAAGAGGCGTTCAAGAGCAGCGCCAATCGCAGGCAGTATTTCAGCAAAGCAGGCCCCGTATTGCAGAAGGTGTATGAGCAGGCGAGACAGGAGCTGTCCTCGAAGGTGGCGAAGTTTTTTCGGCGCAATCGGAAAGCGGTCGCGATAACCTCTGTGATGGCAGTGGCCGTGCTGCTGATCAGCTATGGTGCTGTGCTTACCTTCGGCGGCAGTGACAAGCCGGATGAGGGTGCAGAATTGCCGCAGGTTACCGCTCCTCCTGAGATTGTAGCAGAAACGGTCGTCTATGCAGAGACAACGGCTAAGCCTGCAAGTGATGAAGAGACAACGACGCTCGTATTCCAATTCGGCAATGCTGCGCTCTGCGCAGCGTTCAGCCCTTTGGATGTGACGATTGTGACGCCTGCTGATGTGACGACAGAATACTCGAACGTGACGTATATCCCTACCTGTGAAGAGGCTGTCGGCGGCTCGGTAAGTCCGGATGCATCTGCAGCTATAGGTGATGAGGCTTCTTCAAGCCCAGCAGCGGGAGTTCAGGAGGAGAATGTATCACCACCAGCGCAGTCGCCCGGCGACGCATCGGCAGCATCAACGCCATCGCCATCGGATGAAGCGGGTAATGATGCCACCGTTGATCCGGAGGCAGGAGGGGATGCGGATGCGGGGATGACTGGAGGGCAAGATGCGCAGCAGGATATCGTGAGATACAGTGTCGTTGTTGATCTGGGTACTCATGTAGATATTCCCGTTGGCAGTACAATCCGCATTGATGCGGAGGATTATAAGCTGTCCGCTGCTCCACAGGCAGTGGACGAACAAGGCATGTAACAAGAAAAAGTGGTGGTGCAGGAGCGTTAACTCTTGCATCACCACTTTTTTGTGTTTAGTGTGTATCGAGACTATAAGGAAGGACCCTTCTTCATAAAGCTCTTCGCCAAATTCTCAGCTTGTATATCCCGACTGTTCACTCCATAGTTCTCCAATACGTCGATTAGGTATTCCTCGCCTTGATCATATGCTGTGAATATATATTGATTAGGATCTTTGATTTGTACCTGATGGCCGCATGCTGTGAGGCAGCGTTCGTAGTCCTGAATCGTAGGCTGCGCGTTATCATCGAGATAAATAAGTCCTCGCAGCAGCTTGGTCTCGCCTTTACGAATGATTTTGAAATGGACAATATGCTCTTTCGACATCTGTATCTCTCCCTCTCTCTATTCATAAACGCTTTGTAAATAGTATAAGCCAGCATTCTGCCTGATGTCTGTGATCTTTGTTACAGTTTTCAAAAAGAAACATCGTTCATGCTGCTGCTCTCACCAATACACAGGTATACACGTACAATAACCTATACCGATCTATTAGTCATTGGAGGGAACACAGTGATTGTAATATCCAACAATGCTGGCGCACAGCTAGGTCAATTGCCGCTGTCGGAGCTTGAGAGGGAGATATTGAACGACAAGCAGCGAAGCCCTGAAACGTATCGTTATGATTCTGTGGCCGCGCTTACCTTCGAATTGCAGCTGCGAGAGAATATTGTGGAGGCTGCCAAGGCGCTATACAGAAGCAGAGTGAACTTCGCTACCTTCGTCAATTCAAAAGCTAATGAAGACTACTGGACAGTAACGGATAACGGCGGTTTTCGGATGAGGAATGATGTATCGCCAGCTGAAGCGCTCAATGATATTTTTGCGAATGGCGAGCTGTATGGGTTTGAGTGTGCTACGGCAATTGTCATCGTGTTGTACAAGGCTATTCTGGATACCCTTGGCGAGAGATCGTTCAATGCCCATTTCACCCCTTTGTATTTGCGCGATTGGAATCATGATAGTGATCTGTGGTTCATTACGACTAATAATAAGGATGAATCATACCCTGGGGATGTACTGTATTTCAAAAACCCAGACCACAATCCCGATACACCGGAGTGGCAGGGCGAGAATGTAATTAAACTGGCAGATGATCTTTTTTTCGGTCACGGTATCGGAATCGAAACATCAGAGGGTATCATCGCCGCACTGAACAGAATGCGATCACCTGGCAGCATGGAGTCTGCCTATCTAATGGATATGGTCGTACATCCGAACTTTGAGCATTTGCGCAAATTGCCTGTACGAGCGATAGAGCCGGTGGTGCGGCGCGCCTCCCGAGGAGATAACATTATTGTTCGAATCGGAGCGGTTCTTAATACAAAATAAGTTAGTGTAAGCTTCGACTGCTCCCTTAGCTATTCATCGGGGAGCGGTCGTATTTGTTGTTTAAGTAGCTAATGAGAGGGGGGAGGGGGCGCTGGAGAGCGATAATGATGACATATGTGCAACATTCGAGGGGGGAAGGGTCGCTGGAGGGCGATAATGATGACATATGTGCAACATTCGAGGGGGGAAGGGTCGCTGGAGGGCGATAATGATGACGTAAGTGCAGCATTCGAGGCGCGGAGGGTCGCTGGAGAGCGATAATGATGACATTTGTGCAGCATTCGAGGAGTGAAGGGTCGCTGGAGGCAATGTGCTAATGTTGCAAGCAGCTCGGGAATAGAGCAATAATAGAGCAGGGAGAGAGGAGGCAGATGATGGCTATCTTTCAATATAATCCAGAGCGACCTTGGCAGATCAAGCCGGAGCTCTATCTTCAATATTGGGGCAAAGAGGATTGTGCGCCAGGTCATACGGTTGGCCCTGGGGTGCGGGATATCTACAAAGTTCATTTTGTTCACAAAGGAACAGGAATTGTCAGAGTGGGAGACCACACCTTCACATTGACAGCTGGACAAGCTTTTCTGATCTATCCGGATGTGGTTACGTATTATGAAGCGGATTCCGCTGATCCGTGGACCTATTCCTGGCTCGGCTTCTACGGTACTCAAGCAGCGGCGGCGCTCGACTTGACCTCTTTATCACCAGAGACACCGATCTTCCCGATGGATGTAAGGCTCATGCCCGGCCTCTATGAACGTCTGACAGAGGCTGCTTCTCATGAGACTAGTGCGGCGATGCGCTTGCAGGCTATTATCTATGAATTTATGTCCGTTCTTATTGAGGTTGCTCCGATAACTGCAAGCAGCGGCATCATGATGAAGAAGCAGGATACCTATGTCCATCAGAGTATGGAGTTCATTCGTGCGCATTACAGTGACAACATGACGGTCCAACAGCTCTCCTCGTTCTTGGGACTGGATCGCAAGTACTTATCGGCACTATTCAAGGAAGCGCTCGGCGTACCGCCGCAGCAGTATTTGCTGCATTATCGGATTGAAAAGGCCTGCGAGCTTCTGAGTAAAGGCAAGTATACAGTAGGCGAAGTATCGAGGTCAGTAGGGTATCAGGACCCGCTGCTGTTCTCTAGAATGTTTAAGAAGGTAAAAGGTATATCTCCTAAATTATATCGATCATCACAAGACATTAATCCATAAAGAGCATCCTTATTGATATAGGCTTATCCTCAACTGATTACTACAATGAATGATATGGACAATAATTGTATGAATAAGAGGAGGAAATACAATGAATTATTTGGCAAGTGAAAATAGATACGACATGATGACATATAATAGAAGCGGCCGAAGCGGCTTGAAGCTCCCGGCGATTTCACTGGGGCTCTGGCATAACTTTGGCGGGATTGATACGCTCGAGAATGGCAGAGCGATGGTGCGGAGAGCATTCGATCTGGGCATCACTCATTTTGATCTAGCCAACAACTATGGCCCGCCAGCAGGCTCGGCAGAAGAAACGTTCGCAGCTATTATGCGCAAGGACTTCACAGCATACCGGGATGAGATGATCATATCAACTAAAGCTGGCTATTATATGTGGCCGGGGCCTTACGGCGAATGGGGCTCCAAGAAGAGCTTAGTCTCCAGTCTCGACCAGAGCTTGAAGCGGCTTGAACTGGATTATGTGGACATTTATTATCATCACCGTCCAGACCCGAATACACCGCTCGAAGAAACGATGGCTGCTCTGGATCTGATTGTCCGTCAAGGGAAAGCGCTGTACGTCGGATTATCCAACTATAGCCCGGAGCAGACGCGTGAAGCTTCGCGCATTCTGAAGCAGCTTGGAACGCCATGCCTCATTCATCAGCCTTCATACAATATGTTTAACCGTCATATTGAGGACGGGCTGCAGGATGTGCTTGATGAAGAGGGTATCGGTTCTATTGTCTTCTCACCACTGGACAAGGGTATTCTGACCGACCGTTATTTGAACGGCATTGCAGCAGACTCCCGTGCAGCTGGGCCAAGCGTATTCTTGCGTCCGGAGGATCTTAGTGAAGCTAAGTTAGCTAAGGTAAGACAGCTGAATGACATGGCTCTTGAGCGTGGGCAGAAGCTGTCGCAGATGGCGCTTGCTTGGGTGCTGCGTCGTGGACGTGTAACGTCGGCGCTAATTGGCGCTAGCAAGGTGAGCCAGATTGATGACGCGGTTGGAGCGTTGAATGTATTGGATTTCACAGACGAAGAGCTGGCACGTATTGAGCGTATTCTTGCTTAATTAGCGGAGGGATCAACGGCAGATGATAGACGTACGTCCTTTCGCTCTGAGGCGGAGTCTTTACTGCGAACAACCTCGGAGCCATTCGTGAAGTACGTTGCTGGGCTGGGCGCTGATGCTGAAGAGCCGCTGGAGGATTTGCATTCGCTATGCGGCGCGGTAAGTGGACTCGCTGTTATTCAGGAGGCACTGCCGGATCTGGTGCGTACGGAGAAACCGCTGCAGCTCGTGCTGAATCGCAGGCCATTTCTATAATCATAAGCAGGGACCTTCTACGAGATCATCATATGATCTCGTAGAAGGTCTTTTTTCTTATTTCGCAGCGAGCTGTACATCTGCTCTGGCTATGACACTCGTGATCTGCCGCTCAAACGTGTATATTTTTTGCTTCTGCTCGTTGATCTGGCGCTGATAGGCTAGCAGCCGGATGAAGGAGCTTGATGATGCTGAGGCATCACTCTTCCGCACCACCTGATTCAGAATAGTGACTTCCGTAGTGAACTGCTTCTTGATGCTGCTGATTGTGCTTTTGGCGGACTTAATCTTCACTTTGCTCGTATCGATCCCAGCTAGAGTCGCTTTGATTTGTGCTTTCTTCTTGGTGGCCGCAGCTTTGGCGGTGGATAGAGCGGTTTGTTTTGCTTTAATATCTTGTTTAGCGAGCTGGACGGCTACTTTGGCGGTCTCTACCTGCGGCTTGAGGAAGGCGGTCAGCTCCTTGTTCTTCAGAGATTTGGCGATGGAGAGCTGTTTGTTAAGCGAGTCGTATAGGCTGAAGACAGGTTCGTATTTCTTCTTGGCCGCCATAATGTCACTCTCCAGCTTGCTGAGCTTAGCCGCATCAATGATCTTTATTCTAGCTTTCGTGGATAGCACAGCTTCTTCATTCTTGTAATGAAGATCGTTAATCCTCTTATCCCAGTCGATATCCTGCTTCTGCAAGGTTTGGAGCTCGGCGTATTGCTGCTTCAGCTTCGTTCTCGTGCTGGAATCGGCTGCAGCAGTCATTTTGTCGAAGGCGGTCTTGGCTGTCACGGTGAATTCGAATGGGGCGGCAGTGACAGAAGCAGCGGGAAGCAGCAGGGACAGGCATAAGGCAAGCAGGAGCAGGGAAATGGGGGTGCTTCGCAAACGGAAAGACATGGAAAACCTCCTTAAGTAGTGGGGCGGCCAGAAACGCAAAAAAAGCACCTGCAAAAGAAGAGCGCATACGCGCCTTCTCTTACGGGTGCTTCCATCGTAAGCCGTCCATATTCAACTAATTTCCACTAATATACAGGAAGTTGCCGCGGGGAGTCAAGCCTTTTGTGACTGTCTATTGTTACGGAAGAGCAGTGGAGCTTCACCGGATTGCTTCTTGAACAGCCGTGAGAAGTAGAACGGGTCGGCGTATCCGAGCGCTGCCGCGATTTCCTTCACCGACAGTTCGGTATTCAGCAGCATATTCTTCGCTTCGCCTACCTTCAGCCGGTGTACATAATCGTGAAGCGCATAGCCGGTATATTCGCTGATTGTCCGCCGAAGCGTCGATAGAGACCAATGATGCCGATCGGCAAAAGCCTTCGCGTCGAAGGGCTCATACAGCGAGGCTGATAAATCCTCTAGCAGCTGGGTTAGGCGCGTTTCCTTCACATTCGTATAGGTAGGCTGACCAGTCTGCAGCCATTCATACAGCACAGCTTCCAGCAGCAGAGCTGCCCGGTCTGCATTGGAAGGACTGCCGCTCTCCATGTAAGCAAAGATGCGATCAATCCGATTCTGCTGAGAAGCTTCTGCCCTTAGGTGCTTCACTGTGCCGGCAAGCAGCGGCCAATGCTCCAGCCATTCCTGAATGCGAGAGCCTTCAATTGTAAAATAAAACTCATCCCAATATCCGCCCTCATCCGGTCCGTAATGATAGGAAACATCAGGCTCAAAGAGGAAGAGACTGCCTTCCTTGACATGCTGCTTATCCCCGCCTTCAGCTTGGTAAGAACCTGAGCCTCCAGCGATATAGACGATGGCATAATGCTTGAAGACGGCCTCATGCCGGAATAGAGTACGCCCAGGCAGATGACCTGCGTTATGAATTACGAGCGAGCGAACGAACAACTTGGCGGGATCGAGTGTTAGATCCACAATACGAAGGGGCTTAGAGCTGATCATATAATCCATGAACTGTGCCATACTGTTCATTCCTCTCCTTTATTAGCAATGATAAATTGAATATATGGAATTGTGCAACTATAGATTCAATTGATTATATGAAGCATGGAGGTAATGTGGAGATGGCACAGCTGAAGGTAGGCGTTATTGGCGCAGGGTCGATATCGAGCTCGCATTTGGAGGCTTATTCCGTTCATTCGAATGTGGAGCTCATTGCGATTGCTGATCTGAATGAGGAGCGGGCAAGGGACAAAGCAGAGGTCTATCAAATTCCCCAAGTCTATAACGATTATAGAGCTCTGCTGGCTAACCCAGAGGTTCAGGCGGTAAGCATCTGCACATGGAACAATTCACATGCTGAGATTGCGATTGCGGCTCTTGATGCGGGCAAGCATGTGCTGTGCGAGAAGCCGCTTGCGCGAACGCTGGAGCAAGCTGAAGCTGTAGCAGAAGTGGTTGGGCGTTCCGGCAAGCTGCTGCTGGTCGGGTTCGTCCGCAGATATGGCGATCAGGTGCAGCTGCTCAAGAAATATACGGATGCGGGCGCGCTTGGCGATATTTATTATGCCAAAGCATCCGTTTTGCGCAGACTAGGCAACCCTGGCGGTTGGTTCTCCGATTCGGAGCGGTCGGGCGGAGGCCCCCTAATTGATCTAGGCGTGCATATGATTGATATGCTCTGGTACTTGATGGGCAAGCCCAAGGTCAAGTCGGTCAGCGGCAACACCTATCGTCAGCTGGGCAATCGCTCTAATGTGGAGGGCCTCTCTTTCTACCAAGCGGTAGATTATGATGCTTCGAAGAATGATGTCGAGGATCTGGCAAATGCCTTGATTCGCTTCGAGAATGGAGCCTCCTTGTTCGTCGACGTCAGCTATACGCTTCATGCGGCAAGCAATGACAACACCGCTAAGATATATGGCACCAAAGGTGGGGCGGAGATTGATCCTGAGCTGGTCATAGTGGGTGAGCAATTCAACACGATTGTTAATATTGAGCCGCAGATTGATCATCTGTCCTTCCAGTTCCAGAAAGCCTTCAATAATGAAATCGCTCATTATGTGGATTGCTGTCTAGGCTTGGCTCAGCCCATTAGCCCTGTAGAGGATGGAGTAGAGCTGATGCGGATGCTGAGCGGAATTTATCAATCGGCAGCGTCTGGCAAGGAAATAGCTTTCGCAGAAGCTAAGGAGGCTTAAGATGAGTACAGAATTGAAGCTGCTTAATCCGGTTGGTGTCATAGTGGAGAGCTTCGGAGTCGGCCTCCACAACGGGCTGCTCAAAGCCAAGGAAGCAGGAGCTGATGGTGTGCAGATCTATGCGGTCAGCGGCGAGATGGATCCTGACAACCTAGCGATGACGGCAAGAGTGGAATTGAAGAATCGGATTGCGTCCATGGGACTCACCATATCTGCCTTGTGCGGGGATCTCGGCGGTCATGGCTTCCAGGATCGAGCGGCGAATGCAGCGAAGGTTGAAAAATCCAAGCGGATATTAGATTTGGCGCTTGATCTCGGCACCTCTATCGTGACGACACATATCGGCATCGTGCCGGAGGACGCCAGCTCAGCCATCTATGCTGCGTTGCAGGAGGCTTGTGAGGAGCTAAGTCGTTATGCTAGCGAAAATGGGGCTTATTTTGCCATCGAGACAGGTCCAGAGCCTGCGCAGCGTCTGAAAACATTCCTCGATTCACTGTCGACGAATGGCGTCTCGGTGAACTTCGATCCGGCGAATATGGTCATGGTAACGGGTGATGATCCTGTTCAGGGCGTGTATCTGCTGCGGGATTATATTGTGCATACGCATGCTAAGGATGGAGTAAGGCTGGCGGAGGTTGATCCACGAGCCGTGTATGGGTATCTTGGGTACGGTGAAATGGATCATAAAGTGATTGCTGAGATGGTTACACGGGGCGCTTTTTTTCGGGAGGTTCCGCTTGGTGAGGGCAGCGTCGATTTCCCTGCGTATTTCAAAGCGCTGCAGGCCATTGGCTATAACGGTTATTTGACCATTGAGCGGGAGGTTGGGGAACGTCCTGAGGAGGACATTCAGAAGGCGGTTTCCTTCCTTCATTCTTATAGATGACAGCCAATATAACGGAAAAGGTGGATGTTAGCAGATGAAAATAGCGCTGAGCTCATGGAGCTGCCATTCTTATTACAATGAGGGCTGGACGAATGTCGATTTTATCGATTTTGCGGCTACGACGGCTGCTCAAGGTGTTGAACTAATTAGCATTTATCTCCAAGAGGATCGTGAGCTCGATGATGTGGATGCGGCTCTAGCGCGCACGGGCCTTAAGCTTGCTTGCTTCGGTGCATGTAATAACTTGGCTGAACCGGATGAAGAGAAGCGCAAACTACAAGTGGCTGATATTACGCGCAGTGTCGATATCGCGGCACGCTTCGGTGCAGGAACGGTGCGTGTATTTGCCGGTGATCTGCGGGAGGGTCTCGTCTTCGAGGAAGCGAAGCAGTGGATCATTGACGGGCTGAGAGAAGCGGCTGTCTATGCGGAGCAGAAGAATGTGATGCTCTGCCTCGAGAATCACGGGCTATTCGTAGGAAAAGCCGATCAGGTGGCGGCCGTTATTCGTGATGTCGATTCTCCGTATTTGCGCTCTACGTTCGATGCAGGCAACTTCGTGCTGGTCGATGAAGATCCGAATGAGGCGATCGACAAGCTGAAGCGTCTGGTGCGTCATGTGCATGTGAAGGATTTCGTCCAGGTGGATGCTGACTATGACGGACGTTTCTACCGCTCCTTAAGCGGCCAGCCGTTCGCAGGCCGGGTGCCTGGCGAAGGCATCGTTGATCTTCCTTATATTGTTGCCAAGCTGAAGGAAGTCGACTATACGGGATGGTACACCGTAGAGTACGAGGGTAATGAAGAGCAGCAATCTGCTTCTAAGCGTGCTCTGGCGAAGGTGGAGGAGCTGCTTCGGGGTTAGTAGTTGTGTAATAAACAGTGGGTTGAAAATAGAGCTATTGAAGAGAATGATTGGTTCAGATAACGTTTGAATCAGGTATAATATTGCCGCTTGGGCAAGCTTATGCTTGATTTTTTTTTTGGACTTCTAGTGAAATATGATAGGGAGTACAGTCGTAGAGAAAACGGACAGGGGTTCAAATCTCCTCGCCTCCACCATGTAAATCCACAACCGCATGAGGTTGTGGATTTTTACTGTTTGTAGAGAACCGAAGAGCAAGCTGACCCAGACTAATGTGGAGATACAGGCCGTTACTTTTATGGGATTGAACTACGAAGCGTTTATTCAAGGAATTGATGAACAATTTCCCGGAATGAATATCACACTCGATAAGTTCTATGTGATGAAGCTGTTGATGAAGTTCAGGTCCATTTCCATCAGAGGCCTATCCACATTGCATGTGTCTCAATCTATTCTTATTCCAATATTCCCAGATTGCTCCCCTTGTTGCATTCGCTGAAAGGCTTGAAGGGTTTCTTGTAAAGGATAGACACTATCAATGATAGGGCGTATCGAGTGGAGTTCCATAAATTGAAGCATAGCAATAAACTCTTCACTGCTTCCCATTGAGGTGCCGATGATACTGATTTGGGGGTAAAATATGGATCGTAATGCTATTTCCATTCGATCTCCTGAGCTTGCTCCAAACGTCACGATACGGCCATTTGGCTTAATGATATCAAAGTACTGTTGGAACGTCGCTGGCCCGATACTGTCCAGGATGAGATCCACTGTTTCTCCTTTCATACTTTCCTTCCAATCACTATGACTGTCAAAGGCATGATCTGCCCCATGTGCAAGAGCAGCTTGCCTTTTTGTTTCACTGCGTGATGTGACACTGACTCGTGCACCCGCCGCTGAAGCCATAAGCATGGCATAAGTCGCCACACCGCCACCAATACCTGGAATAAGGATATGTTCGCCTTGCTGTAAGCGACCTCTCGTGGACAAAGCCCGATAGGCCGTCAAGGCAGATAAGGGCAACACTCCAGCTTCTTCCCAAGACAAGTAAGCTGGTTTGCTGACGGCATTTTGCGCAGGGATGATGATAGACTCGGCGAATGTACCATCCGAAGGACCGCCCACTATGGCTGGAACGGTCGGGACATTTTGGGTGATTTCCCATCCGATACACGGATTAATGATTACATCGGTACCTACTGTAAGGTTTGTTACGCCTTCACCTACCGCTTCAATTATACCCGCGCCGTCAGAACCCATAATCAGGGGAGCATCCTTATTTGTTCGATCCGCCATGAGAAATAAGTCTCGATGATTCAACCCTGCAGTTTTCAGCCTTACTTTTACTTCGCCGAAGCCCGGCTGTTTGTCAATGACGTCTTCATATGTCAAGCCCTTCAAGCCGTTCATCCCAGCATGTACGATTGCTTTCATCCTAACTCCTCCAGTAATTCGTATTTCGATGAATCTATTTTGAATTGTACAGAGTGGGAATCATACAGTAAAATGAACAAAACCGAATGTGAGTATCATAAATGATCATACCAAGTAGGTGACATAGAAATGGAAAGCGGAGATTTAAGAATATTTCAAGCTGTAGCTCAAGAGGGGAGCATAACCAAGGCTGCGCAAATGTTGAACTATGTACAGTCTAATGTGACGACCCGAATTCAGTATCTTGAGGCTCAGTTGAAAATCCCCCTATTTCGGCGATCCAATCGAGGGATGACGCTAACTCCGGCTGGCGAGAATTTACTGGGATATGCGGATAAAATACTGACTCTGATGGACGAGGCTGTGAAATCTACACAATACTCGGACCATCCTGCAGGGCCTCTTCGGATAGGTTCCATTGAAACGACTGCGGTCATTCATCTGACTCCTCTATTGGCCGAATATCAATCACGATATCCGGATGTTAATTTATCGCTCATTACGGGAGTGACACATGCTCTCTTACAAAAGGTGTTGGATTACGAGCTTGATGGAGCTTTTGTCTATGGACCAATTGTCTATCCAGATATAGAACATGTCGCGGCTTTTGAAGAGGAGTTGGTGCTGATCTCGGAGCCGGGAAAAAGCGACATGCACGAGTTGCTTTCGAAGCCGATGTTGTTTTTCGATGTTGGATGTACGCATCGGGCAAAAGCGGAGAGTTTACTGAGAGGAACTGGCCTGACCACATATCAGATTATGGAATTTGGCACATTAGCAGTTATTCTAGATGGGGTTTCCGCTGGGCTCGGTGTGTCTATGCTACCACGATCATCGATTGCCAAGGCGGAAGAGAAGGGCATAATCGCTTCCCACCGCTTGCCTGAAGAGTACCGAGATTTGCAGGTATGGTTTGTGCATAGACATGACTCGATTTACTCAAGTTCGTTGACAAAGCTAATACAATTAGTTGAAGCTAAGCAATAATGTTAACCCGCAACGATCGATAGCGTCGAGTGTTAGTGCTAGACCATATCATCAAACAATCTAAGCAACACGCGGCGGCGAATTGTGAATTTGCTCATCCACGGTTCGGTTTTCTGAACCCTTGTCCAAGCAAAACCATAACGGATAAGGATGGACAGGGGTTCATGATGGTACTTATCTGGACAGAATCACCTTTAGAAGTATCAGTACCGGTTTCGTGTGACGCTATTGACGGTACTTTCGCTTTCAATGAAACTTGCTGATTTTTACTGTGAAAAACCTGACGATTCAATTCAGACCGATTTTATAATCAAGTTGATAAAACCACAATATGAATAATGCAGGACAGGACCGATGGATATACATTATATTAAATTGCTACTTAATAAGGCTGCTACGTAAGACCTGTCACCTAGATTGCCAAACTGCCCTCGATGATCACTAGATATTCTTTGGCTTGTTCCAGTTACATAAATGATTCTACCTGTGTTATCTGTAATCTGGTCGTTATAAACTTTGCAACTTTTTTTATTGTTGAGTATTGGTACAGTTAGTGGTTGTGAAGATTTTAATCTAAACGGACTATTTTTAATTACTTTTTTTAACTCTAAATAAACACCACTGCCATCAACCAGGATGCATTTTAAATTGGTATTCTGAAGTTGACTTATCAAGAATGGTTCGCAGTTTTTTAAATAATTTTTTCGAGTTTGTCTATCTAAGTCTTTCCAAACTGGATTTGTAGGACATTTAAAAATATCTATATTTGTGACATTTGCCCTTTTACCACCAATCCTCAAGGCCATATTACAGGACAGAGCTCTCATTGTATAATCGTTAAATAAACTTCATGAAAAGTTTTTGCCATGAATTTTTTGTAGATTCATCAACAATTTTTGAACGTTGTAGCAGCAGTCGTTGTTTTGCCAGTCGTGCTAAATCAACTTTCCAACCGACAGGTAAAAGTATACTGTGTTTTTCTGCGAAATCTTGAATTTGATTAATTAAGGGCTTGCCAGTAATATAGGCGTCTTCGAACTCTTCAGTCTCAACTTCACGAAAAATTCGTACTATTCCAGGTTTAATCATGTCAAAAGGAATAAGATCTTCTACCTCGCTGTCTTCGGTTTCGGTAATATCAAATATTTCAATGATCTTGCCAGGAGCATCCTTGTATAGACGTTGTTCCAGCTTATTCTTAAAGTCTTTTCCTGGCTTATCGGAATCTAGTAATACAAAAGGTAAATCTTCTGTTTTACCTGAAAGTAAGCTTGCAATTCCTTCTACTCCTCGAACTCCACCCGACGGTACAAACACTATTTCTTCTTTAGGAGCTATGAGTTGTTCACTAATCAAGTAATTTTTAATAGCACTCAAATAAAACTGATCAGAGGGCCCCTCAACAATTATTGGTTTACAGCCTTGCAACAAGGTATCAGAAATGCTTAGGCCAAGGGCAGCGTGTATAGCATAGACTGATCTAGCTTGAGATTTATCTTCAGCTGCTCTAAGATCTTGGGAAGCAACTGTATATCCTTCGCCATCAACGTAAACAACTTTTACACGATCAACATGACTTGTGTCTACCAAAAATGGCGAATGAGTAGTGTTAATAATCTGATTAGTTTTAGAGAGACTTTCAAAGAATTTAGATAAATCTCTTTGGGCTAAGGGATGTAAGGAGAGTCCAGCTTCATCTAGTAGTAGAATTGCTCCTCTATGAGACTCTTGACTTTCTACTAGGAATATTAGGTAGAAACTAAGAAACCATTGTAATCCTGTGCTTCTTCCTTCTAGTTCGACCTGTTCCGGTCTGATTTCATCAGATACCCATATTCGGAAGTGCTTACCGTCAGCATGAAAATCAAAGCGGTAATTGCCCTGCTTCCACCAATCTCTGAATTTTGAAGTTAAACTAGCAGAAGCCGATTGAAGGAGAACGTCTCTTTCAGTTTTATTTTGAGCGGTTTTATTTATTTCCTCAATAGTTGGCTCTTGTGTGATATTGCCGTAAGCATCTCTTACCGGCTCAGGGTCTTTACCGAGATCCAGAATTTCTTGAGGGTCGAGTCCGACGAATTCAAATAGTACACGCAAGGTTCTAACTTTCGCTTCAATGCTACCAGTTAGGTCAGAGCGTTTCAAATTATCAATGACATGAGGCAAGTAAATTTCGGAATCCAAATTTCCATAGTTTGAGTAGTATACAAATGATGGAATTTGATTTAAGACTAACTTTGTGGCTGCCTCTATACTTGATGGATTGGGTCTTTCTAGGATGGTTACAAATTCTCGAACAGAATTTAACGTGTCCATAAAAATTGGTCGTATAACTGAAGTTTTCATTTCCTTTGAGTTGAGATTAAAGCAATCAATAATTGCATTAATATCAGGTATAATTAGTTCTTCTTTCTCGCCTATGATTTCAAGAGATGCGGTGAGGCATTTAAGTGTCTCTTCTTTTATTCCTTCTTCGGTCTTTCCAACTTCCTCTAAGGGCTCAATTAAGTTGAGAGCATTCTCGATAATTCTGCTTAAATCTGCGGCGAGAATTGATGTTTTACCTTTAGAATAAGGAAAGCTGATAAAATATTCACCATTAAAATCCCTATCGACTGAAGCAATTCTAACATCCTCATACTCAGCGCCAGTAATTTTAACAAGGTTCTGTATTAATTTGTGGGGAAGTTCAAACTCAGTTTTAATGAAAATGGGCTTCTTTTCTTTATCCCTAAGTTCTGAGTATCGTTTTCTAGGAAGATCAGCAAGTAGGTTAATCTTTCCTCCCTTTACAGGGCTGAGTTTCCAAAGAGCAGTAAGTAAATTTGATTTTCCGGCTTCATTTACACCGACTAGTGTTGTAACGTCATCACATTCTATCCAACCACTATCACTTACCGATCTAAAATGTTGAACTCTATATCGAACTAATCTCATTGTATAGCACCCCCACTATTTATAATATAACTAGAATAACACAGTATTTGGATGTGGTGCTACGACGTTGAGGAGCAACGAAATGCTTGTACAAAAGTTAAGTATTAAGCTACTTCACCAAATACCCTAATCATCACACTCCGGCGAATTGTGGTTTTGCACAGCCACGGTTCGCTTCCACCATGAAAACCCAGTCCGCATGAGGACTGGGTTTTCATGGTGGATAAGGAGATCGATTGAACAATAGTTGAATTTAATATCTTATAAAGGTAATTCCAAATAATAATGACAGCTGTTTAGGTCAGGGGATGAAATCGGAATGGCAGCTAATGGGGGTTCTCCCATAAACGGAATTTATTTTTGGGATTTCTTAAGTATCCTAGACCCCCAAGCAAAAGGGCTGAAAAATGGTTTTTTATTGTCGGGAATGTTATTAAGCATGCTCTCGCTGGTTCTCAATTTTTCTGAATGGATTTATGATTTAATAGGACGTCTGCTCAGTTGAAACTTAACCGAGTTCTTCAATATGCAGAGACAGGGCATTATCAACTGGCGTTTCCTTATGGGAAATACCCATGATAGTGCCTTTACTTTGCTCTGTCTAATTTATCTTTTCGTCATGTAAGTTCTCCTATTGGCGCCAGCCTCAATAGGGCACTATGCCCTCCCGCACTTGGTAGACCTTCTGTCGAGCGGAGAAAGGGGATGGATTCTGGAGAAGCGCAGCGTTCGCCTTTGTTCCTGGATTTCCACCACTTCTAATTGATTAGAAGAAATCCAGGAGCAACAGCGATCGTAAGAACCATCCCTTTCGCAGCGCCATACACAGAAGGGATATATTTTATTACCAGTGTGACATTAATCACACTAGCGCACCCAACGCTGTGGTATTATTTCCCTGTACCAGCAAAAGGGAGTGAGGGCAATGGAGGTACAGCCGTTATTGAAGGTCGAGCAGCTGGCGCTCAAAAAGCATAAAATATTCAAGCAGAGCCGCATGCGCTATCTGGCAAGGTCGATGCTGGCGAGTATGTTCATCGGCTTCGGCGTTATCGTTGCTTTTAAGACAGGGAACTTCTTCTATCTGGAGCATTCTCCGCTAACCTATCCGATGGCTGCCTTAACCTTCGGCGCAGCGATCATATTGATTGCTTATGGCGGTGGAGATTTGTTCACGGGAAATACCTTTTATTATACATTCGCTGCACTGCGAGGGAAGCTTCGCTGGCCGGAGGTATTCAAGCTGTGGGGGATGAGCTATACAGGCAATCTGCTAGGGGCTGCCGTATTCGCGGGGCTTATCTTCACGACTGGCCTATTCGCGGATTCCCATGTGAATGGCTTCCTGCTCAGTGTCGTAGAGACGAAGATGAACACGCCGGCATCGGAGCTTTTTTTCAGGGCGATATTATGCAACTGGCTCGTATGCTTAGCCTTCTTCGTACCAATGTCGCTCAAGGGTGACGGTCCCAAAATGTTCGCGATGATGCTATTCGTATTCTGCTTCTTCATCTCAGGCTATGAGCACAGTGTCGCTAACATGTGTACCTTCGCGATTGCGCTCGTATTGAACCATCCAGGCACGATATCGACAGCGGGCGTTATTCATAACCTTGTACCGGTGACAATAGGCAACTTGATTGGCGGCGGCGTATTGATGGCAGTGATGTACCATTATGTGAACAAGCCTTTTATGAAGGAAGAAGAGCTCGAAATGGGCAAAGGGGATGAATAACAATGACAACGAAAAAAACGAGAATAGTCGTCATAGGAACAGGAGCGGTCGGCTCGACTACGGCCTACACCTTGCTGCTTCGCAATCGGATGGATGAGCTCGTACTGATCGATGCTAATCAGAATAAAGCTGTAGGCGATGCGCTCGATATGAATCACGGCATGCCGTTTCTCGGTCAGGCGAAAGTATGGGCAGGCACTTATAAGGATTGCGCGGGTGCGGATATTATCATTATTACAGCAGGAGCCGCGCAGAAGCCAGGTGAGGAACGCATTGAGCTGCTGAAGCGGAATGTGTCCATATTCGACAGCATTATTGCAGAGGTCTTGAAGTATAACACGGATGGCATTCTGTTGATTGCATCGAATCCAGTCGATATCATGAGCTATTTCTCTTGGAAAAAATCACAGTGGCCCGTTAACCGCATTATCGGCTCCGGCACACTGCTCGACAGTGCTAGATTCCGCTATTTGATCGGCGAGCAGCTTCATCTTGATCCGCGCAGCGTTCACGCTCACATTATTGGCGAGCATGGCGATTCTGAGCTCCCTCTATGGAGCTTAGCTAATGTAGCAGGGACGGAGCTTCAGCTTACGGAAGAGCAGCGGCAGACGATATTCACCAATACACGGGATGCGGCGTATCAGATTATTGAAGCCAAAGGGGCGACGTATTATGCGATTGCTCTAGCGCTTGACCGCATATGTACAGCCATTCTCTGTGACGAAGGGGCCGTTCTGAACGTTTCTACTCTAGTGAATGATTACCTAGGCATCTCCGATGTGTACCTAGGCGTTCCTTGTGTAGTGGATCGGACAGGTGTGAGAGAGGTGCTTCAGCTGCAAATTTCGGAAGAGGAGCAGCAGCTCCTTCAGCGTTCGGCCAACAAGCTCAAAGGCCTGATCGAGTCAATCGCCCTCTAAAAAAGGTAATCGTTGCAAAATGTTAATATTTGCGTGAATAGAGAAGCCCCTTTATCCGTTATGATAAAAGAAAAAGCGGAGAGGGGAGTTACAGATGAACGTACCTGTTGGAGTATGGATTTTTGCCGGCATTATCGTAGTTTTGCTCACCTGGATGACCTTATGGGTCACGAGGAAAGCTTATTCGAAGAAATGGGACGATTCGGACGTCTAGTCCTATATATAAGCGAAACAACCCCGATCGCTCTACTGGCGATCGGGGTTGTTTCGTTCATAGCTCTTAGGCATAAGGCCATACTAATGCTTCTGGATCGACTGCCGGTACAAGACCTTCGCTTGCAGCCCGAGTGAGCAGATTCGTAATAGCAGCATAACCGCTTCCACCGAGATTGCCGGTGAAATCATTCACGTACAAGTCGATATGTGCCTTGGCCACCTCTGGGTCCATCTCCTGAGCATGCGCCATCACATAGTCGTGTGATTGTTCGGGATGCTTCCAAGCATATTCTACGGATGCATGAATCCAGCCAGCGATAGCTTCCAGATCAAGTGAGCGTCGGGCGATAATAGCGCCGAGCGGTATTGGCAGGCCTGTGTCCGATTCCCACCAGCTGCCCAGATCAGTCATGAGCGACAAGCCGTAATTCGGATAAGTGAAGCGAGCCTCATGAATGACGAGCCCAGCGTCAATCTGGCCATCTCTTACTGCCGGCATAATCTCGTGGAAGGGCATGATTACGATATTACCTACTCCACCAGGTACATTCTGCGCAGCCCACAGACGGAACAGCAAATAGGCAGTTGATCGGTCACTTGGGACGGCAACGGTACGACCGCTTAGTGCTGCTGGATCCGTTGAACCGTCTTTGGTAAGCACCAGCGGACCACAGCCTCTGCCGAGTGCCCCGCCGCAAGGAAGAAGGGCATAATCATCTAATAGCCACGGCAGTGCCGCGTAGGATACCTTCATCACATCAAGATCGCTTGTTCCGGACGCGGCCAAACGGTTGGTAATATCGATATCGGCATAAGTGACGTCAAGCTTAGGCGCACCAGGCACAAGCCCATGTACCAAAGCGTGGAATACGAAGGTGTCATTCGGACACGGGGAGAAAGCGATTTTCATTATATAACCTCCAGTAGTACGGCGCTTGCAGCTTCAAGAGACTGCAAGGCATCCTTGATACGCCAAGCGTCACGATCCCGCGGTCCGACGCTATTCGAGATCGCACGTATTTCTAGACAAGGGAGTCCATGAAGACGAGCGGCAGTGGCAACGCCGAACCCTTCCATGGCTTCAGCTGCTGCCCCTGGTACACGTTCTGCCCATTGCTGTGCGGTTTCTGCTGTTCCCGTTACAGTGGACAAGGTAAGAATCGGAGCGGTAATGGCGATATGTCCCACAGCGTTCAATGCTTCCGTCAATCGAGCTGCGAGTGCTTGATCAGGTATGATACGAGCGGAGCCGAAGCCAAGCTCGTCCACGCTGAGGAAGCCGCTTGGTGTCTCTGCGCCTAGATCGGCAGCGATTAGCTGATCGGACACGACGAGTGAGCCGATAGCGGCTCGGCCAGGGAAGCCGCCGGCAATGCCAGCGCACAGTACTAGGCTGTATGAATCAGCACCTGCACGGGCGAGAACTGCCGCAGTCCGGGCAGCAGCCTCCATCGGCCCCACGCCAGCCTCCATCACATCGAAGCGGCTATCGCCGCGCAGTCCACGCTCAACAGCCTCTCTCTCGGCTGAGACGGCGGTCATTATAAGTATTTTACCGATGCTATTGCTCATAAAATGTAGTTCCTTTCACATACCCCCGCGCGAGTAGTGCTGGGGCATTGGCATTATATCCTCAATTATTCGCTATATTAATTATAGTCCTCTCCGCTTCTGATTGAAAGGGAGGCGCCTGTATGAAGAAAAAACCGCCAAGGTCATGCAGCTTGTGCTGCGTCTCTTGGCGGCTCATTCTATTTCTTCCTAAACTCATAAAATTCGCATTCCGCTCGGGTGTGATAAGCAATTTCGCTTACCCCGGATTGGATAACGGCCATTTGGTCATCATACCGTACAATGATACCACCGCTATTTACGATGTAATCGTCTTGAAATACGCGAACGCGAACCTCTCGCTGCATCGCTTCTTCAAAATCCTGATCCGTTATCAATTTACGGTTGATTGCCATTAGAAAGCCCCTTTACTGTTTCAATGCCACAGCAATTTTCGCTGCTACCTCGGCATTATGATACACAAGAGCGATATTCGTTTCAAGGCTTTTTCCATCCGTGAGCTGCTTGATGCGGTTCAGAAGGAACGGAGTAACGTTCTTCCCTGTAATATTCTGTTCTTTGGCCTCATCCAGTGCTTGCTGGATAACGCCCTCGATGTCCGTATGCTGCATAGCCGATTCCACTGGTACAGGGTTGGCAATGATCGCGCCGCCATTCAATCCGAGCTCCCATTTGGTGCGCAGCACATCGGCAACCTGTGAAGCCTCGTCGAGACGGAAGTCTACACCATAGCCGCTCTCGCGAGCATAGAAGGATGGGAACTCATCGGTTTTGAAGCCAACAACAGGAACGCCATGCGTCTCTAGAAATTCTAACGTTCGGCCAATATCAAGGATCGACTTCGCTCCAGCACATACGACAGCGACGTTCGTATTCGCAAGCTCCGTCAAGTCAGCCGAGATGTCCATCGTCGTCTCGCCTTCGCGATGTACACCGCCGATACCGCCAGTTGCGAACACTTCGATGCCCGCAAGCGCTGCACCAATCATCGTTGCAGCTACGGTTGTAGCGCCGATTTTACCGGAGGATAGAATGTAAGGGAAGTCGCGGCGGCTAACTTTTTCTACATTTTTACTAGTTGCGAATGCTTCGAGCTCTTGCTCGTTCAGACCGATTTTGATTTTGCCATCCATAATGCCGATGGTAGCAGGTACGGCGCCTTGCTCGCGAATAATTTGCTCCACTTTACGTGCCATCTCGATATTTTGCGGATAAGGCATGCCGTGTGAAATAATCGTTGTCTCAAGGGCAACGACAGGCTTGTTGTTCTCTAGTGCTTGCTTGACTTCTTCTGTATACGTAATAGGTAGGCTCATTAGGGTTAGTTCTCCTTCGAGTTGAGGTCAGCGAATCTCGCTTCAAAAGCATTCGCTGCCGTTTGTTTAAGTACAGTCTCAGTAAGGTCAGAGGATACAGAATCTGCAGTCTGCAAAGTAATATGGGATGCAGCTAGGCCCAGCTTGCACGAGTCGATGTAGGATTCATTGTGCAGCAGCCCATAGGCAACGCCCGCTACGAATGCATCGCCAGCGCCAGTGACCTCCACAACCTCTGAAGTAATGGAAGGGAAACGCATGCTGCCTTCGATGCCATCGTACATAACCCCCAGCTTGCCAAGGGTAATGAATACATGCTTAACACCACGCGCCCGGATCGCTTGTGCGAGCGTTCTGCTGTCTGTATTCGGTGATAATGGAATGCCTGCGAGCTGGCAGGCTTCCTCTAGATTAGGGAAAATAGCTGTAACGCCATGCAGATCCTGCGGCAGCTTCTTGGCTTTCTCCGAGGATACCGGATCGATGAAGAGTGTAAGCCCCTCTTCATGACTGCGTTTGATCAACAGCTCCAAAGATTCAGCAGGCAGATTGGTGTCTGCTATAATAAGCTTGGAGGATGCAACCTGAGGCCATTTCTCCTGCAGAATATCTGGCGTGAACTGGTCGTAAATATCCATGTTGGCAAAAGCGAGGAACAGCTCTCCCGAATCATCGAGAAGAGCGGTATAGCTGCCAGTCGATGCACTGCGATGAACGATGGACAGGCTTATATCTACGCCTTTTTTCTTCGTCTCATCGAGTACCCATGCACCAGCCTTATCATCGCCAACGATGGTGAGCAGTGCCACATTGCGCGACAGGTTCGCCAGCGTCTCGGCGATGTTGCGAGCGACGCCGCCAGTGGCTTCCGTGACGGTAACGGGGTTAGAGGAAGCAAGCCTCAGCTGCTGCTTGCCAGTCGCTTTATTGTCGAGATTAGCGCCGCCAATACATAGAACGGAGCCTTCCTCAGCCGTTATATAAGCACGGCCGCGAATGATGCCTTTTTTCATCAAAGCCGCTATATAACCAGCAACAGCAGAGCGTGATATGCCAATGTGGTCGGCTATCTCCTGCTGAGATAGGAAGGGATTATTCCGAATCAATGCCAGAATCTGTTGTTCACGTTCCAACTTGTATTCACTCCTTTCTTCGTCAATAGGGTCCTATCAACTTATTATTGATGATCTTAGTTTAATGTATTTACAGACAAATGTCTATTGGTGAAGACAAAAGTTTGTGGGAATGGGTTAAGCTTGGTTTATGGTTCATCTGCTAGTACAATAAGACATAGCGTATTCACAAGAAGAAACGGCTTCGCCGTCCTCTGTAAGAGGAAGGCAACTGTTTCTCGTAGAAATAGAAGACTTCTGTATCGCCAAAGTATCGTCGAGTACAACATATAAAGTCTTATATTTTAAAAAAAGCATTAGGAGGAGAAAAATAAATGTCATTACATAACGAGCAATTAGTTGTATTTGTCGGTTCTTATGCGGAGGCCTCCGCAAACGGTGTATATATGTATGCATTCGACGAGCAGGAGGGCAAGCTGACACTGCTGGATCAAGTAGGGGGGCTGAAGAATCCAACCTTCCTGAATCTCGACAAGGCTAACCGCAGATTATACGCTATTGCAGAGTCGGCAGCAGAGGATGGCAGCAAGACAGGTGATGCTGTAGCTTTTGCAATCGAGGTTGAGCCTGGCAGTGAAGGTCTTCGTCAGTTGAATAGGGATCTCGCGATCAATGCTCCATCCTGCCATATTCAGCGGGACGCGGACAGCCGATATGTGCTGCTCTCCAGCTATCATGGCGGCAGAATCAGTCTCGTGTCACTGACAGATAACGGGGAAGTAGGCCAATTGCTCGATATTAAGCAGCATGAAGGCAGTCAGCCTCGCGCGCATAGCGTAACCTTCAGCCCAGATGGCCGTTACTTATTCGCAGCGGATCTCGGTCTTGATCGTATTTTTACTTACACCATCGATTCGGAGCACAATCTTCTCGTCTCGCGTGGGGAGACGGTTATCCATCCGGGAGCGGGTCCGCGTCACATGGTGTTCCACCCGAATGGCGGCTTCGCTTATGTCATTAACGAGCTGGATTCTACCGTTACGACGTTCCGTTATGATGCGGAGGCAGGCAAGCTTCATACGCTCGAGAGCGTATCGACCCTTCCTACAGATTTCGAAGGCACGAATGGCTGCGCGGAGATTACAATGTCGGCAGACGGCAAGTATTTGTATGGCTCCAACCGCGGACATGACAGCATCGTAGTGTACGAGGTGGATGGCGAGACAGGCTTGTTGACTGTGAAAGGATATGTGTCTACGGAGGGCAAGCATCCACGCCACTTCGCTATTCTGCCAGGCGGACGTTTCCTAATCGCGGCGAACAAGGATACGAACAACTTGGCGGTGTTCCGCTTGACTGAATCGGGAATGCCTGAGTATACAGGCTACTCAGTCGAGGCTGCTGGACCTGTCTGTGTACAGGCTGCTTATTTCTAAGCACTTAAGGAGATTAAGAGGATGGATGGGGAAGCCGTATCAACGGCTTCTTTTTTCTTTCCTTCATTTACTGGCCTGGGATCATTCTCATTGATAATGGAACTACTAATTGCCCCTACAGCTATCTTCTATTATATAAGGCTGATCTGCCGAAGAAAGGGGCTGGATCTATGTTCCTATTCATGGATAGAACGACTTCACTTGCTGAGGTCGTTCTATTTGTGTATATAGGGTATGGACAGGTATGATTGGAAGAAGAAAGAATTCATTAAGATGAAGAGTTCTATCCTATGGGGGAGGTGTCCTATGGATATACCTAGCGATTGGGCGAAAATCGTATTGTCCGTGCATGGGGACAAGGGGGAGCAGTGGCTCTCCGGATTCGAATCGTTAGTACGCGATTGTGAACAGCGCTGGGGGCTTAGGCTCGAGCTGCCGACACCGTATAGGCTGTCCTATAATTATGTGGTACCTGCTGTCATGCAGGACGGAACGGAGGCTGTGCTTAAGCTGGGTGTGCCTGGCAAGGAGACTCGGACAGAGCTTGCGGCACTTCGTCTGTATGCTGGCAATGGCGCTGTACGAGTATTGGCAGAGGATACTGAGCGCGGGGCCATACTGATCGAGCGAGTGCGTCCGGGACTAACGCTGGCGGAGGCAGCAGCTAATGATGATGAGGCTACAATTGCTGCAGCACATGTGATGAAGCGGCTGATGATTGCGGCCCCAGAAGCTGCCGGCGAGTTCCCAACTGTGGCGAACTGGGCTGCAGGCTTGTCGCGATTGCGTCAGCGATTCGACGGCGGAACTGGACCCATTCCTGAATTAATGGTGAAGCGCGCTGAGGATACCTTCGACTGGCTGCTAAGTCATCCGGAAGGAGAACAGCTCCTATTGCATGGTGACCTGCATCACGAGAATATTCTGGCTGCGACTGGGACTGACAAGGGGAATGCTTGGCAGGCGATTGACCCTAAAGGTGTCATTGGAGAAGCTGAATATGGGATGATTCAGCTGCTGCTGAATCAGTTGCCGCCTGATCGACAGCTTGATACCACAAGGCGGCGTATTGAACTGCTGTGCCAAGAGCTCCCTCTCAATAGGGAGCGGCTATTGGCATGGGGCTATAGCCACTCCGTCCTGTCCGCCTGCTGGTGTATTGAGTCTGGTGTAGATGGAGTGGAGGGCGCGCTCGAAACAGCACACTGCTTCGAAGAGCTGCAGCGTGAGCAGTAATATAGGAAGCCGGGGAGTGTCCCCGGCTTCTTTTTATTGTGTTGTTCGGGCATACCCGTCACCACGCTCGAAAAGCTCGCACTAAGATTGAAAACGACCTTAGTTGCACGCAGCAACGAGCCGAAGGTCGATCTAAGCTCGAAAACGACCTTAAAGTAGCCTGAAGCCCCATCACCACGCTCGAAAAGCTCGATCTAAGCTCGAAAACGACCTTAGTTGCACGCAGCAACGAGCCGAAGGTCGATCTAAGCTCGAAAACGACCTTAAAGTAGCCTGAAGCCCCATCGCCGTGCTTGAAAAGCCCGATCTAAGCTCAAAAACGACCTTAGTTGCACGCAGCAACGAGCCAAAGGTCGATCTAAGCTCGAAAACGACCTTAAAGTAGCCGCAAGCCCCGTCACCTCGCTCTGAAAGCTCGAACTAAGCTCGAAAATGACCTTAGTTGCACGCAGCAACGAGCCGAAGGTCGAGCTAAGCTCGATAACGACCTTAAAGTAGCCGCAAGCCCGTCACCATGCTCCAAAAGCTCGAACTAAGCTCGAAAACGACCTTAGTTGCACGCAGCAACGAGCCGCAGGTCGATCTAAGCTCGAAAACGACTTTAAAGTAGCCGCAAGCCCCATCACCGTGCTCGAAAAGCTCGAACTAAGCTCGAAAACGACCTTAGTTGCACGCAGCAATGAGCCGAAGGTCGATCTAAGCTCGAAAACGACCTTAAAGTAGCCGCAAGCCCCATCACCGTGCTCGAAAAGCTCGAACTAAGCTCGAAAACGACCTTAGTTGCACGCGGCAACGAGCCGAAGATCGATCTAAGCTCGAAAACGACTTTAAAGTAGCCTGAAGCCCCATCACCGTGCTCGAAAAGCTCGAACTAAGCTCGAAAACGACCTTAGTTGCACGCAGCAACGAGCCGAAGGTCGAACTAAGCTCGAAAACGACCTTAGTTGCACGCACAGCAACGAGCCGCAGCCCGAACTAAGCTCGAAAACGACCTTGAAGCAGCCGCAAGCCCCATCATCACGCTCGAATACCACCCCAGCTGCACAACCGCCGAGTAACTAATCTGCATTCAATCCTATCCCGAGCGCCCAACATTGAGCGTGCCATAACCCCATCCGAGCATCCCCCCCCTTACGACCCCTGCCGTGGCAAAAAGCCTCCGCCTAGCAGCTTTCAAGCAAATAAACCGTCCTACCGCCGGACTAGTCACTTTACAGGTCTTTCACATAACCCTCATTAACTTATGGAAATATCAGACTTTTACAAGCAACTTATCCATTATGAGAAGGTTATTAAAATAAATTAATCCAATTAAGCCGCTCATTTGGGTGTGGAATGGAGTGCTGTGTGCTGAATATCGGGTCAATCTGCCTTGAAAAAGCACAAAGTATAGGCCATAGGACAGGAAATCGGGAGTTCTGAATGATCGGCTGATTTATATCAAACGGTGAAATATCGCAGTTAAATCCCGAGTAGGGAGCGGAGACATGGCGAAAGTCCCTGCATGATAGTATTCGGATGTGACAGATAGACGCAGAATTGGCGCACTCATGAAACGTGCCAGCTTAATGGCTGTGCGGTCTGCCAGCGACTCGTCCTTGCAAATAGCACTAATCCAATAGGAGTGTACCAAGTACCTAGATTAGTTCCAAATTAAAATAAATATTTACACATTAATACAAATAATAAAGCAATTATCTTGCTTAATAATGCATTTTAGTTTGCATTTTTTTATGAAACTTTAGGAAAATAAGCATGCAAATCCAATTTGAAAATGATAGCAGACACCTAATTGAAAATATTACCTTAAACCCTCATTGTCGTGTGACAGAGTGTGACATAATCAAATCCAATAGAGAGTCTTGATGGAGAAGGATGGAGGTAAATGTCGTTTTGAGCAGCCAATTGGACCTGAAACAGATTTTAATGCTTATTCGAAAAAAGCTATGGCTCGTCGTTCTCGTACTTGTGATTGGTACAGTATCGGCAGGAGCCTACAGTGTATGGATTATGAAGCCTGTCTATCAGGCGTATACGAAGCTGATCGTCAACTCAACAGTAGGGCAGGCGGGAGCATTCAAGCTGGACTTGAATATGATTAACACCAATCTAAGCCTAATAAACACGTACAAGGAAATTATCCGGACGCCATCCATTATGGATATGGTTGTGGACAAGCACCCAGATCTCGAACTTACGTCAGAGCAACTGATGAAAAATATCCGCTTTAGCTCGGTCAATGGAACACAGGTAGTTACCATCTCCTACTTGGATACGGATTACGAGCGGGCAGCACAAATTGTGAATACCGTCTCTTATGTATTCCAACAGCAAATCCCGCTTATTATGCAGGTCGACAATGTGTATATTCTGCATACTGCGGATTATGCCAAGCAGCCAGTACCGGTTAAACCCGAGGTTAAGCTGAACATTGCTATCGGCGCGGTGTTATCGCTGCTGCTCGGAATTATGCTCGTGCTGCTGCTGGATTACTTCGACGATACGATACGCAAGGAAGCCGATGTTGAGCGTCATCTCGGTCTTCCGACGCTAACAACGATACCGAATATTAAGCAGGGGGATATGAAGCCTAAGATACTGGCGAGCAAGTCCAGTGCCAGCATCCACAAGGAAGGAGGGTCAGCCAATGTCCAAAAATAATGAGTTCCGCCCCATTGTGACTGATGCCAATCCAATGTCACCCATATCGGAGGCGTATAGGACACTCCGCACCAATCTGCAATATGCAGAGGCTGACCGTCCACTTCAGCTGCTGATGGTTACATCGGCAGGGCCCAAGGAAGGCAAGTCAACAACCATCATGAATTTAGCGGTTACTTACGCGCAATCCATGAAGAGAGCTATTCTGATCGATGCGGATCTCCGGAAGCCTACAGCGCACCATACTTTCGGACTTAGCAATGCAAAAGGTCTATCGCATGTTCTGTCTGGGCAGAGTGAGCTGACCGAAGCGGTGCAGGCCAGCAATATTAAAGGGTTGGATATTCTGACCTCAGGGCCGGTACCGCCCAATCCGTCTGAGCTGCTTGGCTCAGCGAGAATGGACAGCATGCTGGAGCAGCTTCGAACTCTGTATGACATCGTGTTGATCGACACACCGCCAGTACTAGCAGTAAGTGATGCTCAGATCGTATCGGTGAGATGCGATGGCGTTCTGCTGGTCATTAATGCAAGAAGCGGCAAGCGCCAATATGCGGTCAAAGCACGGAATGCGCTGCAATTCGTTCAAGCAAGAATCGTAGGGGTTGCGCTCAATCAGACCGCTCAGAGCGATGCAGGCCCTTATTACGAATACGCTGATCATTAACACCCTTTATAGTTAACCGCGTTCAGCGGAATGAATAATTGAACCCATTAATCATTAATCAGCTACAGCTTAATGATTAATGGGCCCATACAAATACAGGATCGTACAAGGAGGAATTTAGCGATGCGGGTTGCTTATCGTACAAAAGTCATTATTGCTTGGGATTTGGCTGCTGTCTTCATCAGCTTGATAGTTGCTTACTTACTTGAGCCTGCGGTCACCTACGGGAATGCAGCAGGCTGGCTGCTCTATGCAGCAGCAGCGGGAGTTATTGCCTTCCTGTGCTTCAACAAAGTACAGCTGCACCGCCGGATTTGGCAGTACACAGGCATTGCGGAGATGGTGTGCATCCTGCAAGCGGCCGTATGTGCAGCGGTTATACCGTTCATTGGTTCTTGGATTATCCAGGGTGAAGCGCACACGCTGCTCATGCTTCATCATCTGGCTGGGATGCTTGCTTTCATGGCTGGCCCTCGCCTAGCTTGGCGGGTGTTCTGCGATAATTACAGCGGCAAAAAGCCTTCCACCTCACGTCGAGCGCTTATTATCGGGGCGGGCAGCTGTGGAGCGCTTATTGTGCGTGAGATGCAGCAAAATGACGGAGTCAGCGTAACGCCGGTTGGCTTCATTGATGATGATCCCTACAAGCATCGGATGCATGTGCTTGGATTGCCTGTATTCGGTGGGCGTGACGATATTAGCTGCGTGACGGAATCGCAGCGCATTGATGAGATTATCATCGCCATGCCTTCGGTCTCGAAGACGCAAATATCGGCACTCGTCAACCTCTGCAAGACGACGAAGGCGAAGCTGCGTATCGTGCCTGACTTGCACGACATGATTGATGGCAGAGGCGCAGCAGGCCGTGTAAGGGATGTTAGTGTAGAGGATTTGCTCGGTCGAGATCCGATTCGGACTGATCTCGAGCATATTGCTGGTTATGTGCAGGACAAGGTCGTACTTGTTACTGGAGCAGGAGGCTCAATCGGTTCAGAGCTGTGCCGCCAGATCGCGCCTTTCGCGCCTAGCAAGCTCTTGCTTCTAGGTCATGGCGAGAACAGCATCTACTCTATCGAGATGGAAATGCGCAGTCTGTTCCCTGATCTTCAATTGGAGACCGTGATCGCAGATGTGCAGGACAGGACGAGAATTGACAGTGTGTTCGCGAAATATCGTCCGCAGGTTGTCTTCCATGCAGCCGCACATAAGCATGTGCCGCTAATGGAGCGCAACCCAGCAGAGGCGATTAAGAATAATGTGTTCGGAACGAAGAACGTCGCCGAATGTGCAGACGCTTATGCGGCTGAGAGGTTCGTCTTCATCTCCACAGATAAAGCGGTCAATCCGACCAGTGTTATGGGAACGACCAAACGGATTGCAGAGATGTTCATTCAGAGCTTGGACAAGCACAGCGCAACGAAATTCGTCGCGGTTCGCTTCGGTAATGTGCTTGGCAGCCGAGGCAGCGTCATTCCACGGTTCAAGGATCAGATCCTCAAGGGCGGCCCTGTAACGGTTACGCATCCAGAGATGGTGCGTTATTTCATGACAATCCCCGAAGCAGTACAACTCGTTATTCAAGCAGGCTCCTTCGCCAAAGGCGGAGAGGTATTCATCCTAGATATGGGCAAGCCGGTCAAAATCTATGATCTTGCTGTTGACCTCATTCGGTTGTCTGGCTACGAGCCGCATATGGATATCGACATTACGTTCTCCGGCATGCGTGAAGGAGAGAAGCTGTACGAGGAGCTGCTGACGAATGAAGAGGGCTTGTCCTCGACCATGCATAACCGGATCTTTATCGGCCGGCCCGTTCAGCTTAACCGTACGGAGCTTGATTTTGAGATTAGAAAAATGGAAAAAGTGCTGGGGCAGAAGCCAGAGGAAATTCGCGCTGTTCTGCAGCATCTGGTACCGACCTACCGGAATGCAGGCTCGATAGCCGTCGGCTAGACCGACAACAGATCAGATAAGTATAAGGTTCACAACAGACGGAGGAGGAAATAAGAATGCTAAGCGGCGATACGGCGGCTAAAGCATCGGCCCAGGTAGCGGCGCCAGCAGCATCAAAACCAGCCATCGCGAAGCGCCTCAGCCGGGGTGGAAGCACGAGCTTCCTGATCAATTCAGCAGGCATGGGACTTGCGATGCTGCTGCAGATCGCCCTTGCGAGAGTGCTCGGCGTGGATGGCTATGGTATCTATGCCTTCGTTACAACCGTAGTGACCTTCATGGTCTTCCCGGCTAAGCTCGGCTTCGATACAGCCATCGTCAGACTGGTTGCGGCGTACCGTGTTAACGGCGAGTGGGCGCTCATCAAAGGGCTGCTGCGCAGGAGCAATCAGATCGGCTTCGTTCTATCTATAATGGCAGCCATTATCGGGATAGCCATTGTGTATGGAATGGGCATGGATGGGGATGAAGCGAAGGCAGTTGCTTATGCGGCCGGCTTCGCGGCGATTCCGCTGCTGACGCTAGCTACGCTAAGGCAAAGCGCGCTTCAAGCGATGAAGGATGTCTTGTTCGCGCAGATGCCGGAGAAAATCATTCGGCCGATTCTAACCATTGCTTTTGTATTCGCGGCAACGGCGTTTGGTCTACAGGCGAATGCAGGAGTTGCAATGGTGTGCTTCGGACTTGCGGTTGCTGTCTCCTATATCATGGGCGCAGTCGTACTCAAGAAGCGAATTGGAGCACATACAGCCAGTATTGCACCGCGTTATGACATGCGCAGCTGGCTTCGATTATCCAGCTCGCTTATGGCGAATGCCGGCATGTACTTAATACTCGGTCAGCTTAATGTGCTGATGATGGGCTTCATGAGAGGGGAGACGGAGTCGGGCATCTTCTCAGCTGCCGTTCGCCTCGCAGCACTTGTCTCATTCATGCTGACCGCAGTCAATATGACGGCTTCACCTCTCGTATCCGAATCGTATGCGAAGAGGGATATGAAGGCTTTGCAGCAGGTATGCACCTCTACGGGCCGGGTCGGATTTGCTTTTGCAGCTGTCGTGTTCCTGTTCTTCGCCGTTCTCGGGCATTGGACGCTTGGCCTGTTCGGAGCAGAGTTTACGCAGGCCTATCCAGCGCTGCTGGTGCTTGCTTTCGGCCAGCTGTTCAGCGCTTATTGCGGACAGAATGGAACGGTAGCAACGATGACGGGCGGGCAGAATGCTCTGACCAAAGTGCTGGTAGCAGCGGCGATTGTGAATGCTGTGCTCAATGCGGTCCTCATCCCGCTATGGGGAATGACAGGAGGGGCGGTTGCCGCTACGATTTCGATTATGGTGTGGAACTCAGCAGCTGTCATTCTGGTCAATCGCAAGCCAGGGATTCAGACAATGGCTTGGGCGCCGCGGCTGTCGCGTAAGAAGATCACTAACAAAGGGGACTGATCACAATGAAAAAAGTATTGCTGGCAGGGGTGCCGCAGTCCCCCAATCTTGGGGATGGATTAATTGCTTATACCTTAAATCGATTAATTGCTATGCGGGGTGATCATCAGGTTATTCACTTCGATCTCCTGCATGGAAGGTGTGATAAATCGATGCCCATGACCATTGACCACGGAAGTGAGGCATACACGCTTACGTCTTATGTACAGGACCGGGCATCTGCTAACAAGCTAGACACGCCAGCTCCAGTCGTGAAGCTTAACGGCACGGGCTCGGGGAAGAAGCTGACGCCAGATGCGATGCGCAGAGTGAAAGCATACTGGCTGCATCATCGCAAGGATCAGAAGATGAACAGTGAGCTCAGCCAATCGGTTAATGAAGCGGATGCGGTGTTCATAGGCGGAGGTCATCTGCTTATTGATACCTATTGGACGTTCCCGCTCGCGGTTCGGCGCGTTGCGATGGAGGCGAAGCGCAGTGGCAAGCCGCTTCATATTCTGCTCGTTGGCGCTCGCGGGCCTTGGAGCCGACAAGCTCGGAGATGGCTGCTCGATTCCTGCCGCTATGCGACAACGATCGCAGTTAGGGATGAAGATTCAAGGCAATTTCTGTTGAAGCTGGATGCCAGTCTTGCTGGCAAAACCGTTACACTCGCAGACCCTGCTTTGTATACGCCGGAAGCGTTCGGCCTTGCTTGCACCTCAGAAGAGGCAGCAGCGGCTAAAGCTGCAAGTCTGGTGAACAGTACAGACGGAGCGCAGACGGGATATCGTACGGTGGGACTCGGCATTATGGACCCGCATGAGATGAACCGGCATTGCGAGCTGCGCTGGGAACGGGAGGAATGCGCGGAGTGGTGGCGTGATGCAGCGGCAGCTATCACAGCATCCGGCAGCCAAGTTACGATATTCACCAATGGTGCTGCGACGGACAATGCTTTTGTCGAGCAGTATGTGAAGCCGTTATGCCGGGATATGAAGGGTGTTGAATTCGCGCCTTATCCTGTGACGGTGGAGCAGCTTGTCGGCTCTATCGCAGCTTGTGACGGGGTCATTGCCCAGAGATTGCATGCGTGTATTCCTGCCCTTGCGCTAGGGAAGCCGACTTATGGACTGATCTGGGATCGCAAGCTGGAGAACATATTCGCCGACCTTGGGATGTCAGGCCATCTCATTGATTTCCAAGCACCGGCTTGGCAGGCAGTGGCCTCGGCAGCAGAAGGCTTCATGCCATCTGAGCGAATCAGGCATGCCATCACGCAGAAGAAGACGCAGCTCTATGAGCATATCGGGAGAATTCTGCCATGAGTGAGAAGATCAAGGTACTTCACGTCGTTGGTAAAATGCATCCCGGTGGCATAGAGACACTCCTAATGAATGTCTATCGGAATATAGATCGGGAACGGTATGAATTTCATTTTGCCGTGCAGTCCGCGGAGCCAGCCTTCTACGATGATGAGATTCGTGCGCTTGGCGGCACGATATTCGTACAGCCGCCGCCGAAGAAGGGCATTCGCTCATTCCGCAAGCAGCTCATGGTGAACATGAATAAATACGGCCCCTATGCTGCCGTCCACAGCCATGTGTTCGGATTCAGCGGTTACGTGCTGAAGCTGGCGGACAAGCTCGGCGTCCCCGTACGGATCAGTCATAGCCACAATACGAATGACAGCCGTTCAAGCTCGACGCTTCGGAATCTATACCGCGCTTATATGCGAGGTCTGATCAAGAAGCACGCCACCTTGATGCTCGGCTGCTCACGTGCGGCGTGCGAGTCGCTGTTCGGAAGCGACTGCTGGAGAGATGAACGGGTCAGCGTCTTCCCGAATGCGATCTCGCTCGAACCTTATGCGGCACTGCCGAGTGATCGCACAGAGCTTCGCCGCCGCTTCGGAGCGAAGGATGGAGAGCTGCTGCTCGGTCATATCGGACGCTTCAGCAAGCAGAAGAATCATACGCTGCTCCTGGACTCCTTCGCGGGACTTGCGGAGCAGAAGCCGAATGCGAGATTGCTGCTTGTTGGCGACGGACCGCTGCGCCCAGAGATGGAGCGCAAGGTAGAGGAGCTGGGCATTGGGGAGCAGGTGACCTTCCTTGGACTGCGCAAGGATGTGCCAGAGCTGCTCGGAGCGCTGGATGGATTCGTTCTGCCTTCTCTCTACGAAGGGCTGGGCATCGTCCTCATTGAGGCACAGGCAGCAGGAATACCATGCCTCGTATCGAGTGAGGTACCACGGGAGGCGGACCTCAATCTAGGGATGATTGAGCGCCTGCCTGTCAGTGAATCGCCGCAGCGTTGGACGGAGGCGCTGGCAGCTATGACAGGACGTGCTGGAGTCAGCCGTGCTGAAGCGGAAGCTGCAGAGCAGCGCAACGGCTGGCCTGTCCGCGCTATGGCGCTGGCTAATAAAGGCTACAACATTCGTACGAGTGCGGCACGTCTGGAGCGGCTCTATGAGGGTTGAAGGCTTCCAGACGCGTACGGCGGTGCTGCTGCTCTACGCTTTGCTCTTGTCTCTAATGGCGAGATGGGTATTCGCCGCAGATGCGACAATTGCACTGATTCTCTACGGTGTTCTGCTGCTGCCGTTATTCGCGCTGCTGCGCTGGCCGAATACGCCTGTGCTGCTGTTCACAGGCTTCACCGTCATGCTGGTGGGCAAAATCGTCTACGCAGCAACGGTTGATCCGCTTGCCGGTCCGGATGAAATTCACTATTACGAGCAGGTAACGACGTTCGAGCGATTATCGGATTTCCTGCCTTATGCGATAGAGCATTTTCAGACCCAGTGGATGAGTATGTCGGCTTACCCGGTGTATGGTCTTATGTACATGCCATTCTACAAATGGCTCGAGCTCGATGATCCGCTAGCCATCGTATTGCTGAATACGGTGCTGCTCATTCTGATTGTCAATGCAACCTACCGGCTTAATGAGAGCCGATTCAAGTATGAGCTGCCGATGCCAGAGCAGTCCACGAAGCCCTTCCACGTTATTGTGGCCGTTGGCCTGCTGGTCAGCCCCTCGCTGATGTACATGTCATCCCTGTTCGCCAAGGACATTGCCTGCGTGCTGCTGGGACTGTACTGTACGATGCTGATGCTCCGCAAACGCTGGCTGCTGTTCATCGTCCTGATGATATATGCGACTGGCCTTCGCGATTATGCCATCGTGTATACGCTCTGCTTCTACTTCTTGTATACGCAGCGTATCCGCGCGGCAACGGGATTGCTCGCTGGAGCGGGACTGCTTATCCTGTGGCAGATCGGGCCGCTTGGCATTATTAATGCAGGGATGCTGAGTGTCTTTCTCTTCATAAGCCCTAATCCGAGCAGTATAGGCAACTGGGACACTCATCTGCTGCTGCGGACGCTCGAGGCTACGTTCATGGGCATTATTCTGGCCATGTCCGTATTCCAGTTCTACAAGTACAAGGAGACTCGGAAGTTTTATTTGATGGCTGCCGTTCTGCTCTTCACTTATGCCTGTTCTCTCGTGCTTGTCGGGTATGTGACGATTACAGGCAGAGAGCTGGATTATGGAGTGGGGACGATCGGGGACAACATGGTACGCAAAAAACTTCCTGTTATTCCGCTTGTGTATACGATTAGCGCTTATACCCTAATCTGGTGCCGCCGTTCGTTTACCTATAAGCATCAGAAAATTCAGATTACTAAGGCGATAGACGGGCCAATGATGCCGGAGCAAGATTATCGAGCAACCCAAGGAGGTGTATCCGATGCGGGGGCGTGATAAATTCGGTCGATTTCGCTTCATGCTTCGTATGATCGAGGCGGTTCTGAAGCCGCTGCCTCGGCCGCTGCTGAACTGGCTGTGGGTGCTTAGCGACTGGCTGCCCGATCTGCTAGGCTATGCCTTCCGCTATTGTCTGCTGCGCAGAATGACGAAGGCATGCGGGGACAATGTTCTCATCGGAAGGTCGGTTGAGCTTCGTTACCCGGAACGCCTCGTTATTGGCTCGAATGTTAGCATTCATAAGCAATGCTATATCGATGCTTACGGCAGCATTCAGATTGAGGATGAAGTATCCATTGCACATCAATCCTCTCTCGTCTCGTTCCAGCATACGTGGAATGATCCCACACTCACGATAAGGGATAACGCGGTAGCTGGCGCAGCGATCCGGATTCGCCGCGATGTATGGATCGGCTGCGGCGTGCGGGTTCTCGCTGGTGTGGAGATCGGGCCAAGAGCGGTCGTTGCAGCGGGGGCAGTCGTGACTAAGCCTGTAGCTGGAGGAACGATTGCGGCTGGCGTGCCGGCAAGGCAAGTGAAACGAATTGCAGATGAAGGGTATGCCGCGGATGAGACTGCGGTGTACAAGAACTCTTTTGCAGAGAATGCCTGACAGACAACATAGATACCACATAGATTCATCAAGATGAATGCCATTTCTAATTAAAGTAGGTGATCGAAGCAAGTTCAGAGTCATAGCTAGGCGGCATTCTTCTGAGAACCATATTTTGCAAGGAGGGACCAATAATGAACGTGCTGTGGGCACATGATCATACGTTCTATTTCAATGAATCAGGCAAGTTCTTCTCTGGTGGGAAGCTGCCTTATGCCGTGTGGGAGAGATATCTTGGTGTATTCGATCGAATGACAGTGGCCTGCCGGGGCAAAAAAACCTCGCCAGACGCCGACATGGCTGGCAAAACCTTATCAAGCGGGCCTAACGTCGATTTTCTCGTACTGCCTTCACTAAGCAATCCGGTCAATAAGCTGACCAAGAGGGGTTATGTGGAGCAGATCCTGACAGAGGCGATTGGCAAGGTCGATGCGGTTATCGCTCGATTGCCGAGTGAGATTGGGGCGGAGGCGATTCGGATCGCCAAGAATCTTGGCAAGCCTTATGCAGTGGAAGTTGTAGCTTGCGCTTGGGATGGATTGTGGAATTACGGCAATCTGCAGGGCAAGCTGTACGCACCGCTGGCGCTCGGCCAGACTCGCTCGTTAGTGAAGACAGCGCCCTACGCGCTGTACGTGACAGAGCAGTTCCTGCAAGCCCGTTATCCTAGTGTGGGTGGGCTGACGGAGTCCTGCTCCAATGTGGAAATTCCAGAGACGAGCGAAGAGGTGCTGAATCGCAGAGTAGAGCGCCTGGAGGCACGTACCTCCGAAACGCCGCTTACGATTGGACTTATTGGCTCGCTGAATGGACGCACCAAAGGTATTGATATCGCGATGAAGGCCATTGCCAAGGCGAAGCCTCATTTGCCGAAGGTGCACTTCCGGGTGCTGGGAGACGGTGATACGGTACGCTGGCAGGCGCTGGCTGACAAGCTCGGCATTGGAGCCTCGGTCTCCTTCGAAGGTGTGCTGCCTAGCGGCAATGCGGTATTCGAGTGGCTGGATGGCATTGATCTGTATGTGCAGCCGAGCTACCAAGAAGGACTGCCGCGCGCAACGATTGAAGCAATGAGCCGGGCTTGTCCCGTACTTGGATCAACAGCGGGAGGCATACCGGAGCTTATCCATGAGAGCTGTCTCCATCGCCCTGGTCAAGTTGGCCAGCTAGCGGAGCAGCTGAAGCGCGCGGCAAGCGATGCCAGCTGGCTTACACAGCAGGCGGAGCGCAACTTCGGACGTTCACGTGCTTACACGAAGACTCGTCTGGATGCGAAGCGGCAAGCTTTCTGGCGTTCATTCGGAGAGGCCGTCAGTACAGGTACAATCGGCAGTTCAACCTATGCAAACGAGAGGGAAAGGGTGGAAGCATTATGACAATTCTAGTTACCGGAGCAGCAGGCTTTATTGGGTATCACATGAGCGCAAGACTGCTTAAAGAAGGCAATCGTGTTGTTGGTATCGATAATTTCAATGATTATTACGACGTGCAGTTGAAGAGGGACCGCTTCGCACAGCTCCTTCCTTCCCCGGCGTTCACAGGGGCCCAGCTCGATCTAGCGGATTATGATGCGCTGCTGGCGTTGGTGAAAGCAGAGGGTGTCACAACGATTATTCATTTGGCGGCGCAAGCGGGTGTCCGCTACAGCCTTACGAATCCGTTCGCTTATCTGGAGACGAACCTCAAAGGGTTCGGTCATATTCTGGAGGTATCCCGTCAGGCGAGCATCAAGCATCTGATCTATGCTTCCTCCAGCTCTGTCTATGGAGCGAATGAGAGTATGCCTTTCTCGACAAGCGACAATGTCGATCATCCGGTCAGTCTTTATGCCGCTACGAAAAAAGCGAACGAGCTGATGGCTCACACTTACAGTCATCTCTATGGAGTGCCGACAACGGGCCTACGTTTCTTCACCGTCTACGGCCCATGGGGTCGTCCGGATATGGCGTATTTCGGCTTTACGCAAAAAATGGAGGCAGGTCAGCCGATCCAAGTGTTCAACGAAGGACGGATGCTGCGTGACTTTACTTATATTGATGACATTGTAGAAGGCATTTATCGTCTGATCGATCATATTCCGCAGCCGGATGCTGCTTGGGATCGGAAGAACCCGGATCCGGCTACGAGCTATGCGCCTTACAAGGTATATAACATAGGCAATAATCAGCCAGTGGAGCTGATGACCTTTATCCGCACGATTGAGAAAGAGCTGGGCATTAAAGCGATTATTGATTACAAACCAATGCAGCCGGGTGATGTGCAGGCTACTTATGCGAATATTGATGGGCTGATGAACGATGTTGGCTTCCGTCCAGATACGACGATTGAGGAAGGTATGGCCCGGTTCGTAGAGTGGTATAGATCCTATTATGACGCTAGGGACGGCAAGGTCGATTCGAAGCAGCTGGCAAAGGCGGCGTCGCAATGAACAAGGTAGCCCATATATGCACGTCCGGCATCAGCCATAAAATTATGGGCGACAAGCTTCGTTTGCTTCAGCGGCAGGAAGGCGTTGATGTCACGTTTATCTCATCCCCGGAAGGGACGGATCAGGCGTTGATGTCTTCTTATCCATTCGAATGGAAGCTCATTCCGATGGCACGCTCGATTCAGCCAATTGCGGATATGCGCTCGATTATGGCGATGTACAAGCTGCTTCGCAAGGAGCGTTACGATATCGTCCATACGCATACAGCTAAGGCTGGCATTATCGGACGTGTTGCTGCGAAGCTGGCGCGAGTGCCGGTCATTATCCATACGAGTCATGGATTGCCCTTCTATGAGGGGCAGCCCAAGAAAGCTTTTTATCTCTATCGTACGCTGGAGAAGGTCGGGGCGCTGTGCTGTCATTCGCTGGCTTCGCAAAATGCGGAGGATGCAGGTGTGCTGCGCAGGCTGATTCCATGGCGCAATGTGTTCATGGAAGGCAACGGTGTAGATATGCAGCGGCTCGATAAACAGGCAAGTCAGATTACAGAGGATCATCTGCATGGGCTAAGGCTTGTTCATGGCATACCGCAAAATAAGCCGGTGCTGCTCATGGCTGCTAGATTCGAGGCGGTGAAGGATCATCGTCTTCTGCTGGAATCGCTTGTCGAGCTGAAGCGGGATGGATTGCTGAGCTGGGCGACGGTACTAGCTGGACAAGGGCCGCTGGAGGATGAAGTGAAGCAGTTCTTGCGTGAGAGTGGTCTGGAGGGCGACGTGTTCTGTATCGGTCAGCAGTCCTCGATTGTGCCATGGATTGTGATGGCGGATGCGGTAACACTGACTTCGGAGAAGGAAGGCATCCCAAGATCACTGATGGAATCAATGGCGCTCGGCAAGCCGATTATTGCGACAGACGTGCTGGGCACGAGAGAGCTGGTTGCGCACGAGGAGACGGGACTGCTTGTTCCATATCGCGATCCGCTTAGGCTGGCAGAAGCGCTTCATACTGTAATGAATGCACCGGCTGAGGTTGTGCTGGATGGTGCAGGTGGAGCGGCACATGAGGCAGCGGCTGCGAATGGTCGATTGAGTGAAGCTGGACTGCGTGCTCGTATGGGGCAGGCTGGCCGCAGCCGGATTGAAGCGGAATTCACGGAGGCTCGTGTAGTAGAGCGCCTTATGCAGCTATACCGCACAACGGGCCAGCGGGTAAGTCGTGAGCGGAAGCCGGGGGCTCGCCTGAATGCCGTCGTGAAGCGACTGCTGGATTTGGTACTGAGCGTGCCTGCTGCGCTGCTGCTGCTGCCTGTATATGCTGTTGTTGCTGGACTGGTGCGGATGAAGCTGGGATCACCTGTCTTGTTCAAGCAGCAGCGTCCAGGTCGATACGGCAATTCATTCCATGTGCTGAAATTCCGTACGATGCGGGATGCGGTTGATAAAGCTGGGCAGCCGCTGCCTGATGAGGATAGGATGACGGCCTTCGGTCATTTGCTCCGCAAGCTGAGCTTGGATGAGCTTCCGCAGCTATTCAATGTCATTCGCGGCGATATGAGTCTAGTCGGCCCCAGACCGCTATTAATGGAATATTTGCCTCTCTATACGGAGGAACAAGCCAGTCGTCATGATGTTCGCCCAGGAATTACGGGGTGGGCTCAGGTGAACGGACGCAATACCGTCTCATGGGAAGATAAATTCCAGCTCGATACGGAATATGTAGAACGGCAGTCCGTCTGGTTCGATATACGGATATTAGCAAGGACGGTTGGCAAAGTGCTGAAGCGTGATGGCATTTCCCAGCAGGGACAAGCCACCGTTCATAAATTTACAGGCAATAGAGAAATGGGGAATGCTTCGTGAACCGCCAAGCAGAGGAGTATCTGGTCATGGAACAGCCGGCAAGGCGCCCGCTGATCGTTGTAGGTATAGGAGGTCATGGGCGGGTGTTGATGGATCTTGCCCGCGTGTCGCCTACTTACCGATTGGCCGCTGTGCTGGATGACAGGTTCACAGCAGTTGAGCTGAGAGGCGGACTCCCCTATGGCCCGATATCAGAGCTCAAGCATTTCTTGGAGGATGAGCCCAATATGCATGTGGTAATAGGCATTGGGGACAATCGGACAAGGCGCAGTATTGTAGAAAAACTGGCGCTGCCAGAGTCCAGCTACGCCGTGCTCGTGCATCCGGCTGCAGTTGTAGCGGAGGATGCAAGACTGGGGCTGGGCACGACAATCATGCCAGGCGCTGTTATTGGGCCGGGCGCTGTCATCGGTGCCCATGCCATTATTAATTCGGGCGCTGTCGTCGAGCACGACGCGCTGGTCGGACCGTTCGCGCATGTATCACCGAACGCGACAATGGCTGGCGCCGCGGTAGCCGAGGAAGGCGCCCATGTGGGCAGCGGCGCGGTGCTCATCCCGAGCGTACGCGTCGGCAGCTGGTCGGTGCTCGGGGCAGGCGGCATCGCCGTTCGGGATGTTCCCGATGGCGTCACTGCCGTCGGCGTACCGGCACGGGCGATCCGCTGAAGCGGACGTGCATGCGGAGAGACGCTAAGTCGTAAACCAGCCTTAACTGGATTAAAACTAGCTGTCGTGCGGGAAAAGGTCGGATTAAGCTCGAAATCGACCTTAGATGCGCACACGCCAGCGTGAATTGCCTCAATAAGCTCAAAAGCGACCTTAGATGGGTCGAAACTAGCTAGTCTATGAGGTAAATGGTTGGATTAAGCTCAAAAACGACCTTAGATGCGCACACGCCAGCGTGAATTGCCTCAATAAGCTCAAAAGCGACCTTAGATGGGTCGAAACTAGCTAGTCTATGAGGTAAATGGTTGGATTAAGCTCAAA
>NZ_JCAALS010000009.1:0-209617 GCF_059686975.1 Paenibacillus xinjiangensis | reverse complement strand
CAAAAGCAGCCCATCCTCTGATGAGGAATGAGCTGCTTTTTTAGTTTTTCAATCACTTTTACCATCTCGGAGTGCCCATTTCCTCAAAATCAAGGCTTTTGCAGGGCTCTCGAATTCGAGGCTTTTTTTATTGCATGGAATAAAAAACCATGATTGATTATTGGAGGATATGGAGATAAATGTCGAACTCTCTTATACAAAATGGAGGGGTCGACTTTAATGGATGACAAGAGTCAAAAACAAGAGGCGTTGAAAGTGTTGTTGTGGGCAGCATGTGGAGTGATTGCGGTACTTGTGGTATATGGCTTAAGCGTGGGGTGGCTCAACTTGGGATGTGCTCGAGAAAATCTCCGTTCGTATCGTCAACGAGGTCGACAACGTTAACCGTATCGTTTTCGTTTATGACGTAACATCGAAACCACCAGCTACAATTGAGTGGGAGTGATTTGAGTATTTTTTATTTGATATGTGACTGAGAACCCTTTATACACAAGGGGTTTCAGACATTCATTGAAAAACTTATTTCATTCACCTGCAACTATTGGTCTTCAAAAATTACTCTCTTTTATTTGTGTTATTTAACAAATGAAAGGGAGTTTTTTTATGTCGAAAATTAATGAATTAATTGATGATTTTAAGATGAATCAAGAAATCCAAGGCAGAAAAAAGGAGTATATCTTAGGTTGTATGTATCGCTTGCATCGTTGGATGGAGTTCACTAAGGAACAGCTAGAAGTTGAGGAAGCGGAAGAAGTGACTTCAATGCTATATTCAGCATAGTCAAAGTAGAGGCAAAGAAGCCAACATTACAACTAATAATCAACTTGCCACAATCAAGGTGTTCTTGGGGATACGTGTTTCAGAACTGTGTAACATCAAGAATGATGATGTATCAAGGGCGCACATTCTCATTCATGGTAAAGTCTCTAAGGAGCGTCTAATCTACATTAGCAAGATAATGAGAAGGTATATGCGGAAGTATGAGGAAGCGAAGCAGGAACGATTTAAACACAGACTGGCTGACGAGATAGAGGATTATTACTTCTTAGACCAATCTGCTGAGCGTTTATCACGTTCACGTATTAATAAGATACTGAAAGAGCATTGTCAGAAAGCAGGAGTAAGAAAAGAGGTGGGGTGCTCACCACATGATTGTCGCCATTACTCTGCTCAGCAGCAAGTGAAGAATGGAATAGAACTCCCTTTAATGTTGAGTTGATATAACTTTGTTGTCGACTTATTGGTGCATTGCCATTCTCATATAGGGATTTTTTTCATTATTTCTGAACTCATTCGTCTAGCACGTTCCATCATCGATTTGAATTGTCAATGACTTGCTTGCTAGAGGCATCAATGTGAAGTTCTTAAAGGACAATCTACACTTTGAAGCTGTTGAGAAGGCTAGTCCTATGCAATCTCTAATGTTTAACATGCTAGGCTCATTTGCACAATTTGAGAGAGACTTGATAGTAGACCGCACAACAGAAGGCAGAGAACGTGCTAAAGCTAAAGCTACTCACATGGGTCGTCCTGCAAAGGATGCAAGCATCATCAATCGTGCATTGAAGATGTATGCTGAGAGAGTACAAACGGTCTATCCGTAAGTGAAATCATCAAGACCACTGGCATACCTAAAGCTACATTGTACGCTGAACAAAAGAAACTAGAGAAGTCAATGTAGTTCCATATAGATTGAATGTGAAGCCTGTCATAATATGGTCTTATTCTATTCATTGAACAGGAAGCGGGATGGTACTAATCTGTAAATTACTAAAAATAGTTGATGCACATGTATATTCAGATACAGGGGGATTTACAGTTATATTTGATATTGGAATCTATTTACATGGGCATACACTTCGACGCAGAAAATCGACAAACATTTGAAGCGACACAATAACAAAAAAAATCCAGCATATGGTATAGTGTGAGTGAGAGTTCTTTGGATTTGAAAGAACGATTTTATTTTAAGGGTGAGAAGTGTGAACGATGAACTTAACTACGACTGTCGACTTTTGAAAAGAACAATAGACGAGGCTGCATGTTACGATATAAATGCTGTAGCGGAAGAATGGGTTAAAAAAGATATTCTAAAAATTATTGAGAAGCAATTTCAGGTTAGAATTGACGTATCAAAAGCCAAAGAAGTTTGTCCAACATGTAAACACTATCCCTTCGATAAGAAAAACTAAATTCAAGAGCAATTTTATGTTGTTTTCTTAGGAGAGATTGAATTGAAACTCAGAGGAACTAAAACAGAACAAGACAATAGAGCAGAATTGATAAAATCCCACAATTCTTTGTTTCAGGTTACAGGTAAACGTAGGCTTTTAGAGGTTCTGTTACAGCAGTTCAGCGATATGAAGACCGCATACATTCTTGAATGGATTCCCGAACAAGGTGAAGATATATACTTGATTCTTATCGATGTTAAAATAATAGTACGCATTGAGTTAGAGCGTAATAGCCAGAAAATGATGGGAGAGTGTGAACTTATTCCGCTGCATGAATACAAAAAAAGTCTTAGTAAGATTAAACAGATAAGATATGCAGTAGCAATGGATTTAGCACAAAAGGATATTGCTGATTAAATAAAATTGGAATTTATGAGTAGGAGGAAGTCAGGTGAAACCAGATTATACAAATTTAAGTTTTGCTGACTGTATGGGTATCCAATTGAAATCAGAAGTAGAAAGGCAATTATCAAAGGATTTAAAGTGTTATGGAATAATCCAAGACGAATATAAGTTTGATTGGTCTGACTGTTGTATTGAAGGGCATAGAACCAACTACTTAGATGGTGCAGTTGAGAATTTCTCTAGTATTATGGTTTTTAATGCTAATGACGAATTGCTTGCCGATGGATGGATGGAGTTTATACACGAAGATGATGTATTTATTGTATATTGGGAGTTTCTTGATGAATATCAAGATGGTCAAGAAAAAACATTAAAAAGCGAGTGTGGAATACCGCTACATATTTATAATTATTTGCCAAACCAAGTCAAATTGAAATATAAAGACGAATTATTACCATAATGGTTAGATACTTAATGTTTAATAAAAGAGAAGTTCCATCAAAGAAGCCACTCCTTTTTTTGAAAGTAGGTCGGAATGAGTATGTTAGCAAATATTTTAATAATAACTGGAAAGTTAATTGTTGTACTTATAATTCTATTGATTGAAAGATTGATAGCAAAGAAAACTCTAGTTTTTTCGCCTGTTTTCTTAATTATTATCGTAATAATTTTAGGTGGAATGGTCAACTTAAATGAATTTAGAGTAATATTTATTCCGAGTTTGCTACTTGTTGAATTTATGTTTACAGTATATTATTTAATATACGTTTTTGAAAAAATTGCTGAATCAAATCATAACAACTCAGAATTAAGTGGTGTGACTAGAATTGGATTTGCATTGTTTTCAAGCTGTATATCTTATTCACTAATCTATTTTGCATTATTTAATATATCAGAAAGTCTCAGTTTTAGCGGAGAGATAGGGGATAATATACCATCTCAATTAATTAGTTTTTTACATCTCGGGATAGCAGTTGGGACAACTTTAGGTTTCGGAAATATCACGCCTATTAACGATTTATCAAGGGTAGCGGTAACAATACAAAATATATTTACTTTTATTACCCTTGTTTATGCTATATCTTCATTTTCAATATTCAAAAAAGAGTACAAAAATAACTCGCCATTTGCTATTGATAATGAAAATAAAGAAAGTAAAAGCAATGATGAAAAATAAGGATTGCATATTAGATTAAACTCCTAATACACTTAGTTTATTTTCAAGTGTATTAGGAGTTTTTTTGCACTTTCAGCTTGAATTTTCCATGTTCACCAGCTACAATCGAAACATAAAAATAGCATAATAATAGACATGTAATGACCTAAGATTGAAGCAGGTTATGGGTGACGCTCGTACGTATTCCTACACAGTAGGTATCCGTGCGGTTACCTCCATCGACGGCATGACAGCGGACTGGGCGCGTATCCCTTGGGATGTGCTCGAGAAAATCTCCGTTCGTATCGTCAACGAAGTGGACAACGTTAACAGTATCGTTTATGACGTAACGTCGAAACCACCAGCAACAATTGAGTGGGAATAGGTTAAGACTAATTAATGTCGTCATTCGTTTGAAAGCCTTGGTACATAAGGGGGTTTCGCGTTGATGGTAATTGAGATTACACCTACACTTACAAAATAGATTGCAAAAAAAATCCCTTCAACTTGCGTATTTTGCAAATAGAAGGGAGTTTTTATTCGTTAGCTAAGTAGTTTTCTTATTTGATTGTAATACTCCATTGATCGAAAGTTTTCCTTGGAATATTATCAGGCCGATCAACGCCTGTGAGTTGAATTGTCAGCTAATTCAGTGTTGAATTTGGTTGTATATACTTTATATGACTTCCGAGATCTGTCGTTAAGAAAATAAAAGTAGGCTATATAGTAGTCATTTTCTGTATTAGAGAGTTTTAAGCTATACTTAATATCAAGTAGCTTTGTTTTTTCATCAGGGTAAGTCCTTTCCAGATACTGAAGCACTTCTTTTTTTAAATTATATTTTTGAAATGGATCACCGAATGCCATGGAGTACACAAAAAATATTACGTATCCTACTATTATCAGTGCGACTATTAATAGTAGCTTATACAAATTTCTCAAAGGTACCACGCTCCCAATATAGACTCTCAGTAGATATTCTAGATGATGTTGGAGCATCACAATAGTACTGCTTTTACATAGTACCAGACAGATTAATAGACCCTTGCTTCAATGATACTTGTTCAAAGTATCATTGAATTTGTTGAAGATTCACAATAGATTTTTCTTGGCATGGTACAACACAACAGCTTGAGGCTTATTAAGAATTCCGCCATCTCCTTCAATCACTTCTTTGATTTCTCCAAATAATTCAGATCGCACATTGTCGGGAAGTAATCGATGTCTGGAATTCGTGTTTAATAAAGAGATATATTCGTCAGCTGTATAAGTGTGGTTACAAATGTATTGCTTTATTTCTAATTCCTTGAACAACCCATCCTTCAGAGTTAGAGCTGACCTATCATCGATAATTTGTCCAATGGTTGGGTTCTTCGAATCATCTAGCTGGGGTGCATGTCTATTGTAACTTTCTCGAATTCGATTAGAAATATCATCATAAGACGGAATATGGACGGTCCAAAAGAATGCAATAGAGCCTTCATCGTTGAGTAAGTCGAAGACCTTGCGATAGCCAACTTCTTGTGGCTGAATAAAGTGAAAAGCTGTACCAGATATAGCTAGGTTAAAGTTACTCTTATCACTTTGCCAGGTTTCAAAGGGGGAATTAATGATGTTAACATTCGGTTTGTTTTTAAATTTGCTGCGAGTGAGTTCCACTAAAGTGTGACCTAATTCAATGCAAGTTATATTATCAAAGCCTAAATCAACAAAACCTTTCGTTGCTTGTCCTGTGCCACAGCCGATTTCAAGTATGGAATCACCCTGCTTGATATCCGTCAACTTCAGGATGTCAGTAAATAATTGTTCTGGATATCGAGGTCTGTACTTGTCGTATTCCCTAGCAATCTCGTTAAAAGTGTTTTTTCTTTCCATTTTAAAAACCTCCTATATTTACTTTTGTGATAAAAAAAATAAAACTCCCGCCCCGTAAAGGGACGAGAGTTAATACTCCGTGTTACCACCCAAGTTCATCAATGCTCAACGCATCGAACTCAATAGCACGATAACGGGTGCCGCCGTCACATCCTACTTCCCAAATAGGGTTCGAGGTGCAGCTCAGAGACCATGTTCATTGGAACTTTCTTTGCCCCCTTTCAGCACTGAGGGGCTCTCTGTAAAAGAAACTGTCCAATTACTCTTTCTCATCACAGCTTTTATAGGTAAATATTGGTTTGAACAGATAATATCACGACTAAAATTATGGAGCAAGACATTTCCAATATTACTGCTCGATAGCTCAACGAGGTACGCGACTATTTACCTAACGTCAACAATCAGCGGTAGCAACTGCTCCTTGTTTGTTGAAGTATCGTTACCCGTTACCGTAACAATGGCACCATCAAAAGATTAAAATTCCAGCCCAAAATCAAGTGCTCCACCTCCTTTTAAGCTAAGATGTGGTTAAAGTGGGAATGTTGAATTACCATACCCGTCAGCTCAACGAGGCTGCCGTTCATGTCGGCAGCCTCGTCCTAGGTATTTATTCAGCATCGTTTATTTAACCAACCTATTCCTAACCTTTCTCCAGAAGCCGTTATTCCTCCGATTCATATACTTCTCATTGTAGATCAGCAGACTATAGGAGGACCATAACGTAGCTGTGCGAAGAATTGCATAGGCGCCAATGGCGATCAGAACGAGGCAAACCGGATAATAAGGGACCAATGCCCCTTCGGATATTCCCTTTTTCTCTAGCGCAAAAGCTATTGCACCTACCGCCACCATGCCAGCACCGACGATGATTACGGCTGAGTACTTACTTTTCAATTGATTCAAACGTTCTGTCAATTGCTTCAAATATCCCTGATCCAGCATAAGTGCTTCTTTCTCCAGCACATGGTACTGTTCCTCGTCTTTCAGTATGGCGAATACGAGAGCAACGACGCCTCCTGCCGCGAACAAAACAATAAGAATGGAATAAATGACTGGCTCCTGTCGAAGCATCAAATACGGCAGAAATGCCATAATTAGCAGGCACACGCCTGTCGCAATGCGATGGGATGACTTCTGCTGATGACTCAAAAACCCTTCCGCCATCTCTTGGCTGACATAATACCCACGCTCTTCGACTCTACCTTTTACCTCGCTTTCTTTCAACAGATAATCGATAGACACCTCGAACAGGTTGCCAATCATAATCAGCTTTTCGGTTTCGGGAAACCCTTGTCCGTTTTCCCACTTGCTGACTGCCTGTCTGGTTGTGCTCAATTTTTCGGCCAGCACTTCCTGGGAATAACCTTTTTCTTTTCTAAGCTGTAACAATTTTTCACTAAAAGACATAGGCTTGCTCTCCTTTGCTATCTTTTATCTTAATTATAGAAAAACAATGGAGTTAATGCTATATGATGGAGGTTGCGCTTGCGCAACTTGCGGTTGCAACTACGTAATACTCAGTAAATTGGAGTTAAAATTTGGGGGTATAATATTTACTCCTTATCTCAATGAATTAGAGAAGCTATAATCATCTTAACTTTTTATTATTTCATTGTGGGAGGAATAGATATATGACTGCCAGCTTATTAAAGACAGCAAAGGTTGAGAAGCAGGAACGTTTTCAAGGCAATAACAATAAATCATTTTATGAGAAGGCATTGCAGGATGTTATTCAGCAAGTGGAGCGTAATCTGGCCTTATTCACAGATCAATTTCCGTCAGCACACTCTGTCGGTCTACAATATCAGCCTGTCAAAAATGCGGATTTGGCCTATTATTCGGATTGGACGTCTTCATTCTGGACAGGCATGGTTTGGTTGGCCTATGAGCTTACAGCTGAGGAGAAATACTTGGAGGTGGCACAGAAGCATGTGGACAGCTTCCAGGAGCGTCTGGTCACTAGAGATATATTGAATCATCATGACATTGGCTTTCTATACAGCTTATCCTGTGTGGCTGGCTTTAAGCTAGCAGCGGATGAGAAGTCTAAGCATATTGCTCTCGATGCAGCCAAGCTGCTCGCGATGAGATTCAGAGAAAAAGCAGGTATTCTGCAGGTGCGCGGCTATTTGGAGGATGATACACACAAAGAAAAAGGAGTGTTTATTGTCGACTGCGCCATGAATGTTCCATTGCTGTTCTGGGCCGCGGAAGTAACAGGCGATCATACCTATTATGATAAAGCGAAGCGCCATATGGATAAGGTGGCCGAGCACATGGTACGTGAAGATGGCGCCATCTATCAGATGTTTAGACTCGATATTGAAACCGGCGAAGCATTAGGGGGCTGGACTGGGCAGGGCTATGCGGATGAGGCGTGCTGGTCTAGAGGTCAAGCCTGGGCGGTGTATGGGCTGCCACTGGCTTATCGTTATACGAAGGATATGGCCTATATCGAGCAGGCCAAAGCAGCAGCGAATTACTTCTTGAACCATTTGCCAGAGGATTTAATCTGCAACTGGGATTTAGTGTTTTTACAGCAGGATGGGCAGCGTGATACCTCTGCAGCTGCTATTGCCGCATGCGGTCTGTTAGAATTAGCGTATCATTTGCCGGTATTGGATGAAGATCGTCCTTTCTATGAGAAGGCCGCATTAGCTATCTTAACTTCACTGACAGAGAACTATGTGATCAAGGACAGACATGAGGGTACAGGGATTTTGGCTCATGGCGTATATAGTCTGCCTATTGATCTTGGTGTGGATGAATGTACGATTTGGGGAGATTACTTCTATCTGGAGGCTTTAGTCCGAGTGCAAAAGGCTTGGAATCCGTACTGGTAAAAAGAAATAGAAGAAGGACATTCCTTGGAGCATGGAATGTCCTTCTTCTATTAGACTGCTCAATTAAAATAAGAAATGGAATTAAAAATTTGCAGCTCGGTAACTAATTTCACGATTTCCTTGGTGCGACGCTTGTCGAATTTGCGCAAAATACTGTTTACTTGCTTCTTGATGGTCTCCTCTTCAACAGATCGCTGCAGAGCAATCTGCTGACGGTTTCTATTCTGGCAGAGCAGCTTTAACACCTCTAGCTCACTAGCTGTAAGAGTAGAGATAATATTCAAGGTGTTCATCAGGATGGACTCATTATTTTTGGACCGTACAAGCTCGTTGCGCAGCTTTTTGGCGATCATGGGACGTATGGGGGAATCATCTCGATAGGCTGCAATAATTCCCTCGACAATCTCCTCCTCAGGAGAGGATTTGATAATATAATCCACGATGCCTGTTTTGAAGGCTGCAAATACAATATTATCATCCTCGTGAACCGTTAATAAAATGATTTTAGTGTTAGGATAGCTTACATGAATTTTGTTGGCCGCTTCGATTCCTGCGTATTTACTTTCCATCTCAATATCCATCAATATAATGTCGGGAACTTCCTGCTCAACCTTAGCAATCGTAGCTTCACCGCTGTCTACGGAAGCAAGTAAAGTCATGTTAGGCTGCTTCGTAATAATTCTCTCAAGCCGTCTACGATGCGCATCCATGTCATCAGAAATAATCAATTTAATATTCTCCATATAGTCGCAGCCTCCAGCTTATTTAGTATAAAGGGAGAAGTATTCTGAAGCTCGTACCCTTATTTAAAGTACTCTGAACCTCGATTTTTCCTTGATGAGATGAAACTATTTTATGACAGTAGGATAATCCTACTCCCCAGTTGCTAACGGATGATTTGGTCGAAAAGAAAGGGGAGAAAATATCATTCATATTGTCCGGTGGTATCCCCGGTCCATTATCCTCTATCGTAATACAGCCCCAGGTGTCTTGGTCCTCAATGGTAATCGTAAGCTGCTTATCGCTATTCTGATGCATGGCCTCAAGGGCATTTTTTATGATATTGAAGCAAACCTCAGTCATATGGGCGGTATCCAGCAATGCCTTGCTTCCATGCGATAAGCGAATAACCTCAATATTCAGAGCCTGATCCTTAGATGGCAGCTTTTCAAGTGCCAGCTCGACTGGAATGTGCAGCTTCGCCGGCTTTAGCACAATATCAATCGATTCCAGCTTGCTTGTTGCATTGTTAATCATGTCATAGGAGTAGTAGCACGATTTGAATATGAGCTCTAGGCTATATAACGTATCGGCATCATCCTTGAACTTGTCCTTCAAATATTCGGTTTCAGAGCGGATAGCTAACAAATGGTTTTTAATCGAATGTGTGAAGGCTTTGACACCTAAGGAAGCGGTTTTGATCTTCTTATTAATTTCGTCGGCTTCTACATGATGCTGCTTTTGCTTGGTTTGATATCTGGAGAAGGCGAAAACCATGGCAGCAAAGGAAAGCAGCGAAATAATCGTAAAAATATTATATTTGAAAAATACAGCATTCATGGGTGGCTTCAAGTAATTATGATAGCTGTCTATATAGGTTGCTCGTATAAGCACTTCAGGTGCCCACCAGAACATCATGATATGAATAATGGTAATGGGGAATAAACACATAATGTTGAAGATCGTATATTGCCTAATAAAATGAGTACTGAAATTTCTAATTAAATAATAAATAAGCAAACTAAAAGAAAGAATAATTTGTGCAAATTTAGTGCACTGGAAGATGATATCAATGATGGTAGTCACACGATTATAATTCATGCCTGACGCATAGTCCGTAGAGAAGAAATGATTCTGAAGCTGTAGTTGTATGAAAGGATCATAGTAGCATAGCTGAACGATAAACAAGATCGCTAACGGTATGTAGTAGTAAAGCTTATTGAATCTGCTTCTACTATGGGTGAAGGAGATTGTGAAGAGTAGAAAACTAAAAAGAAAGAGTAAAACACCAAAATTAAGTAAACGAATTAATAGGAGGGCATCAAAGTTTTCTAACACAATACGATTCCAAGTGCCTTTACTGAAATTGTAGAAATCATTGATAACGGCATAGTATACGTTGAATTTACTCAAATAAAATAAATACGAAAAAATGGAAATTAACCATCCAATAATGATACCGAATAAGCTTATTGTAGTCATGTTTTTAGATTTATTATAGGTTAATGCAATTGTATAAATTAAAAAAAATAAGGATAAATAGATCACATGCAATCATCCTCTTAGTCATTTTAATTTAAAAAGGGGTATATTTCTTTCAACTTATAACGAATTGTAAATTAAACTATAATTTTGTTGTGAGCAAGTATAACATGGGCGAGAGGGGAATGTAAAATGAAAAAAAACCTTGTTACAGCAATGCTTTTATTATTGATTATTAGTGTATTAGCTGCATGTGGAGGTAATTCTACAAATAATGTGAGCAATAATCAGAATGTCGATTCATCCTCTGAGGGAGGAGATAGTACAGATAAAGCAGTGAATTTTACGATCCCCGTTCTACCTGATGATCTACCAGCCTTTGAAGCTACTTATGCTGAATTCCAAAAAGAAAATCCGAATATTAGAATCAAGTTTATCAGCTTCCCAGCAAATCAATATTATGAAAAATTAAGAATTCAATTGTCTGGCGGAGTAGAGTACGACTTATTCGGCGGCATCCTAGATAAGATGGTTGATACAGGAAGTATTGAGCCCCTTGATGAGTATATTAAATCCAACAATACGGATGTATCCGGCTATGGTGAGTTGTATAAAGAAATGACAATCAACGGAAGTATTTATGGATTACCGTATCGTAAATCTCCGTGGATGATGTTCTACAACAAAGATATTTTTGATGCGGCAGGTGTAGAGTATCCAAGTGCTGACATGACTTGGGAGGAATTCCGTGCTCTGGCTGCTAAGGTTACATCAGGCTCAGGTGCTGATAAAACGTATGGCGCATACTTACATACATGGGCCCAGACCTGGTACATGCCAGCCGTTCAAGCAGGTGCCACTGTCATCGACAAGGATCTATCTCCATTCGCTGATGCACTGCAATTAAGATTAGACATGGAAGCAGATGGCTCTATTATGACTTGGGCTGAGTCGAAATCTACGGGAGCTCACTATAATGCGATTTTCCAAAGTGGAAAGGTTGCAATGAGCATTATTGGAGATTGGCATGTAGCGCAGCTAAGAAAAGCTGAAGATGAAGGGAAAATGTCCTTCAACTGGGATGTAGCACCTGTTCCTCATCCAGAAGGTGTTGAGAGTAACACAAGCTTAGCTACACCTGTAGCCTTAATGATCAATAAAAACTCTAAGCACAAAGAAGAAGCTTATAAAGTGGTTGAATTCTTTACGGGCAGCAAGGGTGCACAAGTGTTCGCTTCCAAAGGCTTCGTTACCGGCTACACAGATGATGCTGTGAAACAAGCTTTCTACGGCGATGGAACGAGACAGCCTGAGCATTTGAACTACTTCTATGAAACAAGCGAATATGCGGAATATCCAATGCTGCCGGGTGTGAAAACGATTGTTGTTGACGGCATCTTCCTGCAAGAGGGCGAGCTTGTATTCATCGGTGATCAAACGCCGCAGGAGGCTGTAGCGGCTATGGCTGATCGTGTTCAAAATGAATGGGCAAGTATTTATGAGGAGCAATTCTCTATTAAATAATAAGCAACTATAACTGCATGCAAGAATGTAAGGCATCGATAGAAGGGCTTAGATTATAATATGAGCCTTGTCCAGCAGACAAGGCTCATTTCTTCTAAAGGAGAGGGTAGACTTGTTTGGGAATAAGCCTTTAACGATGACGCAGCGCAACCGAATCAATGGATATATGTTCTTATTGCCTAATATTATTGGCTTTCTAGCCTTTATTCTTATTCCAGTCTTATTTTCATTTGGGATGAGCTTTGTAGAATGGAATGGCTTTGGGGCTATGAAATTTGTCGGTATAGATAATTATACAAAACTATTACAGGATGATAATTTCAAAATTTCATTCATCAACAGCATTGTATTTATGCTTATCACTGTACCAATCACGCTATTCCTAGCTTTAATTGTCTCTGTCTGGTTGAATTCAGGCATCAAATGGCTGAAGCTGTTCAGAACAGCAGTGTTTTTACCTTATGTTACATCGACGATAGCAGTAGCCGTCGTATGGCAGCTCATTTTTAATCCTACAAAGGGTCCAATCAATACGATTCTAATGAATCTAGGCATGGATAATCCTCCGGGGTGGTTCGCTTCATCAAGCTGGGCATTAATTGCGGTTTCTATCGTGTATATCTGGAATCACATCGGCTACTATATGGTTTTGTATTTGGCAGGATTACAAGGCATCCCAGATCATTTGTATGAAGCTGCTGATCTGGACGGGGCAGGCACGGTTCATAAGTTTTTTCACATTACGCTTCCTTCCTTGTCTCCGGTTATTTTCTTCACAGTCATTATGGGCATTATTAACTCCTTCAAAGTGTTCGACATGATCTATGTATTGACACAGGGTGGACCAGGACGCTCGACGCAGGTGCTCGTATACACCATTTACAATACGGCATTTAAGCAGTTTGATTTTGGCTATGCATCAGCAATGTCCTATGTTCTATTCTTAGTCATTCTTATTATCACTGTCATTCAATTTAAATCACAAAAGAAATGGGTTAACTACTAAACAAGAGTAATACGATGGTGAGAGGAGTTTGAGGGTGATGAGTCAAGTTGTTGTAGGCACACAACCATCTATACGAAGATCTAACTTGATCAAGAAGAGCTTTCTGTATGTTGCACTAATTATTACGTCTATCACGATGGTGTTCCCTTTTTTGTGGATGATTTCATCATCGCTTAAGGCTGACAATGAGATATTCACATTCCCAATCAAATGGATTCCAGAAACCGTGTACTGGGAAAATTATTATAAGGTTTGGACGGAAATCCCCTTTCACTTGTACTATTTCAATACGATTAAGCTCGTTGTGATTACGATTGCTGTTTTATTAGTAACTTGTTCTTTGGCAGGCTATGCCTTCTCCAAAATACGGTTTCCCGAGAGAGATGGCCTATTCTTCTTATATCTATCCACAATGATGATTCCTTATCAGGTTATCATGATTCCACAATTTCTATTAATGAAGAACTTAGGACTAATCGACACGCATGCGGCCCTAGTATTGCTCGGGGTAGTCAATCCATTTGGTGTATTTTTATTCAGGCAGTTCTTCTCTTCCATTCCAGATGAATTGCTAGAAGCCGCAAAAATTGACGGGCTTTCAGAGATTGGTATTTATGCTAGAATTGTTCTTCCGTTAATGAAGCCAGCTATTGCAACGCTAGTAATTTTCTCCTTCATGCATACGTGGAATGACTTTCTGGGGCCATTAATTTATTTGACGGATGATAAGCTGTTTACCTTGCAGCTAGGGATGCAGCACTTTATTGGACAATACAATACGGAATATTCGCTGCTGATGGCAGCAGCAGTCTCTTCCATTGTACCTACGATTCTAGTATATATGTTGGCACAGGAGTACTTTGTTAAAGGTATTGTTGGTTCAGGAGTAAAAGGCTAAGAGGTGATTCTATGAAGAAGAGTCTTCCTAATATCGTCTATATTTTTGCGGACCAGTGGCGAAGAGATGCAGTCGGATTCAGGGGGAAGGAGCCTGTTATAACGCCTAATATCGATCAGTTCGCCAAGCAATCCGTGTGCTTCGAGCAGGCTGTTACCTGTACGCCTATTTGTTCACCACACCGCGCTTCCTTAATGACGGGGAAATATTCATTAAGTACAGGTGTATATACGAACTGTAAGCTTGGGTTACCGATAGGGCTGGAGCCATCTGAAGTAACGATAAGCGATGTCCTGAAGCAGGCTGATTATGCCACCGCTTATATTGGCAAGTGGCATCTGGATTGCCCAGAGCAGAATTTCGAGCAGCAGCCGAAGTCTGGCGCGAGGGATTGGGATGCTTACACGCCGCCTGGAGCCAAGCGTCATCAATTTGACTATTGGTATTCTTATGGGACATATGATGAGCATCTAACCCCCCACTATTGGCAGGATTCAGAGGAAATGCTGCAAATCAATGAATGGTCAGTCAAGCATGAGACGGATATGGCTCTGCAATATATGGATAACGTTAATGAGAGCAACAAGCCGTTTGCGCTATTTCTATCGTGGAATCCGCCACATTCGCCGTTCGATCTTGTGCCAGAGCCAAATAAGCAGCAGTATGAGAGCCTTTCTATTGAACCGCTGCCCAATGTTATTATTCAAGATCCGTTTCTCGTACATACCGGTGAAGAAATTGCTGGTGGAGCTATCGTGTGGAAGCAGATGATCAAAGATTATTATGCTGCAATTACGGGAATCGACGAGCAATTTGCGAGAATAATGGAGAAGCTGGAGCAATTGCAGCTGGCGGACAATACGATTGTCGTGCTTACTGCTGATCATGGTGAGCTGATGGGGGCGCATGGCTTAGTTGCTAAGCACTCTTGGCATGAAGAATCCATCGGCGTTCCTTTTATGATGCGATATCCTCAGCAGTTAGTGCCTGCTCGTTCGCGGTGTGTGCTGAATACGGTTGATATTATGCCGACCTTATTAGACTTAATTGGATTAGACATACCAAGCACTGTACAAGGACAATCCATAGTCCCTCATATCCTTGACGAGCAGCAGCAAGAGAACCCTGACCCTGATGATGAATGGGCTGAGGTAGCCTATATCAGTGCTTTTCCAGGCCGAATAGCTGCCATCGAGCAATTCGAGCAGGAAGGGTTGAATCATCTGCATTATGGTTGGCGAGGAGTACGCTCCAGAAGCTATACCTATGTTGTAGATAGGGGATATACGCCCGATTCCAAGGCACAGAGATTGCTGTATGATTTGAGATCGGATCCCCTGCAATGCTCACCGCTTATTTTGCATCATGCCGAGCAGCATCCAATAGCTGAGAAGCTGGAGCCGTATTTGATAGCCTATTTGAAACTGACAAATGATGAGTTTGATCTGCAACCTTAAATAGATAGCCCGATTATGTCTACTCCACTGTGCATATACGGGCTATTTGCTATATATATGAATTCATATTCTAGCTGAAATAGGGAAGGGGAATGGCTAATGCGTTCAACTATGATCACGAAGCTGTTAGTTTTTCTGTTATTGTTTACAGCGGTAGTACCTATGTATGGAGGGAAATCATATGTTCATGCAGACTCAGCTGTCTATCATCATTTAACATTTGATTCGTATACCACGGAGCCTTCTGTAAGCTCCCCAACAAGCTCTTCCGATGTTGGCGGCCCGTGGAGCTTTTTTGATACGGTAACAGGAACAGATTATGGAGTGGGTGAAGCAGTCGAGAATAAGCAAGGCTTATCCTTTACGATGGTTTCTAATACAACAGGAAAAAATATGAATATACAGAAAAACAATTTAGTCATTCCAGGGGACAATGTAACGCCAACAATTGTAATGGAAGGCCGTTTTAAATTTAGCACAACAACCCATGAGCGAAGATTATTTTACGCTAATCTAACCGCATCTCCGAGCACAACCGTTGTAGGCTATATCAGCCTTAATGTGGACACAGCGGGTAAGATGAAGCTGCAATATTTGTCTCCAGCAGGGAATGCGACTGTTACGATCGGGGATTATGCAGCGGATCTCTGGTATCACATTCAGATATTGGTGGATAGTGAGCAGCATCTCGTGAACGTATATCTGAATGGAGAGCACAAGCTTATTGATCTTCCGCTCGCGGATACATGGAATAATATTCGAGCCTTGCGATTCACGCAAATCGGGAAGTCAGGTGAAGAAGGCAGGCTAACGATGGACGATATTAAGGTGTATGATTATGTGCCTGTTCAGTCAGTCTTACTAGATGTAACAGAATGGAAGATGATTCCGGGTCAGACGTTAAGTATGAATGCCTCCATTACTCCAGCAGCTGCGACCAATCCGTACCTGACTTGGAGCTCCAGCAATCCGAGTGTAGCCGAAGTAGATAGTCAAGGTAGAGTCACAGCAGTAGCTGCAGGTACAGCAACCATTACTGCTGCAAGCAAAGAAGATCCAGCTAAGCTGGCCTCAATTGTCGTTCAAGTGGATGATTATATCCCCGTGACAACAGTTGCAATAGAACCTTCGGAAGCTGCAATAGAAACGGACCGAAGTATAACGTTGAATGCCGTCATTGCACCTTCGACAGCTACAAATCAAGAGGTAGTGTGGGCCAGCTCTAATCCAGAGATTGCGACGGTTGATCAACAAGGTGTAGTTGCCGGAATTGCACCTGGTATAGCGACAATTACGATGACTAATGAAGATAGCGGCCTGATCGCGCAAAGCACGATTACCGTAACGGAAAGAGTGACTTATGTTGAGCAAATCATCCTTCCTAGTCAAGCTAATGTAGCATTGAATGATTGGATTTCGTTCACTCCTCGCTATCTGCCAGCAGATGTAACGAATCAAGCGGTATATTGGGTATCGAGTGATGAAGCAGTGGCTACTGTTGATAATCAGGGTAGAGTGACAGGCCATTCACTCGGCACAGCGATTATTACGGCATATGCTGAAGATCGCAACGGCTTAGTCTCCACACCGATTACAGTACATGTATTCAATAATGAAGCTGAGCTTGATGGTTATGATCAAATGCGATTGAAATGGAAAGCCATATTAGATGGTGGAGATCAGATCAATGTTGCAAATACGTATGTCACTCAAAAAATCAATGGTGTCAATCAGATCGCTCAGGAGCATTGGAGTGCAATGAACAAGGAAGACGACCGTATTGCTCTATGGGATGATCTGCAGCTGTCTGCGACAGACTCTAGTATATTTAATTCCTATTTTACTCGTTTGCGTGATATGACCTATGCTTATTCGATGAAGGGTGGAGCATTATATCATAATGAAATATTGAAAAATGATATTATACTTGCCTTAGATTGGATATATGAGAATGCCTATAATGAAAATATAGTTGAGTATGGAAACTGGTGGAACTTCGATATTGGTGCTCCGCTGCGTGTCATGGATATTATGGTGATGCTCTATCCTGATCTCGAGGAAGAGGACATTGCGCGTTTTGTTAGAACCGCAGATTTCTTCATTGGGGATATAACGTCGCCTAGCTTTACTCAAAGTGGAGCGAATCGTTCTGATCTGATGACGATTGAGCTTATCATGGGAATATTAACGAAGGATGCAGCTCGAATTGAAGATGCAGTAGCACAGCTAAGTCCACTATTCGACTATGTTACGGCAGGAGATGGCTTCTATGAGGACGGCTCCTATATTCAGCATACAACGATTCCTTATACGGGCAGCTATGGTGAAGTCTTAATTCGTGGACTAGGTCAACTATTTTATCTATTGCAGGATACGCCATTTGCAGTAACAGATCCTGATGCGGAGAATGTCTATAATTGGATACGTGATTCTATTGAGCCTGTTATCTATCAGGGTGAAACGATGGATATGATTCGTGGGCGGGCGATTGCAAGAGAGCATCTATCTGGACACGAAGCAACCCTTGGTATGTTAATGGGCATTATGCGGCTATCGATGTCAGCACCAGCGGAGGAAGCCGATTATTTTAAAAGCATGATGAAGCAGTGGCTATTAACGACAGACCCGAATTTAGATCTATACAGCTACTTATCGCTTGATTTAATCGAGCCTATTGAGCAGCTGTTAAATGATTCTTCTATAATTCCGTATGTTAGCATTCCGAAGCATTATGAATTCGGGGCTATGAATCGCACGGTGCACATTGGCAATCAATTCGCACTCGGAATTAGCAAAAGCTCCAATCGAATAGCTACGTATGAATTAACGAATGGAGAGAATGGTCAGGGCTGGTATACCGGAGATGGAATGACCTATTTGTATAATAGTGATGGCACACAATATTCGGATGACTTCTGGGCTACTGTCAATCGTTATCGCCTTCCGGGTACAACAGTAGATACTAGAGCAAGAACCAATGATCACTATCAATATGGTGATGGAGAAACAACGCCAAGCAATACGTGGGCAGGTGGAGTTACGCTCAGTAGTGATGGCATCTCAGGTATGAATCTGCAGCAGGTAGGCACAACATTAACGGCTAATAAATCATGGTTTATGTTCGGGGATACCATTGTCGCGTTAGGATCAGGCATTACAAGTGCAGATCAGCGTACAATTGAGACGATTGTCGAGCAAAGAAAGCTGAATAGCAATGGTGATAATACCTTGTTAGTCAACGGCGTAGCCGCATCTCAGCAATTGGGCTGGACAGAAGCATTATCGGACGTTGCTTGGGCACATTTGGAAGGGAATGCTGCCGGGGCAGATATCGGCTATTATTTCCCGGAGTCCACTGCCTTACATGCCTCTCGTGCTGCGCAAAGTGGTACTTGGTATGATAATAATCGGAATGAGGGAGTATCGACAGATCTTCGAACGCGCAATTATGTCACGATGTGGTTCAATCATGGTACAGACCCTATCAATGAAACGTACAGCTATGTATTGCTGCCTAACCGTACCGCGCAACAGACTGCGCAGTTTGCAGCTTCACCAACCATTCAAATTATGGAGAATTCTGTTGATGCGCATGCGGTCAAGGATTTACTGAACAATCAGATCGGCATTAACTTTTGGAAGGACCAGGTTACAACGGTAGGTGGGATTACCGCTGACCGTCAAGCTTCTATACTAATGAAGGAAAATGCAGATCAAACACTAGAGGTAGCTGTCTCCGATCCTACCTACTCTAATACGGGAATCATTGAGATCGAACTGGATCATTCAGCCGCCTCTGTGCTTGTCTCGAATCCGAATATTCTTGTCACACAGCTTGCACCAACGATTAAATTCAAGGTTAGTACGAAGGATTCCTTAAGCCATTCTTTTACGATTACATTTGATATTGATCCATTGAAGGAGCGTCCAGCAGCAGAAGTGCCAGTAGCAGAGCCGCTGAACAGCAAAGAACCAACACCGGCAGATGCGCCAATCACACATGTGTATACAACCTTTGATCAAGAGCAGCTAGGCAATCAGCCCAAGGATTGGTCGATTACGAATGATTCGAACACAATGGCTACGATCCATAGCTTGGATTCGCAGGATCATTTTCTACGGATTATCGATCACAGCACCAGTGGCAGCTCCAAGGCGACAACCACCTTCGATGATCAAGAAGGCGTTCTAGAGCTTGAATGGAAGGTCGTTCATGTAACGGAAGATAGTCAGATTCATTATGAAGTTGGCAATGGTCAGGGCATAGCAATTGAACTAGTCGCTAGTCAGGACGGGTTGTATTGGGTGGATTCGTTAGAAGGAAAGCATTGGGTTGCTGACGTAAATATTGCCTTATGGAATACCGTCAAGCTATTCCTCAATGTAGAGCACCAATTGTGGGATATTATGATAGATGGTGTGCTGCTGCAAGCTAATATTCCATTTAAAGACTCGATTGACCATGTTAATCAGCTTGAGCTGTATACGGATAAGGAAGCTGCGAATACAACTGTATATCTAGATGATATTGCTGTTTATGTTACAGGGGCGGTTGCAATCTTCACGGATGAGTTTGAAGCTTCAGCATTAAATACTCATCCTGCAGATTGGATTGTAACGGAAGTGGAAAATGCTCCTGTCTATATCACAACGGATGATGGCCTTAATCAAAGTGTGATTATTGATGATAATACGACGAAACGTTCTACCATTGAACGACCATTCCCCGCTCAAAGTAATCGTGTTATTGCGGAATGGAGGTATAAAGAAACAGCAGGTGGTAAGTTTCCTGAGTTCTCGCTCTATGCTGGTAATACGAAGGCTGTCTGGTTATCTTCCAGCTCGAACAATTATTTGCGTTATTATGCCAACAATGCCACAGCTTCTACGATTATAAACAATGCCGCAACCAAAAATAATAAGTGGCAGCATATCAAGGTTGACATGGATATCGTGAATCAAGTATTTGATCTCTATTTCGAGGGCTCTTTAGTGCTGGATGATGAGCCCTTGTACAGTCAAGTGAATGCTATTGACCGAATCTTCTTTGCTTCTGGATATGGAGCAGTGGATGCCCCATTGTATATTGATAGCGTCAAGATATATAGCTTTGATCTAGAGGCGCCTACGTGGGGGGATGAGGCTCAGCTGCTGGCAACCGATATTTCTGCGGATGAAGTAACGCTTTCTTGGTCAGGCGCTGAAGATAATGTTGGTATTGGGATGTATAAGATCTATGCCAACGGTGCTTATTATAAGACTCTCAATGGTCAATCTCATTCAGTACAGGTGGCAGGGCTTAATCCAGAGACTACCTATACCTTCTCTGTTGAAGCAATAGATAAGCTGGGGAATCTACAAGACCAGTTATTATCAATGGATGCTGCCACAATAGCGGGAATCCATTCTAACAACAATAATAATGGGAATGGAAATTCAACAGCTTCTTCTTCCGATCTAAGTGTCACTTATGCTATACAAGAGCTGCGTCATCAAGCGACGAATGGCGTTTATTCTATGACAACGGAAGCTGGCTATGGATTAGCGCTTGATGTGACGATATTGGACTTAGAGGAATGGTCTACGCTATGGAATGCTGCTCCCGAGGACATAGATCTTCATATATATATGGGAGATCCAACAGCAGCTTCTACGAGCACAATACTGGAAAGCTTGAAGCCGTATCCTTTTCAAGTAAGGTCTGAACTAATGGAATATCGACTGACCGTGGAGAACGGGGAGAACAGCACACCGTTAGATGAACTAAAGGATGCTGTTTACTTTGAATGGAAGATGCCATTGAATGCTAATAGCCGTCTAGAGCATATGACTGTCTTGCAGTATAACCCTATCTCCGGAGGCCTTCTACCGGTACCTGCACGATTTATTGAAGTAAACGGTGTAAAGCAAGCTGTCTTTAAGAGTATGAATAACGGTATTTTTCTAGCGGTAGAGCAGACTGCAACATTTGATGATATTATGAATCATTGGGCTCAGGAACAAATTGAGCAGCTAGCAGGTAAACGAATTGTGAATGGTGTAGCTGCACAGGATTATGCGCCTAATGCACAAATAACAAGAGCAGAATTTATAACCATGCTAGTTCGAGCGTTAGGACTCCCAGCTGCAACGGGCAGCTCATTTACAGATGTGAAGTCGGATGCTTGGTATAACGAAGCTGCACATAAGGCATATCGAGTTGGCTTAATTCAAGGCTATCAGGATGGTACTTTTAGACCTAATGAATTCATTACCAGACAAGAAATGTCTATTATGCTAGCCCGTGCGTTATCCATCGTAGATCATGCTTTCACAATAAGCGGGGAATATGCGGATCAGCTTGAGAAATTCAAGGATCGTACTCAAATATCGATATGGGCACAGCCCTATATTGCGACACTTATTCAACATGGAGTAGTTCAAGGCACCAGTGATCATTCATTTGCCCCTTTAAACTTATCTACTCGGGCGGAAGCGGCGGCAATGGTGTATAACTTGCTTTCTTCCATTCCATTTTATTATGAGAATTAGGTGTTGAACCACCCTTTCCATATCCCCCACCCCTGTGTACAATGAAAAGAAAAAGCCAGGGGGCACAGCATTCATGAAGCAGAATCCTTCCGTTAGCCGCGACCGCATTGAGCTGCCTCCTTCCTTTCCGATTGTGATCTCGCAGAGTGAGGGAGTGAGTCCGACCTTTCAGCGGCTGCACTGGCATACGGCACTTGAGATTAACTATATGGTACAGGGCAGCGGACATTACTTGATTAACGGTACCCGTTACGATTTCGTTGAAGGGGATATCCTCCTGATTGGATCGAATGATCTGCATCGTGCGTTCGAGTCTGACGAAGGAGACCTTGTGATGCTAGTCCTCATGTTCGATCCGGGCTATCTGGCTATGGAGCAGCGCTATGATACAGATCTGCTGCTGCCGTTCCGCGATATGGGCATGCGATTCGATAATGTGCTCGAGCGCTGCCACCCTATGCACCGGGCGTTGCAAGAGGCGCTCAAGATCATGGCTCAGGAGTATAGTCAGAAGGAGCCTTATTACGAAGCGATTGTGAGGGCGCAGCTCGTTCAGTTCCTGGCGCTAGTCAATCGATGCTTTGTCAAAAGCAGCAGCAGTGGTTACAGTAAAGCGCGAGGTATGGAGACCATTCGCAAGGTGCTGCATACGATGGAAGACAAGATATCTGATCCGCTGACATTGCAGGAATTAGCCGAATCGGTTCATCTGAGCCCTTCGAGGTTCAGTGCGCTGTTCAATCAGGTTGTCGGCACCTCGCCGATGGATTATTTGATTCAGCTTAGGCTGTCGCGTGCAGTTGAGCTGCTGGAGACAACCGACAAGAAGATTATTGAAGTGGCAGAGGAATGCGGATTCCGCAATCTCTCGAATTTCAATCGATTGTTTAAGCTCCATATTGGTAAGCTGCCGTCGGAGCTTCGTGCATAAATAACAGTAAGATTGTATCAGAACATCGTTCTTTTTCAGAAGAGAACGGTGTTTTTTTATTTTAAAATAAAGCTAGAGCTTGAGATTCTTCTACAAGGAGCGTGGCAGCTATATTATTTCTTGGAGTGGACGCAGGCGGCAGCAAGACGCACGCCCTGCTTGTGAACGAATCGGGACAAGTGCTCGGAAGAGGACGCGGGGGGAATGGCAATCACCAGACCGCCTACGAGGAAGCTCGAACGAGTCTGGAGGAAGCCTGCTCACAGGCGCTGCAGGAGGCTGGAGCGGTGAAGGACGATATTACTTATGCCTACTTCGGACTTGCGGGAGCTGATCGGGAGCCGGATTATGTAATTCTTCGACCGATGGTGGCCTCACTCGGCTACCCACGTCATGCGATAGCCTGTGACACGATGATTGGTATGCGTGCAGGAACGAAGCAGTTTTATGGCGCCGTTATTATTAGCGGTACGGGCTTCAACAGCGCGGCAAGGAACAGACAGGGCGAGGAGCTTCAGTATGGAGGCTTCGGCTATTTATTCGGAGACGGGCAAGGCTCGGGCACGGATCTTGCGATTCATGCGTTCCGTCATGCCATACGCGGCTGGGATGGCAGAGGAAGGGCAACACTGCTGAGCGAGCTCATACCACAGAAGCTAGGCTATGCATCTGTACAGGAGATGTATGATGATACTCTCGATCATAGTAAGAGGCCGCCGATAGAGCTGGCCAAAACCTTATTCGAAGCCGCTGGCCTCGGTGATGCGGTAGCCATTCAAGTGCTGCAGGAAGCTGGACAGGAGCATGGTAACGCTGTCAACGCACTGATAAGAAGGCTTGGCATGCAGCAGGATACCTTCGATGTCGTTCTGACAGGAAGTGTGCTCTCCAAAGGCAGCTCTCCCCATATGGTTGAAGCGATTGCGAGGTCTGTGGGCGAGGTGGCACCTCATGCCAGCATCGTTAAGCTGACGGTTGAGCCGGTTGTCGGTGCTGTGCTGAGCGCTATGGACAGTGCGGAATTCCATATTAGCGCAGACACAGACTCGAAGCTGCGTTTGATTACATTTTGACCCACTTCATTATTCAGGAGGTTCGAGGAGATGACCAAGCAAGGGTTGACAGTAGCTGTTATTGGCGGCGGATCATCTTATACACCAGAGATCGTCGAAGGCTTCATTAATAAATATGCAGAGATGCCGATTCGCAAGCTGTGGCTGGTTGATATTGAAGAAGGGCGTCATAAGCTGGAGATCGTCGGGGCGCTGGCGAAGCGTATGGTCGAGAAGGCAGGCCTTCCTATCGAGGTTGAGCTGACGCTGGATCGACGACAGGCGATCGCAGGAGCAGATTTCGTAACGACTCAAATGCGCGTAGGACTCCTCGAGGCAAGGCGCCGTGATGAGCATATTCCGATCTCGCATGGTGTTATCGGGCAGGAAACGACCGGACCAGGAGGCATGCTGAAGGCGCTTCGTACGATCCCGGTCATTCTGGATATTTGCAAGGACATCGAGGAGCTTGCTCCTAACGCATGGATGCTTAATTTCACTAACCCTGCGGGCATTGTGACAGAAGCTGTACAGAAGCACAGCCGTGTGAAGACGGTCGGGCTGTGCAACTCACCGATCAACTTCCAGAAGTTCCTCGCCAAGCAATACGGTGTCAGTGAACGCGAGGTGTTGCCTGAATTCGTTGGCATTAACCATCTGCACTGGGTTACAGCGGCTTATGTGAATGGTGAGGATAAATTGCAGGAGATGATCCATGGCGGCCAAGACTACTCGGCCACGAACGTAACAGCATTCGATTGGGATGCGGAGTTTCTGAAGTCGTTAGGCGCACTGCCGACCTACTACCTTCGCTATTTCTATATGACCGATACGATGCTCGCAGAGATGAAGGAGTCGCAGGAGAAGAACGGTACACGGGCTGATGTTGTCAGCCGGGTGGAGAATGAGCTGTTCGAGCTGTACAAGGATGTTAACCTGACAGAGAAGCCGAAGCAGCTGGAGCAGCGCGGTGGCGCGTATTACTCGGAAGCAGCCGTTAATCTGATGCACGCGCTATACACCGATAATCGTGATATTCAGACGCTGAATGTGCGCAATGGAGGCATTTTCCCGTTTCTGCCGGAGGATGCGAGCATTGAGGTTAACTGTGTCGTTACCGCTCAAGGCCCGATTCCACTGCCGCCTCAGCATGTTCCCGAGCATATTAAGGGGCTGCTGCATGCCGTCAAAACCTATGAGTCCTTGACGATCGAAGCAGCGGTGAAAGGAGATCGCGGCATGGCGCTGCAAGCGATGGTGCATCATCCGCTCGTCCCAAGCGTTGCTGTTGCCAAGCTGCTGCTGGATGAGATGCTGGAGGCAAATAGAGCATATTTGTCGCCGCAATTTTTCCAGTAAATGATCCGTCTTTTCAAATACTTTTTGGTATTTAATATGAATTTAATAATTGAAAGGTATAATCATTCTTGTAAGCGTGAATCGTACACATAGAACAAGAAATGAGAGGCCTTCACATATGAAAAGCTCAAGTGCAAAGAAACTGGCAGCCAGCATGCTGATGATTAGTATTATGCTAAGCACCACACTTGCAACGAACGGTGCAGCCGCAAGCACATTAAGTGAACAAACGGAAAAAGTCGTTCATGTAAGCAAGCCGACATCCTAATGGGATGTCGGTTTTTTTATGGCATAGGCTGCTAACGAATACTGCATTCTGTTTAAATGTTTTTCAAACACGAATATTAAAGTTATTTATTACCAACAACGTTCGTAAAATATGTTGACAAAAGGAATCGTTCCTTATTAGAATGAGTATCGGATATTAACAACTGCATACCTCTTTTCGTATAATCTCAAGAATCGGCTTGAGAGTCTCTACTAGATCACCGTAAATGATCAGGCTACGAAAAGTGTGGAAAAGTCCGCACGGTCCTGCGGTATACTTTTCCCCTTTTTGCAAAGCCTAGGAGAACATGCGATGAATCGCATTTATTTCTTCTAGGCTTTTTTAGTTCGGCTTGTGTACACATATATTTGGGAGGTTACGATTAATAATGGAACGTTTCTTTCGTCTAAAGGAGTATGGATCGAACATTAGGACCGAGATTATGGCGGGTCTGACGACTTTCATGACGATGGCCTACATACTGGCTGTCAATCCTATCATTCTGACGCCTGCAGGCATGGACTGGACGGCTGTATTCTTGGCTACAGCGTTAGCAGCAGGTATTTTTACAATCGCAATGGGCTTGTTCGTGAACTTCCCTGTAGCGCTGGCTCCAGGTATGGGACTTAATGCGTATTTTGCTTCTACCATTATCGCTTCGCAAGCGACCGATCAACCGATCTCGGTAGCAATGGGACTTACTGCCGTGTTCATCTCCGGTATTATCTTCATCATTCTGACGCTGACGCAGATTCGCCAAATGCTCATTACGGCGATTCCGGACAGCTTGAAGCATGCGATTACAGTTGGTATTGGTCTCTTCATTACGATTGTCGGATTGAAGGGCAGCGGGCTGATGACGATCGCTGTATCCAGCTTCGGAGATATTAAGCAAGGTGCTTACACGAACCTGAACAGCTCTGAATCAGTCATTCACCTAGGGAGCTTCACGGACGGGAACGTAGTAATGACTGTAGTTGCTATTCTTCTGATTGGTATTCTAATGGTGCTTCGGACACCAGGTGCGATTCTGTGGGGGATTCTCGCTACGACGGTTATTGCTATCGCCGCGGGACAAGTGGATGTGAGTGAAACACTGTCTGGCAAGACTTGGGTACCAGACTTCACGACCATGAATATTTGGCACTTCGATTTCCCTGGCGTATTTGAAGTGGGCCTCGTTACCGTTATTCTGACCTTCACCTTCGTAGAGCTGTTCGATACCTTCGGCACTCTGGTTGGTACAGCAAACCGTGCGGGCTTCATGAAAGACCCAGAGGAAGGCAAGAAGCGTGTCGGCAAAGCGATGTTCGTCGATGCTATTGGTGTAGGTGGCGGTGCGGTTCTAGGAACGAGTACGGTTACGGCGTTCGTTGAGAGCTCGGCTGGTGTTGCACAGGGCGGACGTACGGGTCTGACATCCGTAACGACAGGTATCTGCTTCCTGCTATCAATCTTCTTGGCTCCACTCGTGGCGCTTATTCCAGGCTCAGCAACGAACGCAGCGCTTATTATTGTAGGCGTGCTGATGCTGCAATCGGTTAAGGAAATCGACTTCGGTGATATGGTCTATGCCATTCCATCGTTCTTGACGCTTGTTCTTATGCCTCTCACATACAACATTGCTAATGGTATCTCGTTCGGTATCGTATCCTATGTGGTATTGGCTGGGGTAGCTAATCTAACTGGAAAAGGCAAATACAAAATTCATTGGCTCATGTGGATACTAGCGGTGCTTATCGTAGCTCGTTACGTCTTCATGGGTGGAGAGTAAAATAGGAAGAAGCAGCGCTGGACCGGCGCTGCTTCTTTTTTTGATTATAAGCGGCGGCATATTTGGACCGTAGACCTTTCTGTATCCGTTGCTGCTAGAGGGGGCGTACCCTGTATTTTGTACCTCTGTCAAGAAAGTGGACTCCCAATCATACATCTAACTTACTGGTTTGTAATACATCGATTCGAATTGAATCGGCGTCAGATACCCCACAATACCAGCTCATAATGCGGACTTTTGAAGTCAGTTTCCTTATTAGCGTAAGCAGCTGCGCCAGTTAAGTAACTGGTTACTCTATTGGCTCGTGCAGGGAGCGCATGCGGCGCATTAGCGAAACGAGGTTCACCAATTGCGAAAGTGATTTCGCTGTTGGCGGAGGTTGGGCGTGGCGGAGCCAGATTAACGAAGCTAGTTTCCTTATTAGCGTAAGCAGCTGCGCCAGTCGAGTTAAGTAACTAGTTACTCTATTGTCTCGTGCAGGGAGCGCATGCGGCGCATTAGCGAAACGAGGTTCACCAATTGCGAAACTGATTTCGCTGTTGGCGGTGGTTTGGCGTGGCGGAGCGTGATTAACGAAGCTAGTTACCTTAATAGAGTAAGCAGCTGCGCCAGTTAAGTAACTGCTTACTCTATTGTCTCGTGCAGGAAGCGCATGCGGCGCATTAGAATTCGCTGAAAAAGATGAATGCTAACGGGAAAGGCTGATTTGATTGTATGAAATGCAGTGTAACGATGTGTTTCCCTGATGACAGTGAAATACATTGTATGAAATGCAGTGTAGCGAGCAACAGAGCAATAGAGCAACAGCGCAACAGAGCAACAGAGCATCAGAGTATCAGAGTATCAGACTGCGCAACTGGCAATCGACCAACCAAGCCCGAGCCACAGCAGCCGGACAATCTCTCCCTAGATTATCAAGTCAGCGAGTCACGTCCTACATTCCACTATCATCTGCCTATCTATTGGTAAACGAAACGGCCAACCTGCAGCACCTTGAACGAGGGTGCGCGGGTTGGCCGCTGCTATTATTTGAAGAATAAGAAGTGCGTCGGCAGCTTGCGGAGCTGGCCATCGGACGGCTTATTAATAATGCGTCCGTTCCAGATGAGCGAGGAAGAGCCGCCGCCATCCAGATTATAGCCGTCCACTGCACCATATCTCTTGAGCAAAATTTGCATTTCGGATAAGGTAGCGCCGGAGCTGCCACCCTCATTGCGTCCATCGACAACAAGCACGAGCAATTGGTCATCCTTATAGTTGGCAATGACCGTACGAGGCGCACGTGACGGACTGATCTGCCATTTGGCTGGAATCTGAGTGGCTACACCGTTCTGCAGCAGCACGGGCACGAAGGAAGCGCCGAACTTAGCCTGCTGCTTATCCAATTGTGCTCGACTTGTGAATTTCCCGCCAATCAATTCATTGTCCTCATTCAAGCCCACGAAGAATAGGTCGGAATAAGAGGGCTCGAACCCGTTCACATAATCGCCATCGAGCATAGTCGTGCTCAGCGGATATCGCTTGCCGCCGCCATCGGCAAAGCCGCCAGCGTTCACACCTGCTACAGCACCAAGCCTCTTGACTGCTGCCAGCGTCGTCTCTGCTCCACCGAATTCATCATTGCCTAGAACCATCTTCATCGCATCATCTGATTTCAGCTTGATCTTCATGGCATAGGCTGTGAAATGATCCGCTTGAATATAAAATAATTGAGCGCGAAGCTTGTCCGACTGAATGGTTCCAGATGGTGAGCCCAGCTTGCTCGTAATGATCCGGTCATAAATCTCCAGCGGACGCTTCGCTTGAGCAGCGGCAGTCGTAGCAATCTGCTTCATCTCAGCGTTCGTCTGCTTGTACAGCTTCAGCTGCTTCTGAATCGACTTGCTGGTCAGCTCAGCCGCCTCTTGCGCTTGGTCAAGGCCTGCTGATGCCTTCTCCGCATGAGAAACGGTCTGCTCGTTCTGCTGCACAGCAGCGGCAGGGAAAGCCTCCTCCGACATAACGACAGCAACATCTGACACTAGAAGCCATAGGAGCATTCCTAGAAAAGGAGTGCAGGCCAGCAGCATCGTTCGGTTCAAATTTCGGACGGGTGCATTCATTTCAGTACATCCAAGCTTTTTTGCAGTTCGTTCAGCTTCTTCTTCACTTCATTCAATTGCGTGTACAGCTGATTGCTGTTGTCTGTTTTGACATCAGCATTGTCTTTCGTGAAAGTGAGAAGCTCGTTCAAGGAATCAACCTTAGTCTCCAAGGAAGCCAGCTCGTCTTTGTAGGTCGCTTCGAGCTTGCTAAGCCTATCATCATATTCCTGCTGCATGGCAGTGATCTGAGTAGCGGTCTGCTGCGCCAGATCTGCTGCAACCTGTTGTTGAATATGGTCGCTGTACAGCTTAGCGCCTGTCACTCCTCCAGCGATTAGAATGATCCAGATGAAGACAAAGGCTAGAAAGGTTTTACGGTTCCTTTTTCTACGCGGTGTTATCTCATATTGGCCGGGAGCCATAGATTCGATAGGTACGTTACTCATTATGTGCATTCACCTCTTATGTATGTTTGATTCAGAAGGTTAGGTGAACGAACTGCAGATGGACAAGCTACTTATTAAAGACGGTCGAACGCTGCCGAATTGTTGCAGGTGTCATTACATTGTAACAAAGATTCAAGGATAGGTCTTCCCAGCATTATGTGGAAGCTGATAAACTCCGGCTAATTAGTCATTTAGGCTTGTTTTTTGTTCATTAGTCGTGCGTAGGTTATAATGAAGCTATAGCCTTATAAGAGCAGGGAGGAAGAGAAGATGAGTAATTCAAGAGAGCAAGCAACTTTCGCAGGAGGCTGCTTCTGGTGTATGGTGACGCCTTTCGAGGAAACGCCGGGCATTATTTCGATAGTATCCGGCTACACTGGCGGTCATGTTCCTAATCCTACCTACGAGGAAGTATGCTCAGAGACTACAGGCCATGCTGAAGCGGTCCAGATTACATTCGACCCTGAGGTTTATTCATATGAGAAGCTGCTAGAGGTGTTCTGGCGCCAGATTGATCCGACTGATGCAGGGGGATCCTTCCATGATCGCGGCGAGTCCTATCGTTCAGCTATTTTCTACCATAGTGAAGATCAACGTGTACAGGCGGAAGCCTCTAAGCTGGAGCTGGAGCAAAGCGGACGATTCCAGGATCCAATTGCAACATTGATTGAGCCAGCCAAGCCATTCTATCCGGCAGAGGATTATCATCAGGATTATCACCACAAGAATCCGCTTCGTTACAAAATGTACCGTAAAGGCTCAGGCCGCGATGCTTTTATTAAGAAGCACTGGACGGTCAATAAGGATAAGCATGATCTTCAGAAGCGTCTGACGCCTATCCAGTATGAAGTGACTCAGAACAACGGAACAGAGCGTCCGTTCACTGGGGAGTATTGGGATCATAATGAAGAAGGCATCTACGTCGATATCGTATCAGGCGAGCCTTTGTTCAGCTCCCGTGAGAAGTTCGATGCTCATTGCGGCTGGCCTAGCTTCACGAAGCCGATTAAGGAATCGAATATTATCGAGCTGAGTGACAACAGCCACTTCATGATTCGGACGGAGGTTCGAAGCAAGGAAGGCGATTCACATCTAGGTCATGTATTTAATGATGGTCCAGGGCCTAATGGACTGCGCTATTGCATCAACTCAGCTTCTATGCGGTTTATCCCGAAGGCTGATCTGGAGAAGGAAGGCTATGGCGAGTATGCAGGATGGTTCAACTAACGAATTGGAGGCGAGCTCATGAATATAGAAGAAGCAATTCGAACAAGACGCACGATCGGCAGAGTGAAGAAGGATCCGGTAGATCGTGCCCTATTGGAGAAAATTATTGAGGCTGCCACTTGGGCGCCAAGTCATCACAATACCCAGCCTTGGAAGTTCATCGTCATGACTGGTGAGGGAAGAGCGAAGCTTGGCGAAGGCTATGCCCGTGTTGCACTGGCATCGCTGGACACCGGTATCGGTACCGCGCTGGAGGATCGTCTAGCGAAGGAACGAGCTAAGGCGTATCGCTCACCCGTCGTTATTGCTGCGGTATGCTCACCGTCTGAGGACCCGCGGGCGACTCTTGTAGAAGAGATAGCGGCTGCTCACGTAGCGGTACAGAATCTGCTCCTAGCTGCGCATGCGAATGGACTAGGTGCCATCTGGCGTTCAGGTGATCCGATGTATCATCCATTAATGAAAGACAGCTTCGGCCTTGATGCAGAAGAGCAGCTGGTAGGGCTTATCTATCTGGGTTATCCCGATATGACGCCTCCAGAAGTGAAGCGTGCACCAGCAGCAGATAAAACGGTTTGGTTAGAGGACTAATCGTATTCGAAATAAGGATAATAAATGGAGGCTGCCCTATAGGGTGGCCTCTATTTACTATGTGTGCATGCACGGGAGCAATAGGAAGCGTGCATGAGCAAATGCAAGAAATTGTGTATGACAAGGAGCGCCATGGTCATTTTATACATTTGACTGCTTTATATAAAAGATATATAGTAGTAAATACTTTATTGTTAATTTGTTTACTTCTAAAGTATTTTGTCCTAAATTATTATGAGGTAAACTTATTGTCATAAGCTTCCGACAAGAGGAGGATTATAATGAGATGGTCGAAGGGACGGAGAACAATGAATTGAAGCAGACCAGCAATGATCTGATTGAATTCTCGGGATTATTCCGAACGCTGCTCAAGAATTTGACGCATGAATGGAATAAACGAATGACACACAATTTATCCTACACACAGTTTAAAGTGATGTTTAAGCTGCACACGAGTGGAGAATCCTTGAAGGTGTCTGAGCTTGCAGAATTCATCGGAATTACATCTGGTGCAATTACAGGCGTAGTCGATAAGCTGCTCACAGATGAATATGTCAGCCGTGAGAGAGCAAGTGATGACCGAAGGGTTGTATATATCGAAATTACGCCAAAGGGCAAGGCTATGATGGAAGAGGTCATGCTGACGCAGGGCGAGACGGTATCCAAGTTTTTCAACGTGCTTCCGGAAGAGGACATCCAGCATTTAAGAAGGATTTTCACTCGCTTGAACGATAATTTAGATAAAAAATCAGTTAGAGGAGAATAGAACACCATGGAGCACTTATCCAGTAAACGTAAATTAAGTATTATGATCGCGATTATGTTCGCGATGTTCTTCGCGGCGATCAATCAGACGATCGTCAGTACGGCAATGCCTAGAATTATAGCGGAATTAGGCGGTATGGATCTCTATACTTGGACCATTACAATCTATATGCTTACTTCTACAATTGCTACCGTGCTTGTTGGTAAGCTTTCGGATATTTATGGACGTAAGCCGTTCATATTAGCGGGTATATTATTCTTTATCGTCGGTGCATTCATGTCCGGCCTTGCAACAGATGTGTATCAATTCATTACTTACCGTGGTGTTCAAGGGATTGGCGCGGGTATTATTATGGCAACTGCCTTCACAGCAGTAGGGGATTTGTTCCCTCCACGTGAACGAGGCAAATGGACGGGACTCATGACAGCTGTATTCGGCTTCTCCAGTGTAATTGGGCCGACACTTGGCGGTTATATCGTTGACCACATGGCTTGGCATTGGGTATTCTGGATCTTCCTGCCGCTGGGCGTCGTTGCATTCGTAATGATCCTTGCGTTGTTCCCTAAGACAGAGCGCAAAGAGAAGGAAGCCATCGACTATGTGGGTTCATTGTTCTTGACCACAACTATTGTTCCATTACTGCTAGCCTTCACATGGGCAGGCTCCAAATATGAGTGGGCTTCTGCTGAAATTATTGGTCTGTTTATTGCCACAGCTGTATCGCTCGTTATTTTCTTATTGGTGGAGTGGAAAACCAAAAATCCGGTGCTTCCGTTGCATATTTTCAAAAATAACGTCGTTACGCTCTCGAATATTATTGGTTTCATTATGAACTTCGGAATGATGGGTGCGTTAATATATCTGTCGTTCTTCGTACAAGGCGTTCTTGCGATCTCACCTACTCATGCAGGCTACGTTACGATGCCGATGTCGATCGCAATGGTATTCACAAGTGCAATCGGCGGCTCGTTGATTAGTAAAACAGGGAAATACAAACGTTTCGCGATGATTGGTATGCCGGTCATGCTCGCGGGTATGGTTATCATGGTATTCATGAACAGTGTGTGGATGGCCGTAGTAGCTATGATCGTCTTCGGTCTAGGCCTTGGACTTGGTATGCCGGTATTCTCACTAGCGATTCAGAATGCAGTGCCGCACAAAGAGCTGGGTGCAGCTACAGCTACTATGCAGCTGTTCCGTAACCTTGGGGGTACGATTGGTGTCGCGGTTATGGGTACTGTACTCTCCAGCAGCTTGAAGCATAATCTGACTGATCTTGCAGAGTCGGGCCAAGCAGCGGACTTGTCTCAGCTTGATCCAGCAACGCAGGAGCAATTCGCAGCATTCGCGAATCCGCAAATGCTGACGAATCAGCCAGCTCTGGAGCAGCTTCACCAAAGCTTGCCTGATGAGCTGCAGCCTGTATTCACGCAGATGGTTGATATGCTTCGTGAGGCATTAAGCTCTTCCTTGTCAACCGTGTTCCTGACTGGTGCGCTTATTCTTGTTGTGGCGGTAGTGCTTACGGTCTTCTTGAAAGAAATTCCGCTTCGCACGACTAACGTGGCAACAGAGGGAGCTGCTGGCACGGATGCAGCTGATGCTAAGGCTGCCAGTGGCAAATTGGTGGGCCAAGGCGAATAAATCTGCTAAGTCATAGACATTCAAAAGAAGCATTCCTGTCCTTTGTACAAAAGGCAGGGATGCTTCTTTTTTGTGTGGTGCTGGATAGATGGACTAAGTGCAGCTGATGGTGAACGTACGGTCGAATGGGGTCAGCAGATTAATATGAATCGCCTTGCATCCATCCGGATGGGAATCATGGCGTATAGCAGCGATCCGATGCTCGAAGGAGCCGCCTTCTATCCGAATTGAAGAGCAGCTTTCTCTGCCTCACATCGTAATTTCTCCAGTCATAATCTGTAACTTGGACTCATTCTAGCATGAATTCTGTCAGTTCATATTGAAAAAGATTACGACAACCAGGGTTACTATTGTGACATGAATCGGCTTTAACAATAAATTATCATACTATTCAGAAAAAAAGTGCTATTATTGCTAAAAATCAAGATTTGTTGTTAATTTTCGGAAACTATCTATCACACTGTTCGTGAAGCATGAGAGGAATAGGGGGAAGGACAAAGAAAAGCGTGAGCGCGTAATAGAGCTGCTCATCCGCACGGTGGAGCATGGCATAAGGTATGGTTCCAAAGGGGGTGATGCATCCAGGCGAGGTACCCTTCCCCCCACAATATCGACGACCAAGAACTGAAAGGGATTTATCATGAGCAGGACACGAAGACATAGGAATCGGGACTGAGACAAGATCAAGATGCTATCAGATTCCTACGCTTTAGGAAGCGGATTACATTATTGATTCGCTGCAAGGTGCGCTTACTACTTAGGTATGACATCGGCCATGGCATGATGATTTGGGCTGTAAGACAATGTCCAAGATGCGAATCGGATGAAGCATAATGTTCTAGGTGTCCATATTCACGAAATGGTAGTGTCTTGTCTGATTATTGGTACCCATACAGCTGTACCGAAGATGAGACGTACTTCGTAACTTCATAGCCATCATCGACGCTGCTCTAATCAAAGTAACGAACTCAAAGACAAATGCACGCCGGAGAAATTCAATAAAGCCACAAAATTAACCAGTAACCTGGTGAAAGGGTTGTGAAGATGAATAATCGGTTGAAGAAGCTTATGGGGTCAGGGTTGGCGTTACTACTAGTTATCGGATTTGCTCCGCAGGCGAAGCCAGTGTATGCGGAAGAGGCAGTGAGCGGCACATTCTCGGTATTATCGTACAATGTGAGCGGTCTGCCTGACATTATTTCAAGTGGGAATCCAGCTGTGAATACAGTGAAGATCAGTCCGCTGCTTAATGACTACGATATCGTGAACGTTCAGGAAGACTTTAATTATCATGCCGATCTATACTCATTAGCTAATCATGCTTACAAAACGCCGACTAGCGGCGGAGCAGCAATCGGAAGTGGACTCAATACATTGTCCAAATTTCCGTTCTCCGATTTCGTCAGGGTGAAGTGGAACAAGGCCTATGGGTTCTTCGACTCCGGCAACGATGAGCTAACGCCGAAAGGCTTTACTGCAAGCAGACATAAGCTGGAAGATGGTGTCTACGTCGATGTGTACAATCTGCACACGGATGCAGATGTTGATCCTGGATCAATGGCTGCCCGTGCAGATAATATTCGTCAGCTGTATACGTATATTGGCCAATATTCTGATGGCAATGCGGTCATCGTCTATGGTGATACGAATACAAGATATACCCGTGAGGCCGACCTCCTGGCGGAGATGACGGCAGCAACAGGCCTTACAGATGTATGGATTGAGAAGGTGCGCGGAGGCAGCATCCCGCTGCTAGGCTCTCCTGCACTAATGGATGGAACGGATAAGAATGGACCGAATTATGAGGTCGTTGATAAAGTGTTCTATCGCAGCAGCCCAGCCGTAACGCTCTCTGCAACCTCGTACCGGCTTGAAGATACGAAGTTTGTGGATGCAAGCGGCAGCCAGTTGTCCGATCATTACCCGATTCATGTCAATTTCAGCTATACCGTATCGAGTCAGTGGAAGCTGAGTGATGTATTCGGAGGTACAGGCGGGACGCCGTTCAACCAGCTAAGACATCTGCCTGCGAGCTCTCGAATAACGAAGCTGAGCCTGTATAGCGGAGCTCGGGTGGACGGTTTGAAGCTGACCTTCGACGATGGAAACACACTAAGCCAAGGCGGCACAGCCACGGAGAGCAGCATTACGCTTGCGAGTGATGAATATGTGAAGTCGGTGGAACTGCATAAGGCAGCAAGGAATGGCTCTGACCGAATCTTTTATGCCCAGTTCACTACGAACAAGGGACAGCAGCTATCTGGAGGAACGACGAAAACAGATACGATAACCTATACGGCCCCAGAAGGCTGGTATATTGCTGGGTTCTATGGAAGAGCGGCTACAGAGCTCGATCGCTTGGGAGTAATCTACAAAAAGCTTTAACGATTATATGAGTAGGATAGGAAGAAGGGTGCCGGTGAGAAGAGTGCGACGGACGCAAACTTCTCACCGGCTCTTTTGTACAGGAAAGATGGATAAAGGATGCTGATGCATCCGGAGCAGGGGGAAATAGTGACTAACATCGCTTAATTGTATTAGCAATGGTGTCTGCTGTTCTCGCAACACCGTGTTTTCTGAGAACTTAAGGCCCCGTATGGAGAGATGATGAGGGTTCCATTGATACGCTGATGATGCCGCTCAACAGCTCCGGCATAAGTCAATTGAATGGCTAGGTTGGTTTTTTGATACGGAAATTTCTGTTAAGCACAATCCAATTCTGAGGAAACGGCATGCCTAGCACCCAGTAGCTGATTCCCCTTAGCTTATATAATTTAACGATATTGTATTTGGCCTGCACGCTTCGTACATCCTCGTACCATACGCTATGCTCACGTCCCTGCTCATCATAATAGTGGAAGTAGGGAGACTGCGATTGACTGTCATATTGAATTTCCGCCCCATACCTGGCTGCAATCTGAAGCGCGTCCGTGGGACTAACTGTAGCCGCCCAGCTGTCCTCTTGACCGGTGGGAAGTGTCCAATCATAGCCGTATATCGGCATCCCCATCACAACCTTACTCGCTGGAATAACAGTAAGCGCATAATTGAGCACTTTGACGACTTCATTCAGTGGAGCTATGGCAAGCGGAGAACCACCAGGCCAGCCCCATTCATAGGTCATGAGAATGACAAAATCAACAATCCGCCCATGTGCAGCATAATCCAGCGCTTCATATAAAGTGCCCTGCTGATCCTCTGTCAGCTTAGGAGCTAGCGCTGATGATACGAGAAAGCCATAGGGGTGCAGAGTATGGACTAATTGTTGAAGAAATAGATTGTAGAGGTTCTTCTCAGCAGGATATATATATTCGAAATCAACGTTAAGAACGAGGTAGCCTTTGGCAAGCATGAGCGCCAGCAGATTGGCAATAAGCCGATTCCGCAGCTCCGCATCGGTTAGAATCGCATGCGCCAGCTCGGAGCTGAACCCATCGCTTTCGAAGTTCGTTATAACCATCATGGGTGCTGCATGCTTCTGATAGGCAGCTTGGATGAGCGCATGATCATCAAGGGCGGTCAGCGAGCCGTCTCTGCCGACTTGATAGCTGAATGGACTGAGGTAGGTTAAGGATCCGCCTATATCTGCGACTAGAGCTGCACCCTCGCGGCTGAACATCTCCGTATAGCCATTCACTTCAATGAATGGTTTGAAGGGCTGGGGGATCTGCAGGATTTGACCAGGTCTAATGAGAGCTGGATTGTGAATATGATTGACCCTAGCGAGCTCCTGCAGCGTAGCGCCATATCTCTGGGCGATGGAATATATGGTTTCTCCGGGAGCTACACTATGATGAACAGCTTGAATTGGAATGATGAGGGGCTGCCCGACAACCAGATTGCCGGTATGGACTGGAGCTATGCTGTTGGCGGCTAGAATAGGGTCTACCTCTATTTGATATTGCTGTGCCAGACGCCATATGGTGTCACCTCTTCGCACAGTATGGATTATCATCTTCGGACCACCCCTCTTTTTCCGTCCCTTACGATTAATCTATTCAGCATGTAGAGGGAACTTAACTCAAAGTGGTCCTATTATTCGGGTACTCCTGCTTTTGAGCGTAGGTCATGGCCTTAACCAACTAAGAAGGTAGGGAAAGATGGTTATTCACTTAAGCGATTAGAGGCAGATTTTTGAACTTGAACGATTACGTTAATCCGTTAAAGGAATACAGCAAGAATCTACATTTTTAAACGAGCTGAGGTGTTATTTGGTTACAGGATGGTGCAGAGACGAACTTTTTTCAAATGATGTCAATTAAATGTTCGTATTTTATTCTTCTTTCATTGACAGTTATGAGGGGATTGGATAAACTAGAATAGGTTAAGGCGGAAGCTTCCGCCGCAATAGCTTAACACTCGTATATCCTCGGGGTTGGCCCGAAAGTTTCTACCCGAAAACCATATTTTTCGGACTACGAGCAAGCATGATGGAATGATATGACAGGTTGCCCTTCGGGGCAGCCTTGTGTTGTCTTCACTTCTGCAATTCAGAGAAGCGAGGCTGCACGCATACTGGTACACATTCCATCTTATGCAACGCATTTGTTCGTCCGCTCTCTGGACAACAGTCTTGCGTTTCTGCTCGAGTCCGAAGCAATCGTATGATATCTCTTCTACGTTGCTACCCGGGCTTTTTTCTGTTGGAGGACAGGCGGGCTTGACCACCTAGAGGACATTCACATTTTATAGATGAAAGAAGGTTTGAGCGCATGTCTGCGAAAGTAGGCGTCATCATGGGCAGTAAGTCTGACTGGGATACAATGAAACTGGCCTGCGACGTATTGGAAGAGCTGCAAATTCCTTATGAGAAAAAGGTTGTCTCCGCTCACCGTACACCTGACTTAATGTTCGAATATGCGGAATCAGCGGCAGAGCGTGGACTTAAGGTCATTATCGCGGGGGCGGGCGGAGCTGCGCATCTTCCCGGCATGGTAGCTGCAAAGACGCTATTGCCGGTTATTGGCGTTCCTGTTAAGTCCTCGAGTCTCAGCGGTCTGGATTCACTCTTGTCTATTGTACAGATGCCAGGCGGCATTCCGGTTGCTACGGTTGCAATTGGCAATGCAGGAGGCACGAACGCTGGACTGCTTGCTGCGCAAATGCTCGGTGCGTTCGATCCTGAAGTGCAAGCCAGAGTAGAAGCTCGCAGGGAGCGGATTAAGCAGGAAGTGCTGGAAAGCAGTGAAACGTTATGACGGCTGAGTTGGACAAGCAGCTGCTTCCCGGCAGTACGATTGGTATTCTCGGAGGCGGACAGCTTGGCAGAATGATGGCACAGGCAGGCAGCGCGATGGGCTATCGCTTCGTGGCGCTCGACCCAACACCAGATGCGCCTTGTGGACAAGTGGCAGAGCAGATCGTAGCTGCTTATGACAATCATGATGCAGCTAGACAGCTCGCACAGCGTGCAGACGTTATCACGTACGAGTTCGAGAACGTGGATGCCGATGTAGCCGCTATGCTGATGGCGGAATCCTACGTTCCGCAAGGCAGCGAGCTGCTATATACGACGCAGCATCGGCTGCGCGAGAAGCGGGCGATTGAGGCGGCAGGCGTGAAGGTTGCTCCTTATAGCGAGATTCGCAGCAGCGACGAGCTTCGGGCAGCGGCAGAGCGATTCGGGCTGCCATGCGTGCTTAAGACGGCGACTGGCGGCTATGACGGCAAAGGCCAGTGGGTGCTTCGCAGCTTCGATGAGATTGATGAAGCTTATGATACCCTCAGCCGTGCTGGAACAGAGCTGGTGCTGGAGCAATTCATCAAGTTCGACAAAGAATTATCCATTATTGCAGCAAGAAGCCCTCAGGGGGAGATAAAAGCGTTCCCTGCTGCGGAAAATATTCATATCGATAACATTCTTCATCTATCGATCGTTCCTGCTCGTATCGCTGCAAGCGTACAGCGGGAGGCTGAGCAGCTCGCAATTCAAATTGCGGAAGGGCTTGGTGTAGTCGGCCTGATTGCAGTGGAGCTGTTCTTAACGGCGGATGGAGAGCTGTTCGTGAACGAGCTGGCTCCTCGTCCGCATAATAGCGGGCACTATACGATGGAGGCCTGCCGGACCTCGCAGTTCGAGCAGCATGTGAGAGCGATATGCAACCTGCCTCTTGGTAATACCGAGCTGCTGACGCCAGTCGTTATGGTTAATGTGCTGGGACAGCATGTCCAGCCGCTGCTGACTAGAATGGCAGTCCGTGATGAAGCCGCGGATCGTCTGGGTGCTGCGCCTAAGATTCACCTGTACGGCAAGAAGGACGCTGTACACAAACGGAAGATGGGGCATGTGAATGTGCTGGCTGACAATGTAGACGCTGCTCTGCAGTGGATAGAAGAAACAACTATTTGGAAGGTGTGAACAGAAGCATGTTAGAGCGTTACAGTAGACCCGAGATGAGAGCAATCTGGACGGAAGAGAATAAATTCAAAGCTTGGCTGGAGGTTGAGCTATGCTCCTGCGAGGCTTGGTCCGAGCTAGGCGTTATTCCGAAGGAAGACGTAGAGGAGCTGCGCAAGGGTGCAAGCTTCAACATCGACCGCATTTATGAAATCGAGCTGGAGACGCGTCATGACGTTATTGCTTTCACACGTGCGGTTTCCGAGACTGTAGGACCTGAGCGCAAATGGGTGCACTACGGCCTGACTTCAACTGACGTTGTAGATACAGCTACGGGCTACTTGCTGCTGCAAGCGAATGCCATTCTCAAAAAAGACATCGAGCGCTTCATCGCAATTCTTCGCGAGAAGGCGATTCAATATAAAGATACAGCTATGATGGGCCGTACGCATGGCGTTCATGCGGAGCCGACGACATTCGGTCTCAAGATGGCACTATGGCATGAAGAAATGAAGCGCAACCTCGAGAGATTCGAGCACGCTTCGAACAATGTACAATTCGGTAAAATTTCCGGTGCTGTCGGCACTTACGCGAACATCGATCCTTTCGTAGAGGAATTCGTATGCAAGAAGCTCGGCATTACGGCAGCTCCAATCTCGACACAAACGCTGCAGCGTGACCGTCACGCGGAATACATGGCGACTATTGCTCTGGTAGCATCCTCGCTTGATAAGTTCGCAACTGAAATTCGCGCTCTGCAGAAGAGTGAATTCCGTGAAGTGGAAGAGCCGTTCGCGAAGGGCCAGAAGGGTTCATCGGCTATGCCGCATAAGCGTAATCCGATTGGCTGCGAGAATATCTCCGGCTTGTCCCGCGTTATTCGCGGACATATGCTGACGGCTTACGAGAACGTTCCGCTGTGGCATGAGCGCGACATCAGCCATTCCTCCGCAGAACGTGTCATCCTGCCGGATGCAACGATGCTGCTGAACTACATGCTGAATCGCCTGGGCAACATCATCAACAACCTGCAAGTGTTCCCAGAGAATATGAAACGCAACATGCAGCGCACGTTCGGCGTACCGTTCTCCGGCCGCGTTCTGACGAAGCTGATTGATAAAGGGCTCAGCCGTGAGCAGGCGTACGATACGGTTCAACCACGTGCGATGCAGGCTTGGGAAGAGCAGCGCCAATTCCGTGATATTGTGGAGTCAACACCGGAAATTACGAGCCTGCTGTCGGCTGAAGAAATTGATGATTGCTTCAATCCATCATGGCATCTGAAGCATGTGGATACGATCTTCACGCGTCTTGGACTTAACTAAGGGGGATTGGAACTAGGATGACTGCACAATCGCAAGCTTTGTCCACAGCTGCCGAATATATCAAAGCGCCGCTGCTGTACAAAGGGAAAGTACGTGAGCTATACGATCTTGGCGAGCATTACCTGATCGTCGTAACGGACCGGATCTCGGCATTCGACTACGTCCTCGACCCAGCGGTGCCAGAGAAGGGCAATGTCCTCAACAGGCTGTCGGCCTACTGGTTCGAGATGACGGCTGCTCTTGGTCCTAACCATGTCGTGCATACCGATGTGGAGAAGCTCGGAGCTATCATTACTGCGCCGGAGCTGCTGAAGGATCGGATTATGGTGACACGCAAAGCGGAACGCATAGACATTGAATGCGTGGTGCGCGGCTATATCACTGGCGGCGGTTGGAGACAATATCAACAGACGTCTGCGATCAACGGCATTGAGCTGCCAGCTGGCATGCGCAAGAATGAGCGGTTCCCGGAGCCGATCTTCACGCCTGCGGCGAAGAACGATGTTGGTCATGATGAGGATATCCCGTTCGAGCGGATGCAGGAGCTGGTAGGCGCTGAGCTTGCGGAAGAGCTTCGCGATCGCAGTATTAAGCTGTATGAGTTCGCTCATGCTTATTGCGCAGAGCGCGGCATCATCCTAGCCGATTGCAAATTCGAATTCGGTCTGATTGACGGTAAGGTTATTCTGATCGACGAAATCTTCACCCCTGACTCCTCGCGCTTCTGGGCGGAGAGCAATTATGCGCTGGATATCGAGATCGACAGCATGGATAAAGAGCCGGTTCGCACTTATCTGCTTGGTTCCGACTGGGATCGTGACAGCAAGCCAGCACCGCTTCCTGAATCCGTCGTCGCTGAGACAACAGAGCGCTACCTTGATATATATCGCCGTTTAACCGGCGTATAGAGCTGCTAATCCGCTACGCTATAGGGCGAAAAACAGTCTTAAAGCGGACGGTATTGTAACCGTGAATGGGAATAAGGCGGAAAACAGCCTTAAGCATGCGGCTAAGACGCAGCAAGCGAAGGAAAAAGCCGCTATAAGGCGGATAACAGCCTTAAATTGTACGAAGTTGCTGCTGGAATTAAGAATAAGGCGAAAAAAAGCCTTATTCTTGGACTCCTAAGCAGCGAAAAAGGCAGCAAGGTGCTGCGAACGAAGTAAGCAAGCCATGGTTCACATGCTTCACCGCTCACCCGGGGAAGGCTTTTGAATAGAGGAAAATGGAAAGCAAGGGAGCAAGGGGTATCTGACGGAGAGCGTCAGCGCTCGCCTTTGATCCAGGGAAATCACCTTATGTAGGTGTAATCAGATTTCCCTGGATCAACAGCGACGGAGTCAGATACTCCTGCGACCAAGCGACCGAGACATTTTCCACCATTCAACTCTTATCCGGAAAACTCACATTCTCAGGAGGCCACTATGAAAGCAATCGTCTACGTCACTATTAAAGAAAATGTATTGGATCCACAAGGTACAGCCGTTCAAGGCGCACTGCACACCATGGGCTTTAACGAAGTGGATAAGCTTCGCATTGGCAAATACCTTGAGCTGCAGCTTGACACGACTGACCGCGCTGAAGCAGAAGCACGCGTCAAAGCGATGTGCGAGAAGCTTCTCGCGAATACGGTTGTTGAAGATTACCGTTTTGAGCTGGAGGGATAACCGATGAAATTTGCAGTAATTGTATTTCCCGGTTCCAACTGTGATATTGACTGCTACAAGGCGGTAGAAGATACGATTGGCGAGCAAGTCGATTATGTGTGGCATACGGCAACGGATCTGTCCGGCTATGATGCGATTCTAGTGCCAGGTGGCTTCTCTTATGGCGACTACCTGCGCTGCGGCGCTATTGCCCGGTTCGCTCCTGTTATGAATGAAGTGATCAAAGCGGCAAATGAAGGCAAGTTCGTGCTTGGCATTTGCAACGGGTTCCAAATCTTGACGGAAGCTGGCCTGCTGCCAGGTGCGCTTATCCGCAACAACAGCCTGAAGTTCCGTTGTCATCAATCCCCTCTTGAAGTGGTTAGCAACAAAACAGCGTTCACGAATCAATATACACCAGGCGAGATCATCAATATTCCTATCGCTCATGGCGAAGGCAACTACTATTGCGACGACGAGACGCTTGCGAAGCTTGAAGCGAATGATCAGATCGTATTCCGTTATGCAGGAGACTCGAACCCGAACGGTTCAGTAGGCAATATCGCGGGAATTACGAATGAGCTTGGCAATGTAGTAGGCATGATGCCGCATCCAGAGCGTGCGATTGATCAATTGCTTGGATCGGAAGACGGCAAACGGATGTTTACATCGATTTTGAATGCATGGAGGGAACAACATGGCGCAGCAGTTAACAGCTAAGGAACCAACAGCGGAGCAAATCGCGGATCAGCGCATTTACACGCAATTCGGTGTTACAGATTATGAATTTGAGCTTATTTGCGGACATCTCGGTCGTAAGCCTAATTACACTGAAATCGGTGTATTCAGCGTTATGTGGTCAGAGCACTGCTCATACAAAAACTCCAAGCCGATTCTTAAGAAGTTCCCTATTACAGGACCACGCGTTCTGATGGGACCTGGCGAAGGCGCAGGCATCGTGGATATCGGCGATAATCAAGCGGTTGTATTCAAAATCGAGTCCCATAACCATCCTTCCGCCGTTGAGCCTTACCAAGGCGCTGCAACTGGTGTAGGCGGCATTATCCGCGATATTTTCTCAATGGGAGCACGTCCAGTCGCACTGCTGAACAGCTTGCGCTTCGGCAACCTGGAGAATGACCGCGTCAAATATTTGTTCGAGCATGTCGTTAGCGGTATCGCAGGCTATGGTAACTGTATCGGCATTCCAACAGTTGCTGGTGAGGTAATGTTCGATGACAGCTATGAAGGCAATCCACTCGTTAATGCGATGTGCGTAGGCTTGATCGATCATGACAAAATCCAGCGCGGTGTAGCCAAAGGTGTTGGCAACCCGGTATTCTATGTGGGCCCAGCTACAGGTCGCGACGGTATTCACGGTGCGACGTTCGCATCGGTTGAGCTGTCCGAGGAATCGGAAGAGAACCGTACAGCGGTACAAGTAGGCGACCCATTCATGGAGAAGCTGGTTATGGAAGCAACGCTTGAGCTGATCGATTCCGGCATTGTGCTTGGTATTCAAGATATGGGCGCAGCTGGTCTTACATGCTCTAGTGCAGAGATGGCTTCCAAAGCAGGCAACGGCCTTGAGCTGTACCTGGATGAAGTGCCACAGCGTGAGACAGACATGACTCCTTATGAGATGATGCTGTCTGAGTCGCAAGAGCGTATGCTGTTCGTCGTTGAACCGCAGCATGAAGCGCAAGCGAAGGAGATTTTTGAACGTTGGGGCATTATCTGTGCGAAGGTCGGCAAAGTAACGGATGATGGACGTCTGCGCTTGTTCCACAAAGGCGAAGAAGTGGCTGACATGCCGGTTACAGCGCTTGTTGATGAGTGTCCAGTCTATGAGAAGCCATCGCAAGAGCCTGCTTACTATGGTGAGAATGCTGCTGTTGATACAGCGGCTTTCCCTGAGATCACAGATTTGACTGGCGCTTTGGAGAAAGTTCTGGCATCACCTACTGTGGCAAGCAAAGAGTGGGTCTACAACCAGTATGATTACATGGTTCGTACATCCACTGCTGTACAACCGGGCTCCGATGCTGCTGTCGTGACGATTCGCGGTACGCGCAAAGGTCTTGCGATGACCACGGATTGCAACGGTCGTTATGTATACCTCGATCCAGAAGTAGGCGGACGGATCGCTGTTGCTGAAGCGGCTCGCAATATCGTATGCTCCGGTGCTGAACCACTAGCGATTACAGATAACCTGAACTTCGGTAACCCAGAGAAGCCAGAAGTGTTCTGGCAGATCGAGAAAGCGGCTGACGGCATGTCAGAAGCCTGCCGTGTGCTTGATACACCGGTAATCGGCGGTAACGTAAGCTTGTACAATGAGAATGCCAAAGGCGCCATCTACCCAACGCCAGTAATCGGTATGGTTGGTTTGGTGCATGATATAGATCATATTACGACGCAAGGCTTCAAGTCAGAAGGAGACGTTATTATTCTAGTTGGCGAGACGAAGCCGGAGTTCGGCGGCAGCGAGCTGCTGTACGTATTGAATGGCTCAGCGACTGGTCGTCCTCCAGAGATTGATCTTGCAGTTGAGAAAAAAATGCTTGGAACTGTGCTGAGCGCTATTCAACAAGGATTGGTTGCATCTGCGCATGACTTGTCTGAAGGCGGCCTTGCGGTTGCTCTTGCAGAATCCAGCATTAGCGGCGGCGGCCTTGGTGCAGTAGTGAACGTGACTACGGACCTTCGTCCAGACCATGTATTGTTCAGTGAATCGCAATCGCGTATTCTGCTCTCCGCGAAGCCGGAGCAAGCAGCTGCGCTGCAAGCATTGCTGAGCGAGCAAGGTGTAGTGAATACGGTAATTGGTAAGGTAGAGGGCAGCAGCCTGACCGTTAACATTAATGGCAAAGCCGGTATTCAGGCGCCGGTACAACAACTGGAGAAGGTCTGGAAGGATGCGATTCCATGTCTGATGAAATAAACCATCTGCGACTGTGGACGGGTAGTCATTATAACGAAGGTATCGGCCGTGACGATATTTTTGATAAATTGCGTGAGGAGTGCGGTGTGTTCGGGGTCTTCAATGTCCCGAACGCTTCGTCTTTATCCTACTATGGCCTACATGCTCTGCAGCATAGAGGTGAGGAAAGCGCCGGAATTTGCACAGTTGATACGACTGAAGGCAACCGATTCGCTTATCACCGCGGCATGGGACTTGTGAAGGAAGTATTCGATAAAGATCGGATCTCTTCCTTGACGGGTGACCGCTCGATCGGACACGTCCGTTATTCCACCGCGGGGGAGAGCAAGCTTGCGAATGCGCAGCCGCTTATTTTCCGCTATCGGGATGGCGATCTGGCTGTGGCGACGAACGGTAACATTGTGAACGCTCCGGAAATTCGCAAAGAGCTGGAGAGCCAAGGCTCGATCTTCCAGACCTCCAGTGATACCGAGGTTATTGCGCATCTTATCGCTCGTTCTCCGAAGGATTTCGAGACAGCAGCGAAGGAAGCCTTGCAGCGCATTATTGGCGGCTTTGCCTTCCTCATTATGACGAATGACAAGCTGCTCGTTGCTTCAGATCCGAACGGACTACGTCCGCTTGTGATGGGCAAAATCGGCGACGGCTATGTGTTCTCCTCCGAGTCCTGCGCATTCGAATCGATCGGTGCAGAATATGTGCGCGATGTTCAGCCAGGCGAGCTGCTGTATCTCGACAAAGACGGCATGCGCGAGGATCGTTATGCAGAAGTGACGCGCCGGGCAACCTGTGCGATGGAATATATTTATTTTGCAAGACCAGACAGCGATATTAATACAATCAATATTCACTCTGCACGCAAACGGATGGGTAAGCAGCTGGCGATGGAATCCTTCGTCGATGCAGATATCGTAACGGGCGTACCGGATTCAAGTATCTCAGCAGCTATCGGCTATGCGGAGCAGACGGGAATTCCTTACGAGCTTGGCCTGATCAAAAATAAATATACCGGACGGACCTTCATCCAGCCTTCGCAGGAGCTTCGTGAGCAGGGCGTTAAGATGAAGCTGTCCGCCGTTCGCAAGGTCGTTGAAGGCAAGCGGGTCGTGATGATCGATGACTCCATTGTTCGCGGCACGACGTCGCGTAGGATCGTCAACATGCTGCGTGAAGCTGGAGCGACTGAGGTTCATGTGCGGATTACATCGCCGCCTTTCAAGAACCCTTGCTACTATGGTATCGATACCCCTGACCGTAAGGAGCTGATTGCTTCCTCCAGAACGGTTCAGGAAATATGCGATATGATTAATGCGGACTCTTTATTCTTCCTCAGCAATGATGGCTTCGTGGATTCAGTAGGCGGCAATGACGGGGCTTATAACCGCGGTATGTGTCTAGCTTGCTTCGACAACGATTACCCAACGCCTGTTGATGAAGAATCGGATAAGAGCTGCAGCTGTTAATAGAATGCCCGCTGACAGGAATACTAGCGGTAATGATAAAAAGGGGTTGACTGAAGTGGCAGAAGCGTATAAAAAGGCCGGTGTCGACATTGCAGCTGGCAATGAAGCGGTCGAGCGGATGAAGAAGCATGTCAAGAAAACGTTCCGTCCGGAAGTGTTGACGGATCTGGGTGGCTTCGGCGGCCTGTTCGGCCTCGATAAGAATAAATACGAAGAGCCTGTACTCGTGTCAGGAACAGATGGAGTCGGCACGAAGCTGAAGCTAGCTTTTGCAATGGACAAGCATGACACAATCGGTATCGACGCGGTTGCGATGTGCGTGAACGATATTATCGTTCAGGGCGCTGAACCTTTGTTCTTCCTCGATTATCTGGCATGCGGCAAAGTCGTTCCTGAGAAAATCGAAGACGTAGTCAAAGGAATCGCGGACGGCTGCGTACAAGCTGGCTGCGCGCTCATTGGCGGCGAGACAGCAGAGATGCCTGGTATGTACCAAGGCGATGAGTATGATATTGCTGGCTTCACGGTTGGCGTAGTGGACAAGAAGAAAATTATCGACGGCACGACGATTGCTGCTGGTGATGTTGTGCTTGGCTTCGCATCAAGCGGTATTCACAGCAATGGCTTCTCGCTCGTTCGTCGTCTCCTCCTTGAAGAGAGCGGCTATGCGCTGGACCAGAAGCTTCCTGAGCTGGGGGATGCGGTACTCGGCGACGTTCTAATCGAGCCAACTCGCATCTACGTGAAATCAGCGCTTAAGCTGATTGAGCAAGTGAATGTAAAAGGCATGGCGCATATTACAGGCGGCGGCTTTATCGAGAACATCCCTCGCGTACTGCCAGAGGGCGTTAACGTGGACATCGAATATGGCTCATGGCCGATTCTTCCTATTTTCCAGCTGATGCAGGACAAAGGTGAGATTACGAACCGTGACATGTTCACGACTTTTAATATGGGCATCGGACTAATCGTAGTAGTCTCAGCTGATCAAGCAGAAGAGGCGCTTCGCATTGCCGCTGAGCTTGGCGAGCAGGCTTACCGTATCGGAACTGTAACGGAAGGAAGCCGAATCGTTACGTTCACGGGGGCGGAAGTGTAATGAGACAATTGCGTTTAGCCGTCTTCGCATCAGGGCAAGGAACGAATTTCCAGGCCCTGATCGATGCGGTGCAACAAGGAAGGCTCGATGCAACCATCGAGCTTCTTGTTTGTGATAAGCCATCCGCTCCAGTAGTCGAGCGGGCAAGGAAGGCTGGCGTGAACCTATTCGTGTTCACGCCTAAGGAATATCCGTCTCGTGAGGCTTATGAGACGGATATCCTGGCAGAGCTAGAGCGGCGAGGCGTTGAGCTGGTTGTGCTCGCGGGCTATATGCGGATCATCACGCCGGTGTTGGTCGAGCCCTTCTATGGCCGGATGATTAACATTCATCCATCGCTCCTGCCGGCATTCCCCGGCGTGAACGGCATAGGGCAGGCGCTGGATTACGGCGTTAAGCTGACAGGCATCACCGTCCACTATGTGGACGGCGGCCTCGACAGCGGACCGATCATCGCGCAGCGCGTTATTGAAGTGCTGGCGGGCGACACGGAAGCGTCGCTCGGCGAGCGGATCCATGCGGCCGAGCAGCAGCTGTTGCCGCAGGTCGTGCAGCATATCGCACATGGCCGCGTCCAGCTGGACGGGCGCCATGTGACGGTGCAAGGCAGCTAAGGCGTCTGCTGGCTGCCTGCAGGGTTCGCGTGCGGCAGCTTCGCGCCGTCAGTGCGCGCCAAGCGGTGATCTAAGGTCGAAAACGACCTTAGATCGCGCTGGAGCGAGCGAAAAGCGTCAACTAAGTCCGAAAACGACCTTAGTTGCGGTGTAACGGCTGCGCCGCGTGCGCCAAGCGGTGATCTAAGGTCGAAAACGACCTTAGATCGTGCTCGAGCGAGCGAAAAGCGTCAACTAAGGCCGAAAACAGCCTTAGTTGCGCCTTAATGGGCCGCAGCATTATTTTACAAATAGCAATCCCATATTGGGGCTTGAATAGATAACAAACAGGATGCAATTATTTCGAGGAGGGTAACGACTGTGGCAATTCGTAGAGCGTTAATTAGTGTATCTGATAAAACCGGCATTGTAGAGTTTTCCCGTGAGCTTGCCAATCAAGGCGTGCAAATTATTTCGACGGGCGGTACGTTCAGTCTGCTTGAGAAAGAGGGCATTCCAGTCATTGGCATTTCCGATGTAACCGGATTCCCCGAAATTCTAGATGGCCGCGTGAAGACGCTTCATCCGGCTGTACACAGCGGACTGCTCGCTGTACGTGATGATGAAGAGCATCAGAAAGTCATGCAAGAGCTTGGTCTTGATTACATCGATCTCGTTATCGTTAACCTCTATCCTTTCAAGCAGACGATCTCGAATCCGGAGGTTGCTTATGCAGATGCAATCGAGAACATTGATATTGGCGGACCGACTATGCTTCGTTCTGCGGCGAAGAACCATGCTTTCGTTACTGTTGTCGTAGATGCTGCTGATTATGCTTCCGTCCTTGAAGAAGTGAAAGCTGGTGGCGACACGACGCTTGAGACTCGCAAACGCCTGACTGCCAAAGTATTCCGTCACACAGCTGCGTACGACTCCCTGATTGCTGATTACCTGTCGAAGCAGGTTGGAGAGCCGCTTCCTGAGAGCTATACGGTTACTTATGAGAAGGTACAGGACCTTCGTTACGGCGAGAATCCGCATCAAAAGGCTGCATTCTACAGCAAGCCGCTGGCTGCTGCAGGCAATATCACGACTGCTGAGCAGCTGCATGGCAAAGAGCTGTCTTACAATAACATTAACGACGCGAACGCTGCGCTTGCTATCGTGAAAGAATTCGATGAGCCGGCTGTCGTAGCCGTTAAACATATGAACCCTTGCGGCGTAGGTATCGGCGCTGACATCCATGAAGCGTATCAAAAAGCATACGCAGCTGACCCTACCTCGATCTTCGGCGGTATTGTTGCTGCTAACCGTACAATCGGGGCGGATACGGCTGAGCTGCTTAGCCAGATTTTCCTCGAGATCATCATTGCGCCAGACTTCACGCCAGAAGCGCTTGAAATTCTGACGAAGAAGAAAAACATTCGTCTGATGAAGCTCGGAGAGCTGTCAGCATCTGCTGCTGAGCGCAAGCCGGAGTGGCTGCTTACGACGGTTGACGGCGGCATGCTCGTACAAGAGAGCGATGTACGCAGCCTCACTGAAGCTGATCTGCAATTCGTAACGGATCGCAAGCCAACCGATGAAGAACTGAAGCAGCTGCTGTTCGGTTGGAAGGTTGTGAAGCATGTGAAGTCGAATGCGATTCTGCTAGCTAAGAACAACATGACTATCGGTGTTGGCGCAGGCCAAATGAACCGCGTTGGCGCAGCACGCATCGCTATAGAGCAAGCAGGCGAGCAGGCAGTAGGCTCCGTACTGGCATCAGATGCCTTTTTCCCAATGGGAGATACGGTTGAGCTTGCAGCCAAAGCTGGCATTACGGCGATTATTCAGACCGGCGGCTCCATCAAGGATGAAGAGTCGATTGCCGCAGCTAACGCTAACGGGATTGCTATGGTACTGACAGGCGTAAGACACTTTAAGCATTAAGACTTGTAATTTGTAGCAGGAGGGGTATTTCAAATCATGAGGATTTTAGTAGTAGGCGGAGGCGGACGCGAGCATGCAATCGTCTGGGCGCTGAAGAAAAGCGAGAAGGCTAAAGAGATTTTTTGTGCACCTGGTAATGCCGGCATCGCTCAGTTAGCAGAATGTGTTCCGATTGAAGTGAACCAATTCGATGAGCTCGTTCAGTTCGCGAAGGACGCAGCGATCGACCTCGTCATCATTGGTCCAGACGATCCTCTTGCTGAAGGCATTGTCGATGCATTCGAGGCGCATCACATTCCAGTATACGGTCCGAACAAAGCAGCGGCTGAAATTGAAGGCAGCAAAATCTTCATGAAGGACCTGCTCAGGAAATACAACATTCCGACGGCGAAGTACGAGACGTTCACTGAATACGAAGCGGCGCTTTCCTATCTGCGAGAGCAGGCTTTGCCAATTGTTATCAAAGCAGACGGATTAGCCGCAGGCAAAGGCGTCACGGTTGCTGCAACGCTTGAAGAAGCGGAGAAAGCGCTGAAGGATGCGATGCTCGATAAAGTGTTCGGAGACGCTGGCAACCAGATCGTTATCGAGGAATTCATGGTTGGCGAAGAAATGTCTATTCTTGCCTTCGTTGACGGTGAGACAGTGAAGGTTATGGTGCCTGCACAGGATCATAAGCCCGTATTCGACGGCGATAAAGGACCGAACACTGGCGGTATGGGCACGTATTCCCCGCTTCCGCATATTGCGCAGTCTATCGTCGATGAATCAATCGAGAACATCATCATACCTACTGCAAAAGCGATGGTTAGCGAAGGGCGTCCGTTCCGCGGCGTACTGTTCGCAGGTCTAATGATTACGAAGGATGGCCCAAGAACGATTGAATTCAATGCTCGTATGGGTGATCCAGAGACACAGGTTGTCCTGCCTCGATTGAAGACAGACTTTGTTGATATCGTATTGGCTTCCTTGAACGGCAGACTGGATCAGCTTGATCTGGAATGGAGTGGAGAAGCAGCAGTATGCGTCATCGTTGCATCTGAAGGCTACCCAGCAAGCTATCCGAAAGGCCGCGTCATTGAAGGGCTTGAAGCTGCTGAAGCGCAAGGGGCGCTAGTATTCCATGCGGGTACAGCACAGAAGGATGGACAGATCGTCACGAACGGTGGACGAGTTCTCGGTGTCGTTGGCCGCGGTCAAGATATCGCAGAAGCACGTGCTCGTGCCTATGAAGCGGTAAGTGTCATTCATTTTGATGGGATGCACAGCCGATCTGACATTGCTGCCAAAGCACTCAAGGGTTAACCATTATAGTAGAATGCAGCGGTGCTGATTCTGCTGACCATAGACATTCGAACTAGCTTTGCTAGTTTGGGTGTCTTTTTGTCTAATGGGAGGAGTGGTTATGATTCGGATCGTTAAATAACGCAGGCTAATAGATTTCGTCTACGCTGCTAACGATTACGGATGTCGCAGCTCATTGTCAATATAAGACGAATTTTGCAGCAGGTGTAACTTATTTGTAACTCACTAACTCTATCAATCCTGTAGGATGAATCTATCAGCAGGAAATAGAAAGGTGAGAGTGATGGATTGGAGAAAAAGGAAGCTTCGTCGTCGTCGTATGGTTGGGGTCATGGTTATGGTTGTTGCAGCTGCAGTATGGTTGGGAGGCTACAGCAGCGGTTATTCGTTCGGAATGTCTTCACTGCTTCCCATATCGATAGGGAATGGTAAGGCTGTCAGCGAGAAGCCCGTTGATGTAGAGATAGAGGAAGGTGTGCTGGTGGATTATCCACGGCCGCCGGATAAGACGATTATCGCAGTAGACGACACGAAGCAAGAGCCTGATTCCAATCATCCTGATGCGGTCTCGCCACAGCCGACGCAGAAGCCGGGACAGACGGTGAAGCCGCAGCCGACAGAAAAGCCGGCGATAGAGGAGAAAGTTGTCGCACTTACGTTCGATGATGGACCAGATGGCCGTTATACACCTGCAATATTGGATATATTGAAGGATAAGGATGTGCATGCGACATTTTTTGTCGTAGGCCAGCAAATTAAGAAGGATCCTGACGTTCTGAAGCGTATTGTAGAGGAAGGGCATGCTGTTGGCAATCATTCGGCTAATCATAAAAATCTAGCTAAGCTTACTAATGCTGAAGTGTTAGAAGAGATCACTGAAACAGATGAGATGATTCAAGAAGCAGTCGGCTTCACACCAGAGCTGTTCAGAGCTCCTTACGGCTCCGTGTCGGACACGTTGAGGAACGTTCTGGATAACCTAGACAGAGAGCTCATAGGGTGGGATGTGGATACGCGCGATTGGGCGGGAACATCGATAGCCGATATGAGAGCGAACATTAAGAAGAATACGAAGCCTGGCAGCATTATCCTCATGCATTCCTTCGGCAGCAAGAACATAGCGCATACCGTTCAGATGCTGCCAGACGTAATCGATGATTTGCGTAAAATGGGTTATACATTCGTTACAGCCGATCAATTACGATAGGAGGCTGACCTTTTGATCATATCAAGAATAAGCAGGGTGGCTCTCGCGGCCGCCTTGCTTTGTCTATTCGCGACTGGATGCCGATATACGGCTGCACCGAGCGATCTATTAATGAAGCCGACAATGTCGCCGGATAAGGAAGCACTCATGGAAGTGGTTAATCATTCACTGCCGCAGTATGGGAAGCTTACACTGCCGCTGCGTGAGGACAAGCAGGGTGCGGTACGCCAAGCAGATCTGAACGGTGATGGTGTTCAGGAAGCCATCGTATCCTATTACAATGAATATAGCTCGCCGGAGCTGATGGTATTAAGGTTCGTCTCGGGAGTGTGGAAGCCTTGGGTGTTCATTCAGCAAGCCATGGCCCGTCAGATAGACTGGATACAGCTGGGCGATTTCAATAAGGATGGACAGATAGAGCTTGCGATTGGGTGGATAGGCGCTTATGAGAGTCCGAATCAGGTGGACTATTATTCTTTTCAGACGAAGCCTGAGCGCAATGAATATGGGAAGCTTGCGCTGCAGCCGATGAAATCTCTTCCGTACGTATATGCCGATATGGGTGACATCAATGGAGATGGGGAAGTGGAGCTGGCTGTTATATCCTCGGATGGCATGATCCAGGATATCGAAGCGCCGCGCTATCGGCTTACACTCTATGACTGGGAAGACGGGGAGCTTAGTCAGCTTCAGGAGCTGGAGCTGTATTCTTACGTGGATGGATATGATCGGATGCTGATCGGCCAGGTATCGCCCCGCCAGCACGGCATTGTCGTGGAGGCCTCGCTGGGAGCACACTCGATGTATACAGCCATGTACGCGTGGGATAACGGGAAGCTTAGACTAGTCTACCCTACAGCCATACCTCAGAATGAGCAGGAGGACGTAGAAATTTCGATTACCCCAGTTAAGAGTGAGGATGTCAACGGTGATGGCATTATTGAGCTTATGAAACCGCGAGAGGCACCCGGATATTCGGACTTATCCTATGCAGAGACGATCTTTATTAACGATTGGGTGCAATGGGATGGAAAGGGTGGATTTAGAGCTGTCAAAGAAGAGTATAGCAACTACGCCCATCGACTGAGCTTCACTATTCCGAAGCAGTGGAGCGGGCATTATACGCTGCGTGCCCCTCAAGTGGAAGAAGGCGAAGAAGATTACGGGATTGTAACCGTCGAATATTGGAATGCAGAGACAAGCTTCAAGACCGAGCTGGCGACTCTGTACGGTGTGCCCCAGCAATTATGGGGAGAGGTTGAGGCGATGTGGAAGGAGCAGGGGCGCTCTATTCATGTGCTGAAGACGGGCGGCGGACTCGTCTACTCGGTGAATCTTATAGCGGAGCCCCCGTCAGGGCTGTCAGCGACGGATCAGCAAGCGTTCGAAGCGATGCTGCAGGAGAAAGATAAGCTGGACCAATTATTCCATCTCATTCAAGAGTAGCTTTACTTAACGGACTAACGGGATGAAGCGGGTGAACTATGCGTATTTTATTGTTAGAGGATGAAGAGTCCATTCGTGGATTTATAAGAATTAATCTTAAGCGCAACGACATGGAGGTCATCGAGGCTGATCATGGAGAGGCAGCGCTGCTGCTTGCTGAGACGGAGGGACCATTCGATATAGCACTGCTCGATGTGATGCTGCCAACGATTAGTGGATTTGAGGTATGCGAGCGTCTGAGGCAGCTCTACCCGAGCATGGGCATTATCATGCTCACCGCCAAGTCACAGGAAGAGGACAAAATCCATGGGCTTGAGCTTGGAGCTGACGATTACGTTCAGAAGCCCTTCAGTCCAGGTGAGCTGATTGCCCGAATTAAATCGCTCCATCGCAGAATGAAGTCGGCAGATTCTTCAGTGCTCTCGCCATCATCAGCTTCAACCTCGATCTCGACCAATGCGGCCCCACAGGAGACTCCTATTCCTCAGCAGCATGCTCAGCAGGATGAGGACGAGCTGCGAATCGGCAGATTCAGATTGTCTGTCTCTGAGCGCAAGCTATGGAAGGATAATGAGGAGATTGTCCTGACTCCAACCGAGTGGACGCTCGTTAGGCTGTTGATGGAGCGCGAAGGCAAGAATGTGAGCCGTGATGTCATATTGACCGAGGTATGGGGCCGTTATTATGTCGGGGATTTGAAGGTTGTTGACGTGAATATCCGGCGAATTCGGCAAAAAATCGAGAGTAATCCATCGGAGCCTGCTTTTATAGAGACAGTATGGGGACTTGGATATCGGTGGAAACGGAGCGAGGGCAGATGAAAAGTCTGAAAACGAGAATGGTATGGAGCTATCTGCTGCTGATTGTTCTTGTCGTAGCTGTACTTGGCGTCCTATTCGTATCGCTCATATGGAATTATTATTACGGCAGTGCTCAGAGCACGGTGAAGCAGCGTGCCGTATCGGCGCTTACCGTTCACAGCCGCTCGTTATCCTCGCTTAAAGTGCATGACCAAGCTGAATATATGCTTCAGTATATGGTAGAGCGTGATGTTCAATTGCAATTGCTCGATAATGCCGGAACAATCCGAATGGATTCTGACGGGTTCACAGAAAATACGAAGTATTCGACACCTGATGTGCGAATGGCGATCAGCGGAGCAGCAGGCACTTGGCAGGGAGATGATCCGTATTATGGGGAGCGGGTAACCTCGGTTACGATACCGGTTTTCAATGATACCAAGGTCGTCTCTTTGCTGCGCTACTCAGCATCCTTGAGTCAGATCGATGCAATGGTCAATCAGCTGCTCCAAATGACGGTCTTCGTGGGACTCGCTGTTATTCTGCTGTTCTTAGGCCTAAGTCTATGGCTGGCTACGAAAATTGTCGGCCCGATACAAGAGCTTACTCGTGCAGCGCGATATATGGCGGATGGAGATTGGACAAGGCGGGCAGTGAAACGGAGCAATGATGAAATCGGTCAGCTGTCGGAGACGTTCAATACGATGGTCGTTGAGCTCAATAAGCGGGAGAAGCTTAAGAATGACTTCATCTCCTCCATCTCTCATGAGCTGCGAACACCGCTCACCTCCATCAAAGGCTGGAGTGAAACGCTCAAGGAAGGCGACCCTGCCAATGATGAGGAGATGAAGCTTGGACTTCATATTATAAGCAATGAAACCGAGCGTCTGTCAGGCTTAGTCGAGGATCTGCTCGATTTCTCCAAGCTGTCTGCAGGCAGTATGGAGCTTCATCCGGAGCTGCTGGATCTGAACAGTCCGGTAAGGGAGACGGTCCATCAGCTCGCTGTTCGTGAACAAAAGACGGGTGTACGTCTGGTGGCATCGATAGGGAAAAGCCCTATATTCGTTGATGGGGATGCCAATAGGCTTAAGCAGGTTATTATCAATCTGATTGATAATGCCTTCAAGTTCACGCCAGTCGGAGGCACGATACACGTGAGCACCACCATAGAGCTAACCTACGCTCTGCTAACGGTAGCCGATACAGGCGTTGGTATTGCTGCGGAGGATTTGCCTCATGTGACAGAGAAATTCTATAAGGCAAATACGGCGCTTGGCGGCAGCGGAATCGGGCTTGCTCTCTGCAAGGAAATAACGGAGCTGCATGGTGGAGAGCTGACGGTAGACAGCGAGCCTGGAGCGGGAACCGTGATTAAGATTAAGCTTCCGATTAGCAATAGCAATAGCAATAGCAATAGTGCGGAGTAGTGCAGCCTCTGCTGCTCTCCACACTTCTGCTAATCCTTGGAGAACAGCATATCGCGGTTGAACAGCACATATAGTGCAGCGATGACAGCGCCGGCAATGATCATAACAGACAGCCAATGATCAACTAACCATTCAATCCATAATGGCATGAGACGTAAGCTCCTTCGTTATAGGGTCGATATAATATCCTCGCCATTAGGGTGTTCTTGAGCAGGCTTGACTATTCACTTTACGGCAATGGAATGATTAATAGGAAATGGTGTTGACACATGAGGGTTGTCGATGCTATTCTATTTTTAATATAATTCATAGTATTCGGGTAGGAATTAATAATTATAAGATGAGCTTTTTACTGCAGGAGGTCATGTCATTGGAAAAACATTTGGTGCTGCGTCATGAAGGACTTGAGCTTGCTGCTACACTTCATTATCCTACAGACCATGCAGGGCAGGATGATAATACGAAGCGACAAGCAATCATTATCTGCCACGGTTTTATTGGCAGCCGCATAGGCGTAGATCGGTTATTCGTTAAATCTGCTCGGGCGCTTGCAGAGCAAGGCTCTTATGTTCTTAGATTCGATTATGGCGGATGCGGTGAGAGCACAGGCGACTACGGAGCCCTTGGCTTCGACAGTATGGTCGACCAGACACGAGCCGCGATTGATTATATTTCGAGCATGGATTGCGTCGATCCACGGAGGATCGTATTGCTTGGCCATAGCCTTGGCGGAGCGGTAGCGATTATGACTGCCGTGAAGGATAAAAGGGTAAAAAGACTCATTCTGTGGTCAGCTGTGGCGTACCCGTTCAATGACATCGTTCGGATTGTAGGCCGCTCCAGCTACGACGAAGCCGTGAAGACAGGCACCTCTGATCACAGCGGATATTCGTTGCAGCCGGTATTCTTCGAATCGCTGCTGCAGCATCAGCCATTCCAAGCGGCAACTCGCTTCGGAGGAGAGGTGCTTATTGTCCATGGTACAAGTGATGAGTTGATTCCCGTCGACTACAGCTTCCTCTATCAGAAGGTGTTCTGGACACGCAGCGAAGGCTTATGCGACAAAGAAATAATTTTTCAAGCGAATCACACTTATTCCTCCAGACAGCACCAAGAAGAAGCGATTCGTGTCACAGCGGATTGGCTGACTGGACTGGATAAGAAACAGCAGGAGTGGCATAACTGGAGCATCTAGCAGGAGCCTAAGACAGCAGAGCAACAATGGGGCTGCTGTCTTAGGTTCTTCGTTTGAATTTGCCGTTGTACAAAATATTGAGATTGATGTCGAGCTTCTCGATCGATTGCTCATTGAGCAGCAGATGCTGGCCATTATTCGTCAGCTTCTTCCACAAGCTAGGGTTACGTTGATACAGTGTTTCCTCTAGTCCATAAATATCGACGCCAAGCTTCAGTCCTGCTTGATAAGACTCCATTATACGGCTCCTAATGCTATCTTCAGCGATCTTCGTCATCCCTTCGTTAGAGATAGGCTTCAAGTATTCATACATAGCGGATATGTATTTGACCTTAATCCGAAACCTGACATCCGAGCCTTGGATGACCGGCTTTATTTTAATTTTAGGCTCTCCTATCGAGATTTCTCCGTACATGACGCCATCGCGTTCGATTTCTAATGGAGAACGATGCATAGTTTCTTGCATGAGATGGTACCCTTGAAGCTTGCTTGCGGATAGAAATCCCTTGGTCTGATTATTCGCCTCAAAAAAAGCTCCATGAATCGTAAGCAGCGTATGGCTCTTGTCATTCTCCGACCATTGACTGGTGTTGAGTGTTAAGCTCGGCAGGTAGGCCGATCTAGCAGGCTCGTTGACATTAGCTAAGTATTGGAAGAAAAGAAGAGGCGGGAACATGGAATACTGCTCGTAATTGTCCTGCGGACTATGCAGGATGGAGACAAGGGGGGACAGCTGGAACATCGGTGTTGCGCTAAGCAGCTTCTCGATCGATCCTTTTGTCGCATACACCCATGCGTTATACCGAACCTCTGGATAACGGTTGAGCATCTCCCCGACATTGTTGTCTTGCATACGGAGTACATTCTCTGACAATACGATGGCTGTGATATGGCCCCAAGAAATAGGAAGCTGGACCGTTTTATAGAGATCATTGACTGCCATATTGAACGTTGCGCCTCTGCCCTTGCCTACCCACACAGAAGCCTCTCCGCTAGTTCCGCCGCTCTGCATCTTCGCAATGCTTTTGAAATCCAGCATTTGCACATACACGACGAACTCATTGTTCACATGATCAATTCCGACGGCCGTCCCATATGCTTGAATTTGAATCTCTTTGCTGCTCCAGCACCCGGATAAAGTTAACAGGATAAGGATCGCAGCTAGTAGGTTAAGTATTCGGACATGCAACCCAATCACTCCTTCTTTCCTTTCTTGACGGGCTGTTGGGTCTTCAGATAGGCTGGACGACGTTTATGCTGCATGTAAGGCAGCTTGAACATCGTGAACAGTGCTTCCTTCACCTTCAGGGGGGCGAGTGGAGCAAGATAGGGTACTCCGAATGAATGCAGACTGGTGATGTACACCACGAACAGAATAACAGACAGAATGAACCCATACATCCCCATAATAGACGCCATCAAGAATGAAGCGAAACGCAGCAGAATGATCGAGCTTGTCAGCACCTGATTAACCAAGGTCGAGCCCGCGACGATGGTTAAGGCAGTGATGACAATCATAGGAGGAGAGACTAGGCCTGCCCGAATGGCCGCATCACCAATGATGAGACCTCCAACGACGGTTAGTGTCTGACCAATCGTCGTCGGCAGCCGAACGCCAGCTTCACGGAACAGCTCCATGAGTGACATGATGAAGAACATCTCTAGACTGGATTCCATAGGCAGTCCTGCTCGACCGATAGAGATAGTAGCCAGCAGGGCGAAAGGTACCTGATCAAGATGAAACGCAGTCAATGCAATATAAAAGCCGGGTAAAAAAAGGGTCACGACTAGACCTAGCATGCGCAGCAATCTCCCGACATTGACCCCAAGAGATGAAAAGTGAGCATCCTCAGGTGATTTGAGCAGCAGGAATAGATTGATCGGTGCGATAATAACGGTTGGGTTGCCGTCGACCAGAATGATGAATCTGCCGTTCAGAAGGCAATCCACTGCGAAGTCAGGTCTGCTCGTGTAGCTGGTTACTGGGAAAAATCCGCTTCTGGTGGAGGTAATCAGCTCTTCCATCTGATTGGTGGAGCCCAAGGCCTCGATGTCCATATGGTTAAGCTTCCGCTGTATGCGTCTTATAAGCTTAAGATCAGCTATATCTTCAATATACAACAGAGCAACCTTCGTCATGGTTCTTGCTCCGATCACATAGTACTCGCAAGCAAGCTTAGGTGACCGAAGACGTTTGCGAATAAGCGCTACATTGATGGTAACGAGCTCAACGAAGCCATCCTTTGGGCCGCGAATGGCGATCTCACTCTCAGAGCCGCTTGGCTCTCGACTTGGGAACTTGGCAATATCAATGGAGCTTAGCAGCTGCAAGGAAGGGATACATAGCAGGAGATGACCTTCAAATACCCGCGCAGCAATGATGTCACGATCGTATGATTTGGTTAATGCCTCTAGCGAAATCCACTGTACTTCCGACTCTCGAATAAGCTCCTCCTTACGAAGGAATTGGGTTTTGCGGTACACATCCTTGAGATCAGGAAGAATAACATCGTTAATGGTCTTAGTCTCAGTCATACCGCTGCAATAGATCAAGATAGCCTGCACAGTAGCAGGCGGAGTCCCGAAGTAACAGCTCTGGACGATGACATCATTACAGGTGCCGAACCATTCCTTGAACTTACGCTCATCTACATGGGTCTGCTTCATCTCTTTATCCCTGCTGGGCATCTTCATGAGAGCTAGTCTCCTTTCTGGTTGAATGGCGATGTCGGCTAATCAGGACAGTTACAATGAGCAAGAGAGTAATGAAGATGATAAATCCGAATGTGACGGGAAACTGAATATGCTGTAAATACGCCAAGGCCTGTTCATCCGAAAGTCGTAAGAATGCCAACGTACACATGGAGGCCGTTATAATCGTGACCGCCCAATAACGCTTGACAGGCTTCCTGATGTTCAACAAATCGGGAATAAGGTAGAGAGACAGAGCTACCCGGGCAAATGACCCGGACAGCCACTGATAGATGGACATGAAGTCCACATGCTGGAACAATTGGCCCAGCCTTAATATTTTCCACTGCTCGAATGCGGTATCGCTCTGCTTGGCCGCTTCCTGAGGGCCGAATTCTGTAATCGCTCCAATCGTAGGTCCAAGGGTCATCACGATCAGCAGCAGGCCTAGAAGCATAAGCTGCCACCAGCGGATACGGCTATGAATTTTGTGTTGGAACAATAGCAGCACCCATATCTCCATTAAACCAGCCAATGCGTAAAAGGCACCATGAATGACAGGGGTCCAGCCATCCTCCAGAATGGGCAGCATGAGGCTGTAATCTTTATATTTGGTATTGGCAGACATGACAAAAAAACCGAGAGCGATGACAACAGGCAGCAGGATACTGCTTGTCATAGCAACTGAGACCAGCCCAAGGCCAGCCGAAAGAGCAGAGACTAATCCCCCGGCGGCAACGATGAGCAGATACGGAGTCTGCTGCATATACGTCGTGGCAGCCCAGGATGCGGTGTTCAGCAGCGTATAACAGCCTACCCCGTACAATATAATGCACGCGCTAATGCGGAATATCCACGCGACGACGACACCAAGCTCCTGCTCAATCCAGTCGTTTATTGACTTGCCTCTTATGTGCTTCAATACGCCACAGATCAGGGCAAGCCAGATTAGAAATACCGCCCCTGCAAGAACATCAGAGAACCAGGAGGAGCGCCCGGCAATGCCTAGTATAACCGGTATTGCCATGACATGACTGGCAAGACCGCCGCTCAGCAGCAGGATGGAGAAGGCAAGCCACAGGCTGATCTGTCTGCTTCTGCTCATATGCGGGGCTCCTTTTCGAAATAAATGATACGGATAGAATGTGCAATTATGGTGGTTTTAGTCAGGAATAAAAAAATATCATTGGAGATGCATTTGTGATTAAATGGTAGATAGATGGAGGAGGAAGATATGAATAGACGATTACAGATGATGATGGGATTATTATTGCTGGTGGTCTTAATGCTTGCAGCATGTAGCAGCGGCAGTGAAGGAGCAGCGAATGTGGCTGCAGAAGTAACGAATGAGCCGACGGAAGCCCAGACCCCTGAACCAACACCGCTGCCATACCTTACACCATTAACGGGGATAGCACAGGAGACGGAAGCTCTAGCTAGGCCCGTTGCCGTCATGATTAACAATCTGGCACCTGCAAGACCGCAATCAGGCTTAACCAATGCGGATGTTGTGTGGGAAGTACTGGCAGAAGGCGGAATAACACGATTGATCGCTATATTCCAAAGTACTGATGCTCTGAACGATCCGATTGGACCGATTCGCAGTATACGGCCTTATCTTATTGATATCGGGGAAAGCTACGGCGCTGTGCTGGCGCATGCGGGAGGAAGCAATGATGCGTATGCCATTCTGCAGCAGCAGAACAAGCCATATCTCGATGAAATCTCGAATGCGGGAAGCTTCTTCTGGCGGAGCAAAGAGCGTAAAGCCCCTCATAACCTATACTCCGATCTGGAGAAGCTGCGTGCAGGGGCAGAGAAGAGAGGCTATAGCACGGATGTTGTTGTACCCGTCTATCCTTTCTCAGAGACAGGTGCTGCAGCAAGTACAAGCCTGCCTGCTGCGAATGTGGAGATTAAGTTCACGCTAAAAAATTATGCAGTAGCTTATGAATATGATTCAATTAATAAGATGTACAAGCGCTCCATTAATGGAGAGCCTCATACCGATCTGAATAACAACGAGCAGCTTACAGCGACCAACCTGGTTGTTCTTGGTGCCAATCACAAGACGTTGGATGATGTTGGGCGATTGTCTGTTAATACGGAAGCGGGAGGCTCCTCCATCTTATTCCAGCAGGGCAAGGCCATCGAATGTGAGTGGGTTCGCAGCGGAGACAACATGATTCGGATAATGAAGGATGGGGCTGAGTTGCCATTCCTGCAAGGGAAGACTTACTTCCATATCGTTCCGAATTCACCTACTTTTGCGGAGCATATAACGTATGGGTAAAAATCGATATTAACGGAAACACTCTATCTAGGTGCAGAGTGAGTCGGCAATATCGACATAAAAGAGGCGACATGCTCCCTGCAGGGGGCATGTTTTTTGTTTTTTTTTGAAAAAAGATCATATTTTCAGCTTATTTTCATATTTCCTTTACATTACCTTAACAATTCTAAAGTAAACTGTGTTAAGATATTCTGGGCTCATTTGCATGGCGCCTAAACATCAAGTCGGGTAAAGGGGATTACGATGTTCAAGAAAAAAGATATTTTCTTTAAGACGTTTGAAGAAATGGCAGACACACTGGTCGAGGCAGTAGAATACTTTTCAAACGGTTTATCCGACTTGTCGGATGTTACAACGTTCGCAAAAGTGATGAAAGAGTACGAGAGCAAATGTGATGTGTACGTGCACACAATGTTGAAAGAATTAAACAAGACTTTCATTACCCCTATTGAGCGGGAAGATATTATGGCGCTGACTTCGTCCCTTGATGATGTTCTTGATGGTGTTGAAGCCTGTGCTTCACGCTTCGAGATGTACGACATTAAAGAGAAGGACGAGTACATAACGCTATTCGGCGATATCCTGCTTCGTTCGGCTAATCAAATCAAAAAAGCTATTTATTTGCTGACAGATAAGAAGCTGCTTGCCATTCGCGAGCCTAACATTGCGCTTAATGAGCTTGAGAACCAAGCCGATGATTTGCTGCGTGTATGTATTAAGAGCCTGTTCACGAATGTGAAGGACCCGATTGAGCTGATGAAACGCAAAGAAATCTACGAGATGCTGGAGCAAACGACCGATTATTGTGAAGATGTAGCTAATACACTTGAATCGATCATTATGCGTAACAGCTAAGCCAACACGGAGAGTAGGAGTCAATTCAAATGGATTCAATCATTCTATGGACTGTTGTATTTCTGGCGCTTAGTTTCGATTTCATTAATGGTTTTCATGATACAGCTAATGCGATAGCGACCTCGGTATCCACTCGTGCGCTTAAGCCGCGTGTTGCGATCTTGATGGCAGCGACGATGAACTTCGTCGGAGCTCTCACATTCACTGGTGTAGCGAAGACGATCGGCAGCGGGGTTGCGAACCCCGCTGATCTATCCAATGGGGTTGAGATCGTTATCGCAGCACTAATATCAGCCATTGTATGGAACCTTGTTACCTGGTGGTTCGGTATCCCTTCATCCTCATCCCACGCACTGATCGGCTCGCTTGCCGGTGCAGTTATCGCGGGAGCAGGAATGGGTGCAATCAATGGATCAGGCATGCTGGATATCGTTAAGGCGCTTATCCTGTCACCTATTATTGCGTTTGCAGCCGGCTTCATTATCATGTGGATTCTAAAACGGATCTTCGCCAATTCAAGTCCGCATCAGGTGAATAAAGGGTTCCGCTTCAGCCAGATCATAACGGCTGCATTCCAATCGTTCTCTCATGGTACGAATGACGCGCAGAAGGCAATGGGTATCATTACATTCGCACTCGTCGCAGCTAACGTGCAGGATACGATGGAAGTTCCGCTATGGGTTAAGCTGTCCGCAGCACTCGCAATGGCGCTCGGTACATCTGTTGGTGGTTGGAAAATCATCAAGACGATGGGAACCAAAATTTTCAAAATCGAACCAATCAACGGCTTTGCAGCTGATATCGGTTCGGCAGCGGTTATTCTAACGGCTACATTGATTCATCTGCCGGTTAGTACGACTCATGTTATTACATCCTCCATTCTCGGTGTAGGCAGCGCGAAGCGCTTCTCCAGTGTACGCTGGTCCGTAGCTGGTCGAATCTTTATAGCATGGATCATTACGATTCCAATTACAGTACTCATGGCAGCAGGTATTTTCTGGGTCATCGATGCTTTATTTATCAAATAGAAATGGCCAAGCAGCTCATCCATGATGGATGCAGCTGTTTTTTTTTTGTACGACAGCACAATCGACTAACAGGTATTTCCAAACCCGGTGTTGAAGGTATAGTGGAGAATGAGACCGAGAAGGAGTAGTCCACTATGCTGGTAAAAAATTGATTAGGAAACGCCCCTAATGTTTGGTTTAGACTTGAACTGACTCACTGTCAGCGTTGAGAACAAAAACATCGTCGTTCGCATACTGCGTGGAATAAAAAAGTGGTGACAGCTACGATCACTACTATGTTCCGCGTACGAACAATGATTTAGAGCAATTTTTTCGTCAGACCAAGGCGAACCACCACCGCATAACAGGTTTGCGCCTATATCAGCCTATTAGAGCAAAAGTGGGTTCAATTAAATTGCTAGTTAATTTTGCTGTCGTCGTTTTTTTTGCAGGATTTTCTTTACATCTAGATACCTCTATGATTAAGCATGAAAATACATTTAAAAGATGAATGTTGTGCGTGTCTAGTGTCAGAACGTGCTGCTGAATCGATTAAGGGAATAAAGGTGGGATTGCGTGAAATATTTGACAAAAGAATGGTACGATCTATGCCAACGGACAGGACTTTATTTTGGCATGAGGGCACATAAGGGAGCGTATGAACGTGACGGAGCACTCTATTTGCGGCTCTATAAAAGAAAGGAAAGGGAATTTGTTAAAATGCAGCGAGAGGTTTACGATGTTGATCCTCGGTTTATGCTGGAACAGGACGGCTCGCATTATGTGCCTCTTGATAAATGGATAAAGGGGGAAGAGATCAGCGAAGAAGATACTTTGGTTTACCATATGTCATCCGAACAAATCTCCCATATACAGCAATTGATCGCGACTTATGATGCCCGGCCTCCTTTTGACGAGGTGAAGTGTAAGGAAGAGTTCAGCATCAATCACGGGCATCGATCTAAGGAAGCGGCTCATCAACTGCCGGACGAGTTGTCTTCCCGCATTGCGGATATGCGGGTATTTTCACTAGGCTATTGTACGAAAGAAGTATTGCACGAGTTGAAGCAACTGAGCAAAGAAAATGAAAAGCGCATGATGCTAATCGCAGATGAGTATAGGCATGCACAACAAGCGGAGAACATTCCAGAACATATTCGTAACCATTTCCGTTTTCACGATTGCAGAGTAATGGAACTGACCTCCGGAAAGCAGATTATCATGCGAATGGACACAGAGGGCGGGTTCACTAATTTCAATAAGATCACATTTGATAAAGTTGAAATCATCAGGCAAGACGAGCATATTGTGGACAGTCACTGGATATATGAAGAACTGTATTGCATGGATGACGGCTATGAAGCCCATATCCTGTTTTCAGGAGTGGGAATGCCTGAACTCATTATTCGTTGCGCAGACATTATTATAGAACATGAATGAAGAGGACATAACCGTACTGCAGAAGCGAACTCACCTTAGAATCTGGAAAGAAGGGGTGCATAGATGATTTATTTAAGAAGTTTCAAGTTATCTTCTTATACTGATCGAAATCCGAATATTTACCCCGATCATATATTCAAGCATATGGCAGGGGAAGTCCTCCTGTTTGATCGGATCACCGTATTATACGGTAATAACCGCTCTGGTAAATCCACTCTGCTGAACGTGCTTGCGAATAAGTTGGGAATAGCAGCTCCGAGAGAATGGTAAGCTATGGTTCAAACCACTACGTTCAGAGTTTTCTTGATTTTTGCAGTTATCAATATGGAGATGATGATCGGGAGCACGAGATTAGACGTCTTCTCGAGGACAGTAGATACATTAAATCAGAGGATATTTTGTATGAGATAAAGAAGTTTCAGCAGTCCGCTGTGCTTCGTGAAGGAATACTGTATGAGTGATCGTTTTGATTACTAACTTGTACAATTTCACCAGTCTTATCATTTCGAACTACGTATCCCCCTCCAGAGTAGTAAAAGGCTGTTGCAGGATCGTCTAATCGTCCATCAGCCCCAGTTAACCATCTAGTGTCCCGAGTATCGACTGTCCTCGTAGGCACCGGAAGCTGATGCAGCTAATGACTGTAGAGTAAACAAAACTTCCGCATAGCTTTTTTTTTTATTGTACTCCTATTGAAATCAGAAGGTATATTTTTTAAAATGATTGAGGAAAGCGCTTACTTTTAAGGAGAAAGCTGGTATCGGCATGTGAAATATCACATAAAGACCGTGCAGCAAAGGATATGCACAGGTATCGCGGCCACAGCTCGGCGCACGAAGAAAATGATTGTAACGGTAGGGCTGGATGAGTACAAACGAGATGGATGCAGAAGGAGCGTAATCGTAGCCATGGACATGTATAAGAAGCTGGTTGCCATAAATGATGACTGGGTGAAGGACGGTATGATTCATCAGGTGTTAGACAGCAAGAGTCGTTATAACGGAGGGGTTGTAGATCCCTCGAATGGCATTGCGTGGCCTAGTCATGGGGGGACACCGATGGTTATGGCCATCTGGATCTCCGCACTCATCAATGAAGAGTCGAAGTATTACCATGATGAAGAATTGCTCGCGCGTCTGGAGCTGGCGGCTGCCTACATGCTGAGGTTCCAGCATGAAGACGGCACAATCTCACCGGGCTGGACGAATGTACATTCTCCGCCGGATACCGGATTCGTTGTTGTCGGGCTTGCTCAAGTATATGAGCTTCTGGCTTCCCAGCAATGGGAGCCGCTGGAGAAGGCTGCAGAAGCGATTAAGCTGTTCTTGGATAGGACGATCCCGGCCCTCTTAACCGGAGGCTGCCATACGCCGAATCATCGATGGGTGATGACCGCGGCGCTAGGCTTCATGTATAAGCTGACCGGCAGGCAGGAGCTGTGGGACAGAGCACAGAGCTGGCTCGCGGAAGGGTTGGACATTACAGAGGATGGCGAATGGACGGAGCGGAGCAACGGGATCTATAACGCAGTCAGTGATGTCATGCTGTATCATGCGGCGAAGCTGTTCAAGCGTCCAGAGCTGCTAGAGCCAGTCCGAGCGAATCTTCGTATGATGGCTTATCTCGTTCATCCGAATGGAGAAGTGGTGACTGACTACTCCGGTCGTCAGGACTTCGGCCACAGCTATGATATGGCGAGCTATTTGCTCGTTGCATCTCTAATGGCTGTAGAGGATCAGGAGCCGCTGTTCGCAGCTATGGCTGGGCTTGCCGGTGAGGCAGCGAAGCATCCGGGCGCATTGCCCAATAATGCCCTAGTCGGTTATTTGCTGTATCCACAGCTGGGAGAGTCTAAAGTGCAGGCGGGAGAGCTTCCAGACAGCTACCGAGTTATTATTAACGGAGAGTTCGAGCGTGAGCGATATGTGAGCCAGATGGATACTGCCGGACATGGCGGACGTATCTACCACAGCCGATTGCATTCCGATTTCGGCGCACCTGTCGCGCGTCAGCGTGAAGGAGATACGAGTGTCACTGTTATTACAGAGACGAACTCATTCTTCGCCCTGCGTCATGGTGTGGCACGACTGTTGGCGGTACAAGTTGGTACTTCTTTCGAACCCGGCTTCGTTAAGATGCAGCAGATGGAGGTGCGTGATGACGGGTATTCGTTATCCGGCTCGGAAGCGAAGGGCTATTATGGTCCGATTCCGACGGAAAGCTTGCCAGCTAGCAGCGCTGGAAGCGTCAGCCCTTGGTATTTGCTCCCGCATCATTTGCGGGAGATGACCCATGAGCAGAAGCATACTGTTCAGGTTGAATTGACCGAGCAAGCGGATGGCTGGAGGCTGCAGCTGCGCTGTGAAGAGCCGGCTGATATGATGGCTCAGGTTACCTTCGTGTTTGGAGGAGAAGGAGCCTTCTCAGGGGTCAGCTCAGCTAGAGCCCGTAGTGGATGGGGCTCAGTTCTGAACAGAAGGCACGGTGCGGTATGAATGCGCCGGGGACTGGATTGAGCTTGACGGAGGAGCGCAGGAGCATACAGCCAGGGAGCTCCGCAACACTAGCTTCGCAGCGGGCTGCCAGACGCTCATCGTGAATGTGATGACGCCTTATGATAAGACGTTCAACCTTCGGCTGTCGCCGAAGGGCTAGTGCAGACGGATGCGAGCTGAGTGGCAGGGGAAATGGTAAAAGTGGCAGTGAATAAGACCCTGCGAGGCCTTTAAGTAGCTGAAATGATGATGCGTGGACGAGGATAAGACCCTGCGAGGCCTTATAGTGACGGATGCGAGCTGAGTGGATAGGAAATGGTAGAAGTGAGAGCGAATAAGGCCCTGCGGGGCTCTTATAGTGACGGATGCGAGCCTAATGGAAGGGGAAATGGTAGAAGTGGCAGTGAATAAGACCCTGAGGGGCCTTTAAGTAGCTGAAATGTTAATACGTGGACGAGGATAAGACCCTGCGAGGCTCTTATAGTGACGGATGCGAGCCGAATGGCAGGGGGAATGGTAGAAGTGTCAGTGAATAAGACCCTGCGAGTCCGTTAAGTAGCTGAAATGGTGATGTGTGGACGAGGATAAGACCCTGCGAGGCTCTTAAAGTGAGGGATGCGGACTAAATGGGAGGGGGAAATGACGGAAATAGTAGAAGTAGCGATGTATAAGGCCCTGCGAGTCCTTTAAGTAGCTGAAATGATGATGCATGGACGAGGATAAGATCCTGTGAGGCTCTTATAGTGACGGATGCGAGCTGAATGGTGGGGGAAATGGTAGAAGTGGCAGTGAATAAGACCCTGCGAGGCCTTTAAGTAGCTGAAATGGTGACGCGTGGACGAGGATAAGACCCTGAGAGGCTCTAAAAGTGACGGATGCGAGCCGAATGGCAGGGGAAATGGTAGAAGTGGCAGTGAATAAGACCCTGCGAGGCCTTTAAGTAGCTGAAATGATGATGCGTGGAGGAGGATAAGACCCTGGGAGGCTCTTATAGTGACGGATACGAGCTGAATGGTGGGGGAAATGGTGGAAGTGGCGATGAATAAGACCCTGCGAGTCTCTTACAGTGACGGATGCGAGCTGAGTGGCCGGGGAAATGGATAGCAAACTGATCAGCCAGCAGTCGTGAGCGTATTCGCGGGATCAGGCAGACGATGGAGGAAACAGGTGCCAGTTGGTGGATGAGGATATCCTGTTCTGCCAATCCCGTGGTGAGGATGGCAAGCGCCTTACAGCGGAGCTGCTCAGGCGTCCTGACCGGCCAACAGCGCTGTTCTGCTGCAATGATCTTCTTGCGGTAGGTGCGCTCCAAGCGGCGAAGGAGACGGGCGTGCAGGTGCCCTCAGAGCTGTCGACACGATATTGGCTCAGGTGACAGACCGCCGCTTACCTCCGTTGCACAGCCAATGGAGCAGCTAGGCGCGGTAGCCGTCGATCTGCTGCTCAAGCAGAGGGTAATGTTACAGACGGAGCTTATTATTCGCGCTTCGACTGCGACAGTAAGCGTTGGGAGTGCTGCTGGAGCAAGCCTTGTGTAGAGTGGGAGCTTCCTATGATTCTTCCGTGGCGGCATGAAAGGGCAAATAGGAAGTGAATCGAGCATCATTAGATAACTCCAAGCTCAAAAGAGACGTGAGCTGCCGAGGCAGTCACGTCTCTAGGACGAGCGGTGCGGATTAACGCTGCCGCTTTCTTTTGCGTCTTCGGGATGTTGGACTTGATCCCGTCTTCTTCTTGCGGCGCTTCCGCCGCTTAGGCACGAATTCTTCTACTTCTTCCGCTGCATTGCTCTTCTTGAAGGAGCCCATGAGCACCTTCACGAGCGGCGCCATCTGAGATACGCTGGACACGACCTTCTGTACCTTCGTCATCGTGCTCAGGATGCCGTCGATACCGCCCATGCGGTCTACGAAGCCCTTAATCTCGCCGAGATTCGGCATAGTGAAGCCTCCGGCCTTGGCAGGTGCAGTTGTCGTCTCCACCAGTTCAGCTGCAGTCGCAGGAACAACGACAGGGAGCATTTCTTCTATCTGAACCGGCACAGGCAGAGCGGCTGGAGGAACAACTCCTCCGTTTCCTATGCTAAAGGCGCCTCCGAGCCCTTGGTTTGACTGGCTATTCGCTTGGCGGTGGTGGCCGCCGTGCGGTGAGTGCGGCGGGTACTGGTGTTGGTGCGGATAGCCGCCGCCACCAGGTGTATTGCGGTAGTTCACGCGGATCACAACCTTTTTTGGCAATTTGTAAGGAAGTACACTTGGTATTAGTCTATGGACTAGGCGAACATGCGGATTGGACGAATGCCCGGTTCAGGAAGAAAAAATGAGGATAATCGCCTTGCTGACTCTTCCACTCAGTGAAGCGTGAATACGGTAATTGTTGAAATACGGAGTCAAAACCTTTACAATGTGATAGTTAGAAAATATAAGAAGGTACAGGCATTACCATTATCGCCTTGCTTATTTTTCGCCCGAAACGTCAGCATCTCTAGTTGGGATAGCACATGGCGTTTACTTGAGGAGTGATTACGATGCAGCTCAAAAAGCTGAATGATAAAGCTATAGACCAATTATTCGAAGCCGTACTGACGTTGAAGTCAGTAGAGGAATGTTATGTTTTTTTCGACGATCTGTGTACCGTTAACGAGATTCAGTCGCTGTCGCAGCGGCTTGAGGTAGCCCGTATGCTAGGGAAGGGCAGTACATACAATCAGATTGAAGCTGAGACTGGTGCAAGTACAGCTACAATCTCTAGAGTTAAGCGCTGTTTGAATTACGGGAATGATGGGTATAAAATGACATTAGAACGTCTAGGACGATAGGATGGTGCCAGTGGCTATGCAACCCGGAATTCTTATCATTAGCCACGGCTCTAGAGAAGAGAATTGGGTAAGACTCGTAGATAACGCGGTTGCGGCTGCTGTTGCCTCATCTGGACTGGCCAACGTGCCGGTCTTCTCTTCGTTTCTGGAGATTGTGGATGGACGACTCATACAAGATGGCATAGATGCACTTGAGCAGCAGGGCGTAACAGACATGTACGTGCTGCCTCTTTTCATTTCCTCGGGAAGTACGCATATTGATGAGATCGGGCAGGCCTTCGGGCTGCCGCCGATTGCAGACTTCGAGGGTGATCTGGGCACATTCCGTGTGGAAGCGAAGGTTCATGTAGGTGAGCCAATCAACGATGATCCGGAAATCGCTGAGGTGCTGCTGTCGAACATTAAGCCGTTGATTGTTGATCCAGCGCAGGAAGCTGTACTGCTCGTTGCCCATGGCAGCAAGGAGAATGTGTTCCATGAGCGCTGGCAGGAAGGTCTGGATTTATTAGCTGAGCGCCTCAGAGTGCTTGGCGGCTTCGCGCATGCAGGGACAGCGATGCTGCTTCCTGATCAAGCTGCGACTAAGCTGCTCGCGATGCAGCAGGAGCATCCAGAGGAAGCGGTTATTGTCGTTCCGCTATTCTTAAGTCAGGGGTATTTCACGAGCAAGGTGATTCCAACGAGATTGTCAGGGCTTGACTATCGTTACAATGGTCAGTCGATCCTGCCGCATCCGGCAATTGAGAGATGGATCTCACGGCATATGATCGCATGGCTGGAGCAGGTGCGCAGCTAACGGCCGCATACAGGTTGAAAAATATGAAAAATAAGCTACAGAACAATCATACGGTATCTTTCCATCCGGCAGCAGCGTTAATGGGCAGGCACAGAGGCAATGGATGGCAGCTAACCGATGTGGGGGCAGATGGAGATGTCATTAGTAAAAAGGGCAAGGCTAATCTATAACCCGACGTCCGGGCGGGAAGAAATGAAGCGAAGGCTTCCGGATATTCTGCAAAGGCTGGATCAAGCTGGTATTGAGACTAGCTGCCATGCGACAATTGGCGAGGGCGATGCAACGCTCGCTGCGGCAGAAGCGGCAGATCGCGATTATGATCTTATCATTGCAGCAGGCGGAGACGGTACGCTGTATGAGGTTATCAACGGGCTGGCGGAGAAGCCGAACAGGCCTCCTCTTGGCATTCTGCCTCTAGGCACAACGAATGACTTCGCTAGAGCGATGGGCATTCCGAAGCATTGGGAGTATGCGGTGGATCTGATTATTCAGCAGTATACGCGGCCGATTGATGTGGGTAAGGCGAATGAGCGTTACTTCATTAATATAGCTGGCGGCGGCTCGCTTACGGAGCTGACCTATGACGTGCCGAGCAAATTGAAGACGATGATCGGGCAGCTGGCCTATTATATGAAGGGCATGGAGAAGATGACTAGGCTCAGTCCGACGGAGCTCAGCTTCCATGCAGCAGGAGTCGGCGAGTTCCACGATGAATTCATGCTGTTCCTCATCTGCAACAGCAACTCGGTTGGCGGATTCGAGAAGCTGGCACCGGAGTCGAAGGTCGACGATGGGCTGTTCGATGTTATTTTGCTCAAGAAATGCAATCTGGCTGAGTTCATCCGGCTCGTCACACTCGCGCTGCGCGGGGAGCATCTGAACGATCCTCATGTCATTCATTTCCGGACGAATAATCTGAAGGTAACCACTCCGGACTATGTCCAAATCAATCTGGATGGCGAATATGGCGGCAAGCTGCCGTTCGAGTTCTCTGTACTGCCCTCGCATATTCGCATCTTCGCGGATGAAGCGGGCGAGTCGACTTATAAGTAGGTTGGGCAGTCTGGACATGGCAGGTCAGGATAGGTTAGGCCAAGGCTAGGCCAGGCTAGGGATCATAAACCTTTATATGCAGGCCGCACGTATGCGGTATACTGCTGTAGAGGTTTATTTTGTTTGGAAGATGGCTTACACTGATGGATAGATGATTAGCGTACAAGTTGGTACGAGCGCGATAGTATGGGTGGACAGGCTCGAGTGATTATGAAGGATTGTTCGGGCAGAAGACTCGCGTTGGGGTTAGCACGATGAAGGTTGTTTTTAGTACAAGGAAAAGGCTCAATGAAGGGGAAAGCAGCTGTTAGAGTGTATTTGATACAATGAAATTAGTAGGTTCTGGATATTCCGGGCTATAGGGTGATATTTGATTGTATAGAATACAACGTAGATCTATTGGATCGGCTGGAACGGTCAATTCTATTGTATGAAATACAATCTAGCAGCAAGGCTGCGGAGTAAAGTGTGTGCTTGTGCTGCGCGTAATGAGATGAATGCTGGTGAAAGGCGTCGAATCGTCCCTTTCCATGTGTGTATATATGCAAATAAAGATTCTAGTCTAGTATTAGGAAGAAGCGGAGAGAACGATGAGCAGAAGAAGCAGCAATAGCAGAGGCGGCAATGGACGGGGACGTGGGAATTCAGGTGGTGGTGCGGGTTCTCAGGTGAAGCCTCGGGTAGATGCTCCTTACCAGAAAAATGATGAGGTCGTGGTCGATATTATCGGCTTGACCAATGATGGTGAAGGAGTTGGCCGTGCAGAGGGCTTCACCTTGTTCATTCAGGGTGCGCTTCCCGGTGAGCGTGTGCGCGCGAAGGTCATGAAGGTGAAGAGCAAGTACGGCTATGCGCGCTTGGTCGAGCTGCTTGTAACAAGCGAGGATCGTGTGGAGCCGCCTTGTGATATTTTTGATAAATGCGGCGGCTGCCAGCTGCAGCATATGAGCTATGAGTCGCAGCTGAGCTGGAAGCGGCAGCATGTGATCGATTCGTTGGAGCGAATCGGGAAGCTGCAGGTTGCAGGCAGTACGAGCGGAAGAGCGGCATTTGCGGGAGCAGATGGCAGTGGAGCTGCTGAAGCTCAAGCTGCAGATGGTGAATCGACAGGGATTGTCGTGCATCCAACGATTGGGATGGAAGGGCCATGGCGTTACCGGAATAAGGCACAGGTGCCGGTTGGAGCAAGCGGCGGTGCTGGCGGTGAGCTTATTGCTGGCTTTTATGCTATGAACAGTCACCGGATTATCGATATGGACGATTGTCTCATTCAGGATGAGCATAATGATGAGATTCTTCGTGTGGTGAAGACGATCGGCCGCGAGCTTGGCATCTCGTCTTATGATGAAGAATCTGGGACTGGCTTGCTTCGTCATGTGATGGCAAGAACGGGTTTCGTGACGGGCGAGATGATGGTCGTACTGGTGACGAACGGCAGGAAGCTGCCGCAAGCGGAGCAATGGATTGAGCGGATTCGTGCGGCTCTGCCGAATGTGAAGAGTATCGTACAGAACGTGAATACGCGGGATACGAATGTTGTATTTGGCGACGAGACGCGAGTACTGTGGGGCAGTGAGGTCATCTATGATGAGCTCGACGGCATCCGCTTCGCTATCTCAGCAAGATCGTTCTATCAGGTTAACCCGGTTCAGACGGTTGAGCTCTACCGCAAGGCGGTTGAGTATGCGGGGCTGACCGGAACAGAGTCAGTCATCGATGCCTATTGCGGGATCGGCTCGATCTCGCTGTTCTTAGCGCGGCAAGCAGGCCGCGTGTATGGGGTCGAGATCGTACCAGAGGCGATCGAGGACGCGAAGCGCAACGCGGAGCTGAATGCGATCAGCAACGCCACCTTCGAGGCAGGCCCAGCCGAGGTCGTTATCCCGCGCTGGCGCAAGGAAGGTATTGTCGCCGACGTTATCGTCGTCGATCCCCCGCGCAAAGGCTGCGACCCAGCGCTGCTGGACACGATCCTGGCGATGAAGCCAGAGCGGGTCGTGTACGTGAGCTGTAATCCATCGACTCTGGCGAGGGATTTGCGCGTGCTGGAGGATGGCGGGTACAAGACGGTGGAAGTGACACCGGTGGATATGTTCCCGCATACGGTTCATGTGGAGTCGGTGGCTTTGTTGGTGAGGAATGGTACAGATTATTAGAATCATTATATTTACTGAGTTTTTAGATGTGATACAGAGTTTAAATGTTATTGGTACAGAGGACGAAAATCAGAATTGATGTAAAATTGATGTAAAATCGATCGGAAATAAAATTCAATCGTGTCATTATCAAGCTGTATGATTTTGGAGTTGTAGATATAAAAACGCCTGCTGGTGATACTGCTAGGACCTATAACATGGAAAGGAAATTATTCGCTATCTTGCGAAAGCATAATAAAACGAATATACAGATCATCACAGATGCCTTTAAACGCTACGATAGAAGAAAAGACAAGAACATTGCATTGCTGTGTGAATATGTAAGAAACTAAAGGTGGAAGGAAAACTTCAAACCTATTTAGAATTGCTTCTATAATCAATGTATAAGAAGAAAAATTGGAGGTACACAAATGTCAAGTGCAGCACAACGTGGTGAATTACAATCTCAAATCTGGAAAATAGCCAATGATGTCCGTGGCTCAGTAGATGGATGGGATTTTAAACAATATGTTTTAGGGACGCTATTTTATCGTTTCATAAGCGAGAACTTTTCTAGTTATATTGAAGCGGGAGACGAGAGCGTCAATTATGCAGATCTGCCTGATGATATTATAACGAAAGAAATCAAAGAGGATGCCATTAAAACAAAAGGTTATTTCATATATCCGAAGCAGTTATTTGCTAATATTGCGAAAACAGCCAACACAAATGAAAGCTTGAATACAGATTTAGCTGATATATTTTCTGCTATTGAAAGCTCAGCAAATGGTTATCCATCTGAACTAGATATTAAAGGATTATTCGCTGATTTTGACACCACAAGCAATAGACTAGGAAATACTGTAAAGGACAAAAACAGTCGTTTAGCTGCTGTCATTAAAGGCGTTGAAGGGCTTAATTTTGGTGATTTTGAAGATAGTCACATTGACCTTTTTGGTGATGCTTATGAGTATTTAATCTCTAATTATGCTGCCAATGCAGGAAAATCTGGAGGAGAATTCTTCACACCGCAGTGTGTGTCTAAACTTATTGCTCAATTAGCAATACACAAGCAAACAACCATTAACAAAATTTATGACCCGGCAGCTGGCTCTGGTTCACTTCTATTACAAGCAAAAAAACAGTTTGATGCTCATATTATTGAAGATGGTTTTTATGGACAGGAGATTAACCATACAACTTATAACCTTGCTCGTATGAATATGTTTTTACACAATATAAACTACGATAAGTTTAATATTGCATTAGGAAACACGCTTTTAGATCCTCACTTTTCTGACGAAAAGCCTTTTGATGCCATTGTATCTAATCCACCTTATTCCGTAAATTGGATTGGTAGTGATGACCCAACGCTTATTAATGATGAAAGGTTTGCTCCTGCAGGCGTATTAGCCCCAAAATCTAAAGCTGATTTTGCCTTTGTACTTCATACGCTTAGTTACCTTTCAAGTAAAGGTCGTGCTGCTATCGTTTGTTTTCCTGGTATTTTTTACCGGGGTGGTGCAGAGCAAAAAATTAGAAAGTATCTGATTGATAATAACTTTGTTGAAACGGTTATTTCACTAGCACCTAACCTTTTTTACGGGACCTCAATAGCGGTTAATATCTTGGTTCTTTCTAAGCATAAAACCGAAAATAAAACTCAATTTATTGATGCAAGTGGCGTAGATTTCTATAAAAAAGCAACCAATAATAACATACTTACAGATGAACACACTGAGCAAATTATGAAAATATTTGACAGAAAAGAAGATGTTGACTATGTTGCAAAATCCGTTGAATATGATGCAATCGTTAAAGAAGATTACAATCTTTCTGTAAGTTCTTATATAAAAGCAAAAGACATAAGGGAAAACATTGATATAAATGAGCTGAATACAGAGATAAAAACGACTGTAGCAAAGATAGACCAACTTCGTGCTGAAATTGATGACATTATTGAGGGGATTGAATCATGAGTAAGTCGAATTCTTTGGAGAAACTCCTCGAGGGAGTTGAAGTTGAATGGAAATCGTTGGGGCAAATAGGAGAGTTTGTTCGAGGCAGTGGACTGCAAAAAAGTGATTTTACAGAAAATGGTGTAGGATGTATCCACTATGGTCAAATTTATACTTACTATGGAAATTTTGCATATGAAACAAAATCTTTTGTTTCACCAACACTGGCAACCAAGTTGAGAAAAGCTCAGAAAGACGATTTGATTATTGCAACTACAAGCGAAACTATTGAAGATGTTTGTAAGCCTCTAGTTTGGCTGGGTGAGGATGAGGTCTGTGTCAGCGGAGAGACTTACATTTTTAAGCATAATCAAAATCCAAAGTATTTAGCTTATTATCTGCAAACCCCTATGTTTTTTGATTATAAAAAGCAAAATAGAACAGGAACAAAGGTTATTCGAGTACATGGAGATAAGTTGGAAAAATTTAAGCTCCCCATTCCCCCCCTTAAAGTACAAGAAGAAATCGTCCGTATATTGGACGCCTTCACAGAGCTTAAATCAGAGCTTAAATCAGAGCTTGCAGCAGAGCTTACAGCTCGTAAAAAGCAATATACCTATTACCGTGATAAGTTGTTGACTTTTGACGAGGGTGAAGTTGAGTGGAAGACGTTGGGGGAGCTTGCCGAAAATCTTGACTCAATGCGTAAACCGATTACTAGTGGTTTAAGAGTGTTTGGGAATATTCCATATTATGGCGCATCTGGTATTGTTGATTATGTAAAAGATTATATTTTTGAAGGGGATTTTTTGCTTATTTCGGAAGATGGGGCAAACCTACTTGCTAGAAATACACCAATTGCATTTAGCACAAATGGAAAAATATGGGTAAATAATCATGCTCATGTACTTAAATTTAAGACTTATGAAGAACGAAGATTTGTTGAGTTTTATTTAAATCATATTGATTTAACTCCCTATATATCGGGGGCGGCTCAACCCAAATTAAATCAGAAAAATTTGAATAGCATCATGGTTCCAAATCCTTTGCCTTTACAAAAAAAGCGTATAGTATCTATTTTAGACAAATTCGATGCTTTGATATCCTCAATTACCGAGGGTTTACCACGAGAAATAGAGTTGCGTCAAAAGCAATATGAATATTACCGTAATGCGCTACTTTCATTTCCGGAAAGTGAGGTAGAAGCATAGTATGGGAAAGAGTTTGAATGAAATTTCACTACAGTTAAAAGATAATAATAAAAAAGTTCAGCTGATTTACGCTTTTAATGGAACTGGTAAAACTAGGCTTTCGCGGGAATTCAAATCGTTAGTGGCACCGAAAGTAGATGGTGATACGGACCTAGAGGAATCAGAGGTAGTTAGTAAAAATATCCTTTACTATAATGCGTTTACGGAAGATTTATTTTATTGGGATAATGATTTAGAGTTTGATGCGGAACCAAAACTTAAAATCCACCCTAACGCATTTACAAAATGGATTTTTGAAGATCAGGGACAAGATAGAAATATTATTTCTAATTTTCAACATTATACCGATGAAAAATTAACTCCACGTTTTAATGAAGAATATATTAAAAATGAGGATGGGAATAATGTAACAGTAGGAGCTTTTACAGAAATAACTTTTTCGTATGAGCGTGGTAATGATGATCGATCAGATAACATTAAAATCTCAAAAGGAGAAGAAAGTAACTTTGTATGGTGTGTTTTTTATTCTCTACTTGAACAAGTTATTGATGTATTAAATGTAGCTGAACCAAGTGATAGAGAAACAAATCAGTTTGACCAGCTGGAATATGTATTTATAGATGATCCTGTAAGTTCATTAGATGATAACAACTTGATTGAATTAGCAGTAAATTTAGCACAATTAATAAAATCAAATGAATCAGACCTTAAATTTATTATAACCACACATAATCCTCTTTTTTATAATGTGCTGTGTAGTGAGTTTAACAATTCTAATAAAAGCACAGGTTACAGCGACAAGAAACATTTTAAAAAGCACAGGTTAGAAAAGAAAGAAGAGGGCACTTACGAACTAATAGATCAGCCTAATGATTCGCCGTTTTCTTATCATCTTTTTCTAATGAATGAAATCGAAAAGGCTATTGAATCTAAGCAAATATATAAATTTCATTTTAACTTTCTTCGAAATGTATTAGAGAAAACTTCCACATTCTTAGGTTATTCTAATTGGAAAGATTTGTTATTACCTATTGAAGGAAGTCGTGTTGCATATGAAAACAGGATTCTAAACTTATCCAGTCATTCAAAGCATTCAGGTGAAGAAATTGTTGAGCTCACAAATGATGACAAAAATGTATTAAGACATCTTCTTAGTGAAATTAGTAAAATATATAGGTTCAAAAAAATTAATTAAGGGGGAGTTTAATGAGCGACTACAAACCCATTGCAGAATCAAACAACTTTATTGTTCTAGATAAATATACCAAGATAGATCAACAAGGCAGTGGCTATCAAACAGAAGCTGATTTAGAACGAGAACTTATTCAAGATTTAGTAAATCAAGGATATGAACATCTACCAAGCGTAACTACTCCTGAAAAAATGCTTGCTAATGTTCGTGTGCAACTGCAAAATCTTAATAATGTGCAATTTTCAGAAGCTGAATGGATTAGATTTTGTGAGCAGTTTTTAGATAAACCCAGTGACAATCATATTGATAAAACCCGTAAAATCCATAATGATTATATTTATGACTTTGTTTTTGATGATGGACATATTCAAAACATTTACCTAGTGGACAAAAATAAAGAGAATATTTCCAACAATAAAGTGCAGGTAATATCCCAATTTGAACAGAAAGGAACGCAAGCCAATCGATATGATGTTACCATTTTAGTAAATGGCCTACCTTTAGTACAAGTAGAGCTCAAAAAGCGGGGGATTGCCATTCGTGAAGCCTTTAATCAGGTGCATCGATATAGTAAAGAGAGTTTTAATTCAGAATACTCTCTGTTTAAATATTTACAGATTTTCGTAATTTCTAATGGGACAGATAGCCGTTATTTTGCTAATACGACTAAACGTGATAAGAACAGTTTTGATTTTACTATGAATTGGGCTACATCAAAAAATAAGTTGATTAAAGATCTAAAAGATTTCACAGCTACATTTTTTCAAAAGAATACACTATTGGATATACTACTAAAATACTCTGTTTTTGATGTGAGCGATAACCTGCTGATTATGCGACCTTATCAAATCGCTGCCACTGAAAGGATTTTATGGAAAATTAAAAGTTCGAATTTAGCTAAACAGTGGAAAAAAACAGAAAACGGAGGATATATTTGGCATACGACAGGCTCGGGGAAAACGCTCACGAGTTTTAAAGCAGCTCGCTTGGCAACCGAACTGGATTTTATAGATAAAGTATTTTTTGTTGTAGATCGGAAAGATCTAGATTTTCAGACGATGAAAGAGTATCAGCGGTTTTCTCCTGATAGTGTTAATGGTTCAGAAAGTACCGCAGGATTAAAGCGTAACATTGAAAAAGATGATAATAAAATTATAGTGACGACGATTCAAAAACTGAATAACTTAATTAAAAGTGAAACAGAGTTACCTATATATAATAAGCAAGTGGTATTTATATTTGACGAAGCGCACCGTTCACAATTTGGTCAAGCTCAAAAAAATATCAATAAAAAATTTAAGAAGTACTATCAATTTGGATTTACAGGAACACCTATTTTCCTGGAAAATGCGTTAGGTTCTGAAACGACTGCTTCAGTCTTTGGTAGAGAGTTACACTCTTATGTAATTACGGATGCCATTAGAGATGAGAAAGTATTAAAGTTCAAAGTAGATTATAACGATGTACGTCCCAAGTTCAAAACGATTGAAACAGAAAAGGACGAGAAAAAGCTATCGGCAGCTGAGAATAAAGAAGCATTACTACATCCTGAACGGATTAAGGAAATTTCGCAGTATATTCTTAATAATTTTAGAATTAAAACGCATCGATTAAATGCGAATGGAAAAGGATTTAACGCTATGTTTGCTGTGAGCCGTGTTGACGCAGCCAAACTCTACTATGAATCATTAAATAACTTACAAAAGGGAAGCAGTAACCCCCTCAAGATTGCAACAATTTTCTCTTTTGCTGCTAATGAAGAGCAAAATGCTATTGGTGAAATTGTTGATGAAACTTTTGAACCTTCAGCAATGGATAGTAGTGCAAAAGAGTTTTTAGGTTTAGCTATTAAAGATTACAACGGTATGTTTAAAACTAATTATGGCCTAGAAAGTAAGGAATTTCAAAATTATTATCGTGACCTTGCTAAACGAGTAAAAACCAAAGAGATTGATTTGTTAATTGTTGTAGGGATGTTTTTAACTGGGTTTGATGCACCTACATTAAATACTTTATTTGTTGATAAAAATCTTAGGTATCATGGATTAATGCAAGCTTTTTCGAGAACAAATCGTATTTATGATTCAACTAAAACCTTTGGGAATATTGTTACTTTTCGGGATTTAGAACAAGCTACAATTGATGCGATTAAATGTTTTGGGGATGAAAAAACTAAAAATGTAGTGCTGGAAAAAAGCTACAAAGAGTATATGCAAGGATTCATTGATGTGGCAACGGGTGAAGCCCGCCGTGGATATATGGAAGTAGTAAGAGAGCTACAAGAGCGTTTTCCTGATGTTGATGATATTGCTACTGAAAAGGGTAAAAAGGAATTTGCAAAACTTTTTGGTGAATATTTACGTATTGAAAATATTTTGCAGAATTATGATGAGTTTTCAGGCTTAAAAGCTTTACAAGAAGTAGATGTGACTGATTCTAAAGCTTTAGAAGAGTTTAAGTCTACTCACTATGTAACAGATGAAGATATAGCTGTTATGCAAGAAATTCATGTGCTAGAAGAAAGAGCTATTCAAGATTATCGTTCTTCATATAATGATATTCGTGATTGGCTTCGTCGTGAAAAAACTGGAAAAGGGAAAGATAATACCTCTATTAATTGGGATGATGTTGTCTTTGAAGTAGATCTTTTAAAATCTCAAGAGATCAATTTAGATTTCATTCTTGAACTTATTTTTGAAAAAAACAAAAAGGTAGTAGATAAGGTTTTATTAATTGAAGAAGTTCGTCGCTTAATTCGTTCAAGTGTAGGGAACCGTGCGAAAGAAAGTTTAGTAGTCGATTTTATCAATCAAACAGATTTAGACAATATCCAAGATAAAGCAAGTATTATTGATGCATTTTTCTCTTTTGCTCAAACTGAACAAAAACGTGAAGCAGAAGAATTGATTAGTACTGAAATTCTTAATGAAGAAGCTGCAAAAAGATATATTTTAACCTCATTAAAAAGAGAATTTGCCAGTGAAAATGGAACGGAGCTTAATGAGATTCTTCCTAAAATGAGTCCTCTTAATCCTCAATATTTGACAAAAAAACAGAGCGTTTTTCAGAAAATCTCTGCTTTTGTAGATAAGTTTAAGGGAGTAGGTGGAAAGATTTAATAAATCAAAAATAGAAAGTGAAATGTGAAGAAAGATTCTTCAAAGGGTTGGACAAAGGAACTGAGAAGTATAAGCTGGAACGATAAAGAAGCTAAGTAAGATATCCGTGAAAGGTCGCTAGATCAGTGTAATGGAAAAAGCCTAAGAAAACGGGCTGAATCCGTTTAAATATCTGGTGTATTTGTTCGAGCAGCTTCCGCAGCTATCTGATCCGAAAGATCCAGAAGCGCTAGATAAACTATGGCCATGGTCGACATTACTACTGTCTTGCAGACTTCTTCTTGACGGTATAAGTCAAACCAGCATTCCGTCCAAGGAGCAATTTCAGTTCTTCTCATATGAACACCTCATTGTGACCAGTAATTGGAAGTGACGTAGTGTTATTCTATGTGACAGCTCCAATTCCTCTTTAAATGAATTAAGCATGTAGTATGTTTAGTGAATACAAACATCTTAGGTTTTTATATAACAGACTGCTAGATAGAAAGCTGCTGTAAATTTGCCATAAGGCTCTAAGCAAAAGCAGACTAACCTATTACAAAGAAATGAAAGACGCTGGGAAGAAATTTACCCAGCGTCTTTTTTGTCAGTTGGCTTCTTATTCTTAATAGATTCTCAAGTTTATCTGCGGCGGCCTAATCAGGGAAGGAAGAGCATTACGTACCACTATCATATTTCATATTTATCTGAAAAAAACGAGGATTCACCTTTAATTTGGAGTAAGATTTCTTTTTCGTGAAGTGGTATTATCTGGGGTGAAAGGAGGCTTGTTACAGCAAATTATGTAAGCGCTTCACGTTTTGTAAAAAAATTTGTTATGGGGGAATGCTTCAAAATGAGGAAATCATTTAAGCAGGTCGTTTCCGGGTTACTCGCAGCGGCGCTGCTCATTCCGGTCAGCCTGATTGCTCCGGCAGTTAACGCTGCGGATCTAGTAGCAACTAATTCACAAATTGTATATCAAGAAAAATTCCAGAATGGTCAAGGCAAGGCAACTCAATCAGGCGGTGCCCAGCTGAGCGCTGTAACAGGCAAGCAGTTTGAAGGCAATGATGATGGAGCAGCTTTAGAAGTTAGTAACCGATCCAATAACTGGGACGGCGTGGACCTCGCATTCGGTGACCTTGGTTTGGCGGCAGACCAAGAGTATTTTGTAACCGCTTCAATTTATGTCGATACTGATTCTAACACACCTGCAGCTGGGAAAGCCGTCCTGGAAGTTGTAACTAATAAGGGCGTTACTGGCTCAGAGGGATACACTGGAATTAGCTCTTCTGACTTCATTGCAGGTCAAGGCATTTCGTTATCTTCCGCTCTCTCCGTTACCAGTGTGGACAAGACAGCTCTGCGGATTAAATCTGATGATGCCGGAAAAGATGTTCAATTCTATATCGGGGATATCACGATCACCCAAGCAGAAGCACCTGTCCAACCTACTGTAGTCATTAACCAAAGCTTTGAAGACGGGAATTCCGGTGGATGGAGCAAGCTGTCTTGGGGGTCCAACGGGGATACTGTGGTCGTTGATGGCATAGCCTCCGAAGGTACGAAATCTCTGAAGTTCTTCAACCGGGTCGATGAGAAGGCAGTTCCTGCTCTCGGACTTACTGGCAAGATGAAATCCGACCGTAAATATGATATTTCTCTCAAGGTTAGACTCGGTTCAGGTGAAGGCGAGTTTCATCTGGCTTCCAAGGTGGATTCTGAAATATTAGCCGATGATCAGAAGTATCCTTGGCTTATAGGCAACAAACTTGTAACCGCTTCCGAATGGACTCTATTTGAAACCAAAGGCTATGAGGTTCCTTCTAGAACGAATGAGGTCATTATCTTTGTTGAACCATCAGGCAATACTTTAGCCTCGGATATTTACATTGATGAAGTCATCATTACCGATGTGACCCCTGATCAAACTTCACCGGAGGTTGTAGATACAACAGGCATCTCTGCCGACTTTGAGAATGGTCTGGATGGATTCAAAGCACGAAACGGCCGTGAAACGGTAGTCCTTTCCCAAGACGATAATCACACACCCGGCGGCACGCAAAGCTTGCTGGTTACGACTACAACACAATATGATGCGGCCTTAGTGGATGCTGCTGGAAAAATGGCAAAGAATCACGAATATGAGCTGTCTGCTTGGGTGAAAATGGCACCTGGTGAAGCGCCTACAGCACTTCGTATTAGTGTTCAATATGCTGACAGCGGCTTTGCAAACGTGTCATCGAATGCAACCGTGACAGATCAAGAATGGGTACACTTAACAGGTAAGTATACGCTCACCACTACTCCAAGCGTACTCAGTGCTTATATTGAAACGGCAAATAACGACGGCGGCAACCGTACCTTCTTCTTAGATGACTTTGTTCTAAAATATTTGGGACCTGTAGCTGCCGCGCCTCCGATCCAAGAAAATCTTCCTAACATCAAGGATATTTACAAAGATGAATTCCTGATAGGCAACATTGTGAATCCGTCTACCTTTGACGAGACTCGGCTCAAGCTTCTGACGAAGCATAACAATGTCGTCACGTTCGAGAATGATATGAAGCCGGATTATGCATATAACACTGACAGAGAATTTGATTTCACCGCAGAAGATACCCTTGTCCAAAGAGTACAAGATGCAGGCCTTGATTTGCACGGTCACGTGCTCGTATGGCATGCGCAGTCACCTACATGGCTTCATACGGCAGCGAATGGTGAACCATTGAGCCGTGATGAAGCTCTGACTAATCTAAGAACACATGTTAAAACGGTCGTTGAGCACTTTGGTGACCAGGTCATTTCCTGGGACGTTGTTAATGAAGCGATGAACGATAACCCGGCTAATCCAGAAGACTGGACAAACGCATTGCGTAATTCAGGCTGGTTACAAGCCATCGGCCCTGAATTTATTGAGGAGGCATTCCGTGCGGCCCAAGAAGTCGTTGACGAAAACGGCTGGGATATCAAGCTTTACTACAATGACTACAACGATGACAACCAGAATAAAGCTACAGCCATCTACAGCATGGTTAAAGAGATCAATGAGAAGTACGCCGCGGATCACCCTGGTGAGACACTGATTGACGGCATCGGCATGCAAGCCCACTACAATTTGGGCACTAGATTGGACAATGTCAAGATGTCGCTCGAGCGTTTCATTTCCTTGGGTGTAGAAGTCAGTGTCACCGAGTTGGACATTATGGCAGGCACCAACTCTACAATGACTGAAAAAGAAGCGAAGCAGCAGGCCTATCTTTATGCCCAATTGATGGATCTCTACAAGAACAACAGCGAGCATATTCCGCGTGTCACCTTCTGGGGATTAAATGACAGCACCAGTTGGAGAGCTGAGCAGAACCCAACCTTGTTCGACAAGGATTTTCAAGCAAAAGAGGCATTCTACGCGGCAATTGATCCTGAAACGTACATGCTGGAAAATCAGCCTGAGGAGCTTGAAGCCAAGCACTCAAGCGCTAATTACGGGACACCAGCTATTGATGGCTCCGTAGACAGTGTATGGAGTAATGCTCCTGAAATGAAACTGGATACGAAGCAAATGGCATGGTCAGGTGCTACAGGAACAGCAAAAGCACTGTGGGATGACAACAATCTGTATGTGCTGGTTCAAGTGAGAGACGATCAACTGAACAAGACCAACCCGAATGCATGGGAGCAGGATTCCGTCGAAGTATTCGTCGATGAGAATAACGGAAAGACAGCTGCTTTCCAAGACGATGATGGACAATACAGAGTGAACTTCGAGAATGAGGCTTCCTTCACTTCTGAGGCTATCGCCGCAGGCTTTGAATCCCAAGTCTCTGTCTCCGGTACAAATTACACGATCGAAATGAAAATTCCGTTCAAAAAGGTTAAGCCTGCGAACAATGCCAAAGTTGGCTTTGATGCGCAGATCAATGATGCCAAAGATGGCAACAGAATCAGCGTGAACGCATGGAACGATCCATCCGGTCAAGGTTACCAGGATACTTCCGTATTCGGTGAATTGACACTGACTGGCAAACCTTCCTCCGGCGGCGATGATGGAGGAGGCAACGGTGGAGGCAGCCCTGGTACTACTCCGCAGCCTCAACCACAGCTTCCAGGCAACGACGCGATCATTGTACCGATAGTAAAAGTCGACAATGGAACAGCCACAGCAACAGTTTCGAGCGACAGCCTGAATAAAGCCATTGAACAAGCTTCTCCAGGTGCAAATGGCAAGAAGCAGGTTACCATCGAGGTACCGAAGCAAGCAGATGTACAATCCTATGTTGTGCAATTACCAGCTTCAATCCTGAACAGCAACAATAATGTAGAGTTTGTGCTTAAGACGGACAATGCAATCCTTCAAATTCCGTCCAATATGCTTTCTAATATCACGGAACAAGCAGACCAAGTCTCTATTCAGATTAACAAAGTCTCAGCAGATCGCTTGAGTACAGATGTTAGCGCTAATGCGGGCAGCCGTCCGGTGATCGATCTAAGCGTAAAAGCTGGTGACCGTGTCCTTGCCTGGAACAATCCTGAGGCGCCTATAACAGTATCTGTTCCGTACACACCTACTGCACAGGAACTTGTTAATGCACATCAAATCGTGATTCTTTCTATTGACAATCAAGGACAGGCAACAGCAAACCCAAGCGGACGCTATGATGCTAAATCCGGCTCGGTTGTGTTCCAAACAACGGAGTTCAACACCTATGCTGTAGCCTACGTAACCAAGTCTTTTGCCGATGTGCAAAATGTCCTGTGGGCAAAACAAGCAGTCGAAGCGATGGCTGCACGCGATATTATTAAAGGAATTCCTGATGACAGCTTCGCTCCTGCTGCTCCTATCACGAGAGCAGACTTTATCACCTTGCTTGTTAGAGTACTTGAATTGAAGGGCACGAACACGAACACGGCAGCCTTCAGCGATATACAGCCAACCGCTTATTATGCGCAGGCCGTGGCTATTGCCAAAGAACTTGGTATCGCTTCTGGATTCGAAGATAACACATTCAAACCAGGCAACAGCATTTCTCGTCAAGATATGATGGTTCTTACGGCGAAAGCTCTGAAAGCTGCTGGCAAGCAATCTGCTGGCAACGGAGATCTAGCTCCTTACTCCGATGCAGCAAGCATTTCCACTTACGCCATGGATAGTGTAGTTTCCCTCGTAGGAAGCGGTATTGTCAACGGCAAAGATGGCAAACTTGCACCAGACGATGCATTAACCCGCGCTGAAGCAGCAATGATTCTGTACCGAATCTGGGAAATGTAAATGTAAGGTGTGATTGAAACAGCTGATTGAAGAAAAAGACTTCCCCCGTATATAACCAGACGGGGGAAGTTCTTCTATTAGCAAGTGCTTTCGGTTCGTGGTCTGATGTTTCTGCAGCTATGACTCTAAAGGAGGGCAACAAAGCAATGTCTGTTGGAGAAACCTATTCGTCTGATCACAACAAGAACGGATTCGATCCTAACGGAAGGATGGTCGCTAATTTTGGATCGCCTGTTATCGACGGCAATATGGATAAAGTATGGAGCAAAGCAATAGCGGTTACACCCAAGCATGTGTCAGACAACCTCGACACTTCTGCCGTATTTAAGGCATTATGGGATGATCATGCGCTGTATATTCTTGCAGAGATTAAAGATAAAGACTTATCGGTACAATCCGAAACACCGCATATGCAGGACTCGGTAGAAGTATTCCTTGATGAGTACAATAATAAGTCACAAGAATATGGTGTAGACGATTTGCATTATCGGGTGAATTATGAAAACTTCCAGTCTATCGATAACGGTTATCCCGAGCAGATTTATTCATCTGCGAGAAAGGTGCAGGGCGGATACCTAGTTGAAACAAGGATCGCACTCAAATCGAAGCCAGAAAATGGAAAAGTTATGGGCATTGAACTACAAGTGAACGATGCTAGAGGATCGGAACGAATCGGCAGCATGAATGTCTTCGATTCATCAGGCAACGCTTGGAATGATACAGGAAAGTTTGGAGAGGTTGTGCTTACTGGCAAGACCAAGGGGGATGTCAGCAGCGTGAACCCTTATGACCTTTTAAATTTGATTAAGAGTACAATCAAGATGGATTTTAAACTTTATAAGAATGCAAGTGTCGTACAAGATGCGATTATGACAGTCGTCTCCGTAAATGTTCTAGACAATAATAAGGTCACTCAAGAGCAAATAGATAATCAGTATGCTGCAATAAAGAATGCAATTAGTACATTGGAAATGACAGAAGAAGCGGCAAACGAGAAATATTTTGAAGCAATCCCAGATGAATATCGGGTGCAGAGTGAAAAACCGGGGACGATCCAAAGTTTAACGTACAAAGCACCTAATTCAGAGAACGGAACAGACGACAAGAGAGTGAATGTGTATCTTCCTTATGGATATAACTCCTCGAATACGACTAAGAAATATAATGTTTTGTATCTCATGCACGGCGGCGGGGAGAATGTGGATACGATCTTCGGCGGGCCTGGCCAGAGTAAAGAGCTGAAGATCGTTATAGATAATATGATTGCAAAAGGGGATATTGAGCCTCTTATTGTGGTGACGCCTTCCTTCTATGGCGGAACCAATGACGCTGCTACATTCCACGAGGAGCTAATTCATATTGTACTTCCTATCGTAGAAACCGAATTTAACACCTATGAAGAATCATCAAGTCTGGACGACTTAAAAGCAGCCAGAGCGCATCGGGCATTCGGCGGATTCTCCATGGGCTCCGTAACGACCTGGAATACTTTTGTACATGGGCTTGATTATTTCAAGTACTTTATGCCATTAAGTGGTGATAGCTGGGTGGTGGAGCAGAGAGGTGGAGGTATTAAACCAGTGGAGACGGCAGAATATCTCGCCAAGGCTGCGAAGGATGCCGGATATGGGCCGAAGGATTTCTATATATTCAGCGCTACAGGCAGTGCGGACACGGCTTATCCTAACTTGAAACCTCAGATCGATGCCATGAAGCAACTAACAGATATCTTCGTCTATTCATCGGATATGAAAAAAGGAAATTTCTACTTTATCGCAGCTGACGGCGGCGTACATGCTTGGTATTGGGTAAACCAGTATATCTATGACATCTTACCGGATTTGTTTGAACAGGTTAGCAAGCGTCGTATTGGAGTCACTAGCTTTATTAAGTGAGAAGTTAATGCTGGACTGCCCTCTCTTCCTTGAGAGGGTATTTTTGTTGATAAAAACATAGATGCTTTTTAAGAGCAATCCCTGTACTTTGGAACATTGCACGAAAGTTGCTCTTAACAATCAAATAACATTCATACTTAACAATGAAATAACATTCAAAAGGTACAATATATTTTAGAGTATACAAAGTGAAGTTATTATGATGAAAGAGGAGAGGTTTGGTTGGAAGCCACAGTGAATCGCTCTGAAGTGTTGGAAAGCATATTTCAAGCCGCACCGTTTTTTGCCCAGCTTTGCCGGGAGGAAGATATTGCGCTGGCTATCGCTGACAAAGAGAAATTGATATTTTATTCGCCAGACCGCAGTGATCCGCGGGATGTAAAGCCCGGTTCGCCGATCTCGAAAGGTCAAGGTATCGAAGTGGCGATGACAACCAGACAGATGGTCATCAGGTCGATTCCGAAGGAAGTGTTCGGAGTCCCATCGCGTACGATTGCCATTCCTATAATTGATGAGAACGCTGAGGTGGTCGGCGCGATTGCATTCGGAGTGAGCTTGGCTAGACAGTCCAAGCTGTCCGACCTGGCAGAGCTACTCGTCTCGGCCAATACCCAAATTACAGAAAGCATGAGCAATTTGCTGGAAACGTCCAAAGAGCTTCGGGAAGCGCAGGAATCTATGAGCAAGTCAGCGGATCAAACGAAGCAGGAAGTTCTTGAGACGACGAAAATTACCGATTCGGTAAAGAGGATTGCCTCGCAGACGAACATCCTTGGACTTAATGCTGGTATTGAAGCGACACGCGCTGGCAGCTCAGGCAGAGCGTTCCAGGTCGTAGCCAACGAAGTGCGCAAGCTGGCCGGAGATAGTGTGAACGCAGTAAAGCAAGCTGAAGAGCGTATCGGCCGCATGAGGGAGAAGGTAGAGACAATTCTCTCCAAGACTTTAACGGTCGATGCCACGGTGCTGCGTCAGTCTGCGGAATTCAAGGAAATTGAAGAGACGCTAGCCAGTCTGAATGACTTGTCGAATCGCTTGCTGGAAGCTTCGAGAAATTTTTAAGTTAGTATTAATACTAATAACCCCGATACTGATGGAGAGTTCGTACAGGACCTGATGGTCCGAAATAGTGAATTTGTTAGAGGGCATGCATATTCAGCTGTAGATGATATAAAGATGTTTTGTAAGTAATCACACTTCAGGAAGTATCTCTGAGGTGTTTTTTTATTAGGATGATCTTTTCCACGTATTGACAATGGTTTGTGAAGTTATATAATAACATTTAGATATTAACAAAATGTTATTAACAAAATAATAAAAACAGGTGATCAGGATGACGGAACCAATCATGCGAGACCGCAACGGGCTGACGGAGCAGGAATTTTTGCAAAGATATGATGCCAGCATATATGAACGTCCTTCGGTTACTGTAGATATGCTTATATTTACTGTTTTTGATAAAGAACAAGATAATTACCGGAAGCTGCCCGAAAAATCCTTGCAGTTATTGCTCATTAAGAGGGGTGAGCACCCTTATTTGGGTCAATGGGCTCTGCCAGGAGGATTCGTGTCTGTACATGAAAGCATTGAAGAAGCGGCGCAGAGAGAATTGAAAAGTGAAGCCAATATCGAGAACCTCTATATGGAGCAGTTATTTACATGGGGTGACGTGGGGCGCGACCCAAGAACACGGATAATCAGCTCCTCTTATATGGCACTTGTGGACCGGACGTCTCTAGATGTTAAGGCGGGTGACGATGCAGATGATGCGCGCTGGTTTGAAGTGAAACATCACGTTTTCCAAGAGAACAAGACGATTCTAGAAGATGGTTACGAGCTAGAGCGTTTCATAAAAATAACTCTGAGTCATGAAGCGGAGCTTTTAACCGCAACAGTGAAGATAACGAAGATGATTACTAGCCGGACAAGGAGAGTCAGCCATGAGATTATCGAGTCACAGGGGCTCGCATTCGATCATGCCAAGATTATTGAATACGCCATAGAGAGGTTGCGTAATAAAATCGAATACACGGACATTGCGTTCCATCTCATGCCTGCTTTATTCACGCTGTCAGAGCTTCAACAGGTTTACGAAGTCCTTCTTGGAAAAGAGCTTCTTGCTGCAGCATTTAGAAGAAAGATTGCACCGATGGTCACAGAGACCAATGAATCTACGAAGGATGCTGGGCATCGCCCCTCCAAGCTTTATCGATTTAATCCCAATTGGGAGAACAACTAACAATGTGAGGACGGATTTAATTTGGAAAAGTTCACTTTTTTCTACAGGACAGAATCGCCATTCTCACAATGGCATCCTGCTTCCTTTGAAATAGATGGGATAACCTTTAATTGTGCAGAACAGTACATGATGTATTGCAAAGCTAAGCTGTTTAACGACGAGAGAATCGCAGTGAAAATCTTATCCGCCCGAACTCCGCGTGAGCAGAAAGAGCTTGGACGATCGGTACGTAACTTTGATCATGACAAATGGAATATTCACTGCAAACCATTCGTGTACGAGGCAAATTATGCAAAATTCACCCAGAACCACTTACTTCTTGAGGTGTTGTTCGCAACACGAGGTACCACTCTGGTGGAGGCAAGTCCGACAGATCGCATATGGGGTGTAGGGCTACTAGAAAATGATCCCCGAATCTTGAAGCGAGTAACATGGAGAGGGACTAACTGGCTTGGTGAAGTGCTTACGAAGTTAAGAGAGGACCTGCTCAATTCATGATATTTTCACTACTGTGGACATTACATTATTTGGTTAAGAGAGAAGATATGTAACAGAAGTTCATGTAATGGAGTGAGTTAAATGAATATACAAAAAAGCAGTAGAGAGATAAGATCACAAATAGCTAAAGAAACGTTGGATATTCTTGAAAAAGGCTTCTATAACACAGAGGGAAACACGATTGCAATACAGCAAGAGGTAGAGATGGCTATTCGTAACTCGAAGCTATATTCGCCAATCGGACTGCCGGTAATTAAGCAGGAAGCTGTATCCCGAATAAGAGATAACCGGGGAGCTCAACCCAAAATTGAAGTGACGGATGAATCTACCCTAGCTGCCACGCGAAGACTTGTGGTACAGGAAGGCTTGCAGAACGCATTGTGTCTTAATTTTGCCTCTGCGAAGAATCCGGGCGGGGGGTTCCTTGCCGGTAGCCAGGCTCAGGAAGAAAGTTTGGCTCGTTCCTCTGCGTTATATCCCTGCATATCACAAATGAATGAGATGTATACGTATAACCGGAATCTTAGGACTTGTCTCTATTCAGATTATATGGTTTATTCCCCGAGAGTTCCCGTCTTCCGAAGCGATGACTGCAGATTAATAGAGAGACCGTATCTTGTATCTATCCTTACAGCGCCAGCTGTTAATGCAGGGGTGGTCAGGGAGCGGGAACCGCAGCAAGCGAAGATGATTGAATCGGTTATGCTGGAGAGAATACGGTATATTCTTTCCGTAGCGGCAAATCATGGGGAGAAAGCTATTATTCTAGGGGCATATGGATGCGGCGTTTTTAAAAATAACCCTACCGATGTGGCCAGAATGTTTAAGCATGTGTTGATTAATGAGGGCTATCGGACATTATTTGATCATATTGTTTTTGCGATTCTAGATAAGTCTGACGAAAAGAGAGTTGTTAACCTATTCAAGGGGGAGATTCTATGAGTCTGAATAGCAAAATTAAAGGCGGTCTGTACGGAGTAGCGGTAGGCGATGCATTAGGCGGGACAACGGAATTCATGACCAGCGGGGAAATTCAGAAGAAATACGGATATCTCACCGATATCGTCGGTGGCGGGGTATGGGACCTCGCGCCAGGAGAAGTAACAGACGATACGATGATGACCCTTTGCGTGGCGGAAGGTATTCTAAGTGACCCTCACGAACCCAAGCAGGCGATCGGCGAGAAATTTCTCGAGTGGTACAGATCGGATCCCAAAGATATCGGGAATATCATCAGAAGAGTTCTAAGCAACTATCAAGGTAACTGGTTTGAGGCCGCGATTTTAGCTGACTTGGATTTAGGACAAAGTGCGGGTAACGGTTCTCTTATGCGCTGTCTCCCCGTTGGTTTAATATACCCTAATTTATCGAATATTGAGAAGGTATCACGCTTGCAATCGAAAATGACTCATTATGATGAACGTTGCAATCAGGCTTGCGAAATATACAACCGAATCGTGTGGAGACTACTGCGCGGTGAGAAGCATACAGAGGCAATCCAAAGGGAAATCATGAGCACGGAATACGAGGATATTGTGAATGGAACTCCTGATTGTGAACCAAGTGGTTTTGTCGTTCATACGTTTCGTCACGTTCTCCACTTATTGCTGACAAGCGATTCGTTCTCAGATGTTGTTGAGCGAGCGGCTAACTTGGGAGGAGATTCGGACACCATAGGGGCTATAGCAGGAGGTCTTGCTGGAGTCCACTATGGCTATGAGGGTATACCGGAGCGATATTCGAGTGTAATCCTTATTAACAATAAGCTTGATGCGCTGTCAGAACAGATTCTTGAGCTGCGTAACAGGCTGGCATGAGTTATTTAAAGTAGATTTGCAGGTAGATTATTGGGTCACGTTTATATATTCATTTAAGCTATCCAAGATTTCCATTTGCGGGTATAATTTTGGTAGTCTTTTACAAAAGTAACTGGAGAATACGATAAATGAATAATGACTATAAAGATAGAATGGATAGAGTAATTAAATACATAGAGGAAAATAGTAATCAAAAGCTCAATCTCGATCTATTGGCTGGTGTTTCAAATTTTTCGAAATATCATTTTACAAGAATATTTACATCTATTGTCGGTGTAACTCCAGTTGCATTTGTGAATCGAGATCGTTTACAAAAGGCTGTTTATTTGTTGGTTGAAACCAACAAGCCCATTTTGGAAATATCGAATCAATGCGGCTTCGAATCGGTATCAACCTTCAATGCCCTCTTTAAGAAACACTACAGCAAAACACCAAGTGACGTTAGAAATAGCGTAAGGGAGAATAGCAATTTCTCATTACAATTCAGCAATAAGCAAGAAGAGTTATCTCCTCTGCAGCATTACAATAGAAATGGAGAAAATCAACTCTTAAAAAGAGCTTGGGCAAATATGATAACAATTAAGCAACTCCCAGAATATGAAGTGGCGTACGTTAGTCATGCTGGAAGTTATTTGGATACACGTGTTGCTTGGGACAAGTTAGGTACTTGGGCAAGCCAACAGGGACTTACCTCGAAAAACCATCATTTTATTGGAATATCATTGGATGATGGAAATATCGTAGAAGAATTTGCTTGCCGATACGACGCTTGTGTAACATTACCAAGTGGATTCAACAGACACGAACATAATAGGCATGTGGAATTCAAAACACTATCTGGTGGAATGTATGCTTTATATCCATACTACGACACAAATGACAGATTTGTTCTGGCCTATCAAAACGTATTTAATCTATGGTTACCGAATAGTAAGTATGATGTCGACGATAGACCATGCCTCGAATTTTGTATGAATGATCCTGCTAAGGATAAGGAAGGGAAATGCAAGGTTGATTTATACATACCGATTAAGAAGAGAATATAAAGAAAATATGGAGCGGTGACGGAATGAACATAGAGGCAGTTTTTGGGGAGTTTCCTCTCCTGAAATCAGATCGTTTCATATTGAAGAAGATTGAAGAACATCATCTTGAGGAAGTTTTTGAAATCTATAACAATGATAAAGTATTTGAATACTGCGGCATAATACCCAAACACAATAAAGATACTGTGAAAAACATGATTGGCCATTTTGAGAGGGATTATAATAAAAGGTCAAGGGTTAAGTGGGGGATATTCGCCAATCCTAAACCCGATCGGTTGCTTGGAATTATTGAAGCTGTCGACTTTAATCAAAAGGTAAACGTTGTGACGATTGGCTACTATTTGTCGGAATCACATTGGGGAAAAGGTATCGCTACTGAAGCGGTAAAAATAGTACTCGATTTTTTGTTTATCGATGTCAACGTCAACAGAATTCAAGCTGAAGTGATGCCTCTTAATGAGACTTCAAAGAAGGTATTGTTGAAGAATGGCTTCATCAAAGAAGGAACATTGAGACAAGCAACACTATGGGCAGGTAAAGGAATTGTCGATTTAGAAATATACAGTATTTTAAAAGAAGACTATGTAGAATGATGGGAAAAGCGATTAAGCTGATATGTTGCCCTTAACCCTGAACCTGCCCCTAATCAAAGGCAGGAAGGTTTATATAGAAATTCGAAATGTATTTCATGTTCCCTCAAACCGATGGTTTGAGGTTTTTTGTTCTTGTGAAAATTAAAGTGATTTAAGGTTGGCTAAAGCTAACTGTATTAGAATTCAAATAAGGCAAGAGGCGATAACGTCATTCTGATCAAGAAGTCAAGATTACTACTATATTATTCAAGGAGTGTTCATTAATGAAAACAAAAAAAATGAGAAGAATAAGCGCCATTACGATGGCCGTATTGCTAAGCGTAGCAGCGGTGGGATGCTCTAATGTACAAGACGGCAGTGAGGATGCAGCAGCCACTCAAACAGCAACTGTTCAAGAAACAAGCACACCGACAACAAGCTCGACAGCGCCATTAAGCGGAACGACGACAGCAGCGACAGCTTCCGTTCAAGACACATCGGAATTGTTCAGTGATCGGGATTTGACACAGTCGGCGGACCTTGCAGATGCAACGCAGATTACATTGGAAAGCGATCAAGATGTGATGCTGAATACAGAAGGTGTCTATGTCTTAAGCGGCGAGGCAACGAATGTGACGGTTGTGGTTGAGGCTGCAGAGGACGCGAAAATTCAAATCGTCCTTGACAGTGTCAGTATAACTAATGATGATTCGCCTGCCATTTATGTGAAAGAAGCGGATAAAGTCTTCGTTACATCCACGGACAGCGAGAATTATATGAAGGTTACCGGAAGCTATGTGGCGGATGGAGATACCAATTTGGATGCGGTTATTTTCTCCAGAGCCGATCTGACCCTGAATGGAACAGGAAGTCTGGATATTGTATCGAATGACGGGAATGGCATATCTTCTAAGGATGATCTTAAAATAACCGGAGGTGTGTACAACATTCAATCCTCTGCGGATTCCTTAGAGGCTAATGATGCCATTCTTATCAACGATGGAACGATTACGATCAATTCGGGTAAGGATGCTCTCCATAGCGAGAACGATGAGGATGCTACTCTTGGATATATCTATATTGAAGGCGGCGACTTAAGCATCTCCGCTGTCGACGATGCCATCCAAGGCAACAGCTTTGTTCAGATCGATGGCGGAACTATTAACATTGAGACCAGCGAAGAAGGTATTGAGGCGACCTCTATCCAGATTAATGACGGTCAGATCACGTTGTATGCGAAGGATGACGGTATTAACGCCTCGCAAAAAGTCGATGGCACTGTCGTTATTGAAGTCAATGGAGGTACCATTGATGTGAGGATGGGCAGTGGTGATACGGACGCCTTTGATTCAAACGGTGATCTCTATATTAATGGCGGCACCATAACTGTTGAAGCCTCGTCAGCCTTTGATGCGGATGGTACAGCTCAGCTTAATGGCGGGGATGTCACGGTCAACGGGGAAAAAATCACTCAAATCACTCAATCGCAAGGAGGTGGAGGCCAAGGAGGTGCAGGTGGTGGTAGAGGAATGGGCCGCCAATAGTCCAGGAACTTACTTTGTCTGTGCGACTGGGAGATGACGGACGATCCGCGTCCCATTCTTCCCTTCGCGAATGACGTATCGAGTTTACCGAAACGGTTAAAACAAAAAAGGTGTTGTTGAAGAATGGCTTCATCAAAGAAGGAGCATTGAGACAAGCAACACTATGGGCAGGTAAATGGAATATTATCAACTAAAATAGCTTCACTGACAGCAGATGTCAGTGAAGCTATTTTATAATGATGATAGTCATTGATTACCGATGGATGGTGGTATCACTTGATGAATTGTAAAATAAGGGGAACCAGCAAATGAATAATACGGTATATCTTTATGTGTTTGACACAATGGCAGACTGGGAAATAGGTTACTTAACTGCCGAACTGAACTCGGGAAGATATTATAAAAAGGGGCTTGCCCCTTCAAAAATAGTTACCGTGGGAATTAATAAGACTCCTGTAACTACATTGGGCGGATTGAAAATACTGCCTGACATCAAACTGGATGAGTGCAGCATCGAAAGCACAGATACATTGATTCTACCCGGTGGAGATACATGGACAGAAACAATTCACCAACCCATCTTAAACATCGTTGAGAGGTGTTTAAAGGAAGGTATACTGGTTGCGGCCATTTGTGGTGCTACAATAGCTCTTGCCCAGACAGGATTGCTGAATTCGCGTTGGCATACAAGCAATGATCTGGAATACCTTAAAATGATCTGTCCCACTTACACGGGCGAAAAGTATTACAAAATGGAGTCCGCTGTAACGGATGGAAAGCTGATCACTGCATCTGGAATAGCCCCGCTAGAATTTTCTGTACACGTCTTGAAAGCTCTGGGTGTGTTTTCTTCAAAAACATTAGATGCCTGGTATAGTCTTAATAAGACTCATGAATCCAAATATTTCTATGAGTTGATGAATTCAATCCAATGAAGGTAAGGATATTACTGAATATCCTGATGGAAATGGCAATAAAATAATTGTTCATGCGGAATTAGATTTTGTTGCAGCTGGGAGAGCCAATCCCTCATCGGTGACCTCGGCGAAGTCATGACCCTTAGGAAAGAACTCCCCTAACGAACTGGAAGATTTGTAGGACGCTATGTAAGAGTGAGATCACGGACTTAACAACAACCTGCGCAAGGCGCATAGCTCCGGCACAGTGAAGGTCAGTGAAGAAGGCAGGTTGTAAATCGGAGCTGTATTGACGGAAATAGTAAAGAGCGGCGGAGAACTGGTACCCATACACTGGACACTTAGAAAAAAAGTGTTTAGTGTATGGGTACCTCTTTTATACTGAAGTGAACAGCGGGGGCGAGCTTATGAGTAAGTAATCTAACAACTCGTATGTCTTACGTGTCAGTGAAAAATCAATTGCTTACGTTGCATAAACCCTAGCTCTCAGAAATAACTGAAAATTAAGAAAAAGTCTTTCGGACAGAAATTCCAAAAGGTTGAACCCCTCTTTAAGGTGGCTTTTATGTACAATCTGTTCGAAAAAAACATTACAAAAAGTAATATATAATTGACATTTAGTAATGTGTAATGGTATTGTGTTATTGAAAGGAGATGAGGCATCTTGAAAAATAAAAAAATGAAGATTGCCAGAATAGAAGCTGAAGTATCGCAGGAGCGTTTAGCAGAGATCGTTGGTGTCACAAGGCAAACCATAAATTTAATCGAGTCGGGCAGCTACAATCCAAGCCTTAAGTTATGTGTTGAAATATGCAAGGCACTCAATAAAACGTTGAATGATTTATTTTGGGAGGAATGAGTATGCTTGGTGAAAAGACAGTTAAAGAGGCCGAAATGATTATGACTGTATCGTTAATTGCCGGTCTCGTCCTATTGACCGTCGGTCTTGCTTATTAAAGAGAATGACGAAAGGCTCGTAGCGTTAAATAATGAAGCTGATGCGAAAACGTTTAAAATACTTCAGGGAGTCTTGTTTTTAGCATATTTTGGATACACATTTATTTTTCCTCAGGGAATTTTCGAGTCGGTTGGATGGTGGATTTTAATAATACTCCTATTAGGTTCTATGTTCCTACAAGGAATAGTTCGGCATCGGATATGTGCAAACCATTCTAATGATGGTATGAATGAATAACGGATTATAGACTCTTGCTTAAGCTCATAAGCAGGGGTCTTTTAATCGCACGGACGGATGAAGGAGTACGAGGTATCCATTGACAATTTGTTTAATTATGGTAGTATTTGTTTAAACGTTCAAACAAAGGTGATGATGAGCATTAAAAACGCAGCTGGAGATACGAAAAGTAAAATTGTCGATGCTGCCTATCGGGTGTTGGCTGAGCAGGGCTTCGAGAAAGCTTCGACGAAAGAGATTGCCAAGCAAGCAGGCATATCGCAAGGGCTGATTAATTATTATTTTTCGAGCAAAGAGGATTTGATGTTTGAAATCTTTGAATTGGAAAGTGCACGTTACATTGAAGAAATGAATAAGATTTCGGAGATACCGTTGAATGAAAATTTTATACGCCATGCGTTAGCCGTTCCTCAAAATATGGTGCATCAGTACCCGGATTGGCATCGTCTGCGCTTTGAACTATTTGCGATAGGTTTAAGGAGCGAAGCCGGTCGCAAGAAAATTCAACAAAGCCTGGAGGCCGGCAAACAACAAGTGTTGAGAACGCTCAGCATATTGCCGATAAAAGAGAATATTAATAAAGAGGCGCTGGCATCGATTATTAATGTAACTATTGATGGCTTGGCTCTTGAGCAAATGGCTGATCCTGACTTCGATATTGAGGCTGCATACCTTACTTTAGCCGAGCTATTAGAAGTATATTTATCAAAAACATAATTTTTTTTTCGTAATTTATTGTTTGAACGTTCAAATAAATTTGTTGAAAGGAAGTAAGCTTGATGAATCAAACATTTCATCTTATTTTCTGGTTGCCTTATGTCGTCTTACTTCTCCACACTATCGAAGAACTTCCTGGTTTTTCGAAATGGGCCACTCGACACTTCGCACCCATGTCGACCTACAAGCATGCCATCATTCAAGTTTGTATGATTCTACTGGTCCTGCTAGTCTCCTACAAAGCATCCTCTATCGGGTATCACGGTAGCTGGGTAGTGCTAGCAGCGGCATTTCAATTGCATATTGGTTTAAACGGACTTTTCCATGTAGTAACGACTATTAAGTATAAAGAGTATTCTCCTGGCTTACTAACTGCCATTACCCTATCGATTCCGTCCACCATATTCTTCTTTTATCAAATGTGTGTAGGCGGCAGATTAACGAGGATAGAACTCATAGTCTCCCTAATTGTAGGAACGATTATTGCAATAAGTGCAGTTGGCTCGTTATATCTGAAAAACAACAAACAATAGGGAGAGGAAGATGGTAATATTGATTATAACTACGATATTGCAGACTATTCTTATATTTATTTTCCTGCTTTCAGGTGTAGGAAAAGTATACGGGTCGCTCATGCATGTCAATAACTTCAATAGACTGCAGCTGCCACAATGGTTTCGTGTTGTAACTGGAACGGTACAGCTTATTGGGGTTGCAGGGTTAGCAGCGGGTTACTTCTATTCTCATTGGGCAACGATAGCTGGTATATGGCTAGCATTAACCATGATTGGAGCTATAGTGGCTCATGTGCGTATCAAGGATAACTTTAAGCAAATGACGGCGGCAGTCATTATTTTCTGTCTTTTATTGGTTTTTTTAATATGTTTGCAATAGACTGCTAACGGTCCGCCTTGATTAATCTCCACCAGATTCCATACATGTGGAATGCTGTCGCTCACTAGGAAGTAGCAAATATTTGAAGGAGGAAATGAACATGACAAAGAGTGAAGTTAGTAATAAAAAGGAGTTATCGCCGGAACAACGTGAAGGGCTGCTCAAGACATTGAAAGCCCGTTTTGAGAAAAACATGAACCGCCATCAAGGTGTTGAATGGGCTAACGTACAAGCAAAGCTCGAAGCTCATGCTGAAAAACTGTGGTCACTTCATGAAATGGAGGGAACTGGCGGCGAACCGGATGTTGTTGATTATGACAATGAGTCGGGCGAATACATCTTTTGCGATTGTTCAGCGGAAAGTCCTAAGGGTCGCAGAAGTATTTGTTACGACCGTGAAGCATTGGAATCTAGGAAAGAACATAAACCGCAAAATGATGCGATTGGAATGGCAGCTGCCATTGGCATTGAGCTTTTAACAGAAGAACAATACCGGGAGCTGCAGAAACTTGGAAACTTCGATCTGAAAAGTTCGAGCTGGGTGAAAACACCCGATCGTATTAGAAAGCTCGGCGGGGCCATCTTTTGCGATCGTCGATACGACACTGTCTTCATGTACCACAATGGAGCAGATTCCTACTATGGTGCAAGAGGGTTCCGAGGCTCGCTAAGGGTCTAAATGTTGTGCAAATATTGAAGTGGTCGGGAGTGTATCCCACTGCTATTGTAGAACGAAAAAAACGAGTGAGAAGTTATAATGGAGTACCCTCTCTTGAACGAGAGGGTATTTTTTTCTATAAATAGGGTAATTCTCATACCATTCTAAAGCTCTTTATTCAGTTTCTCTATCGCAGCATGAAACTCGTTCAGAAGCTGCTCACCTGTTTTTGAGTTGTTCTTCAATTCTTTTTCAAAATAAGCAATAAGCTCTCCCTTTTTCTCTAGTTCACGTAATACTGTTGAGCTAATTTCATTACCCTTAGCTTGTTTGTTGGTATAATGAGTACTATGTTTTGCATGCATGTCTTTGTAGGCTGTGAAGTCCGAAGAGAATATTTCATACGCAGTCCTGGAATCTAATTCCTTCAATGCGGACTGCTTAAGATCGTCTTCTTTAAATTGCTCAAGTTGCATCAATGGTACAGTTTGTTCTTCATGATCAACACTAGTAGACTCATTCAGAAACCTAATCGACCCAAAAATAGCACCGACAATAAATAAACTAGCTGCAACCAAAAGCCATTTTTTATTCGCATGCATAAACTTCACCTTCATCCAAATTTTTCTATTCTAATAATTGACGTGCGGTATGCAAACAAAGTTTCGGTAATAGGTAAAATATTATGTAAAACTGAAGACATGTTGATCCTTCCCACAGTGGTGGAAGTTTGTCTTATGAGCATAGAGGAGCAAGGATTGGATATTGTTAATTTGACTTACTTACAACTATTATGATCTAAGTGTTAGTTATTGTATGATGGAGAATAGAAGGCCTGTCTCAACAGGTGTTTTGTAATATTGAACATAGGAGGATTACATGTCCTGGAGCAAATTGAAGCAGCAGCTGGAGAGTTTTCTCTGTCCTGCGTTAAATGGAAGGGTCGAGTACCGTGCAACCAGCTACCGTTATTTACCCGATAAAGCTGGGCAGTGTTATATTGCGGTAGATAAAAAGAATATACTCAATATGAATGATATAACGACTTTAATCAGATGGTATCAGACAGAGCTGGAAATTAAGAATGACTCAGGTATCCAAATTCCGATCAGCAATGAAGATATTGAAGTGGTCAGAAAGGATATCAAGGGAGCAGTTCCGGAGGACCGTCTAAAGGTAATTGCAAGAAGCAGGAAAACATCAGAATATGCGAAAGAGCTTATGGCAGCACAGTCATCCTTAAGTAAATCTAATTTTGTCGTTGTAGCTAATAAATTTTTATCCAGTCCTATAGAGGACAGCGTAGAGAGCAATGATATCTTATTGAATATTCTAGCTTTGGTGGACAGACGAGTTGGCAAAAAGCGAATTGTAAACATGACCGAAAAAATGAAGCTGAAGCATCCCATTGTCCAGTATTTTCATGAATTACGGCTTAATACCTTATGAAAATAAATAGCACACTCACCTCCAATCGAGAGCCCTGCAAAACGAATAAAGTATCTGTAAAATGAAACCCAGTGCCTTGATGGTACTGGGTTTCATTTCATCATTAGAACTCAGAGAGGTTTTTTTTGAATGAGCCAGATACGCTGCAAGCCGCATTGGAGGGCGTTAAAGGGCTGTTCTTAATCATTTCCAGTGATCAAGTCGACGAACCCGTTCTTTATTCAATTCAGTCCATGAGCTATTTTTGCTTCTAGGAGATAGCCCTTGAGCTAGTTCAGTCTCAGAAATTATCTTTTTTATTCCATCAATCCATCCAAAACATAAACCTCAACTCGTTTCTCGACCTTGCTGGAAGCAGTTCGTTGATTTCCATAAACGTGGTTCATTCTCCTTTCTGCCTGGGCTTCAAACAAGAGTGGCAACGCTAACTGTCCGCTGCCACTTTCCTTATCCTGTTATTCGTTAGCAACTAAACGATCAAGAAACTTATCAGCGTCACTATTAAACTTCCAACCAATACCAAATTTATCAACCAACAACATATGTTGAAGGCTTTCGAGAGTTTCTAAATGTTATGATGAAGAAATATGCCTAAGTTATGAATTCGGGTTGGTTGGGAGGCAAGTGTCGATGAGCAATCTTCTACAGGTTAGAGTGACTGGGATATTAGTTGAGAATGAAACTATCCTATTGGTGAAACAGAACGTAACGTCTGACCGATAATGGTCTTTGCCGGGAGGAAGAGTTGAACAAGGAGAGACTCTTGAAGAAGCAATTGTAAGAGAGATTGAAGAAGAAACAGGACTTACGACTAAAGTAGCCAAGCTATTATACATATGTGAAACCCCTGATGCCTCGCCTCCTCTGATACACATAACGTTCTTACTTCAGAGAATTGGTGGGGAAATACGCCTTCCATCAAATGAGTTTGATAATAATCCTATAAGTGATGTGGTAATGGTTCAAATTCGTGACCTTGCAGCTTATGGATTCTCTGAAAAATTCATGACCATTGTTCAGAATGAATTTCCTGAGTCCGGAAGCTACAAAGGTCTAAAAAACAATATCGGCTTATAAGGAGATAATGACATGTGACTGGAGTGACAATTAACCGCAGATGCATAGCAACAGGGGCGAAGAGCCCCTCTTTGTTATATAGCACTACGTTGTTAAATGTTGTCTTTAACTCTATACCAGTACTTATAAACTTCAGAGTAACCGAGTTTTGAATAAAGCTTTAATGCAGGCTCATTGTTCGATACCACCGCTAAATAACTATGCTTTGCTCCATTTTCTTTGCCCCACATTAACAGATTTAATATCATCTGTTCTCCGAAACCTCGGTTTCTATAGTTAATATCTGTCACGATATCATATAGACCTATGTATTCTCTTTCTATAACGCCAAGACCGCAGGCAATAACTTGTTCATCGTAATAAAACGATAGGAATCCCTTTTTCGTTCTGATATTAGATAACATGCGTTCCATAATGCTCTTATTTTTGTCTTTAACGTTATTAAGCCTGCAAAAATCGTTTAGCCATTCCGCAGTGATGTCTTCGTTTATTTTTACAGAAGTTAGTGTGGGCTTGCTTATGTTATCTAACTTCAGAGTTTGAACACTTGTAGTATCAATCACAGAATAGCCCATTCCCTCTAAAGTGTCATCTAGATTGGCAGGATGAATAAAGGGAGTGACTTTATATGTTATCGGTAAATGATTGGCTGAATAGATTTCTTCACATTCTTTAATTTTGATATGCAAATCACAAGTTGAATAAAGAATGGGGTTAATGGAGTTTGCTCTTTTTGTATATCCATCCGCGAAGCGTAATACCCATCCATCGTAAAGTAGAGTAGATAAGGGCTGCCAGTGGTTCAATGATAATTCCTCAATGAATTTGTTGTCCATATTTATCCTCCACGTAGCTTTTGAATAATAATACATTAACATGAATAAAGATACAACTGGAGTTTGAGCACAACGATTTCTACCGACATCATACTCCTTTCAATTTGTACCCGGTGAACCTACGACTCTTGCAATTGCCTGGACTCCCGGCGCCGCCGATTCATGAGTACCAATGACAATGAAATGACCGTGAGGATAATCCCAAGCACTCGAAACCCCTCGAAGTTGAATGTGCCTCCCATTACGATCCCTATCAACAAGGAAGAGAGAATGGTGCCCAGGTATCTTGCTGTATTAAATAATCCGGATGCTACACCGATTATTGCCTGCGGAGAGCTTTGGAACAGGGCTGCTTGCATACCTACATTGTTCAACCCGTTGCTAATACCGAATGCAGCTAGAGCAATACACACGCTGATAACCGGTGAAGTGTGATTCAATGTCACGAGCCACACAGACCCTAATGTCATTAAGATGGCGGACACCAGCAATGCTGGTCGAGATCCTGATCTATCGATCCATCTACCTGCTATTGGAGCAGTCACTAGCGAGCACATGCCTAAGCTTAGCATAAGAATCCCTGTATGGAACTCGCTGACATGACGTACCATTTGCAAGTAGGACGGAAGCCCGAAAAAGAGCGAGTAATAAAGGACGTTAACGAGCATGAATTCGAAGTTAACCCAAGTCATCGCAGGATATTTGGCGAATGTTCGCAATGGAATAAAGGGTGACGTCGCTTTTAACTCATGTCGGACGAATGCCCCCAGCGCAGCGAAGCCTATCAGCCCGACAATAACATGACTTAATGTGATATGCCCAGATGATTTGGCTGAGAGCAGCCCGAGAAGCAGGGCAACCAGCCCCGCTGTGAAGAGCAGGATACCTGACGCATCAATCAAATCACACCATTTACGCAAGGACATGCCCCGTGTAACGGATATTGACGGTTCGTCCTTCGGAATATTCCTCCAGGATAATAGAAAGCTTACCACCACGAATGGAATATTGACGAAAAAGATAGCAGGCCAGCTCCACCAGTGAATTAAGACCCCGCCAATAAAAGGGCCAATTGCTGCAGCCCCGGATAGGAATATGGATAAAACAGACAGTGCGGTCGCTTGTTTCTCCGTAATATGGATTCGCACGATGGCCATTCCAACCGCAACCATCATGCTTGTTCCGATGGCTTGCACAATGCGGAACACGATGAGCCACCCGAAGCTTGGTGATAGGGGGGCTGCTAATGATGCAAGGAAGGCTACAACAAGCCCGATAAGAAAGATTTTCCTACGACCGAATAAATCGCTGGCCTTTCCCATGATAGGCTGAGCGATGCAGCTTGCAATGTAGAAAGAAAAAACAATCCAAGAAACACCTGTATAGTTAAGCTGAAACACATTTTGCAGCCTTGGAATAGCAACGGAAATCATAGAAGAATTTAATGGATTCAATAGTATCCCAAGGCCAACGGAAATCATTAGCCACCTGCTGCGAGCATTCATTTTTGGTCCCCCTAAAGTGTATTACTGTCATCGTACTTGAAATCGTTTATTTACTCCAACGCATTTCATGTTATGATTTCATTGACTTGAAGGAATGAATGGAGGGTCACAATGGAACTTCTTCAATTGCAATATTTTATCGCGGTGGCTAGGTTGGAGCATATGACAGAAGCTGCACGAAGTCTGCACGTTACTCAATCGTCACTTAGCAAAACAATTGGGCGCTTGGAGGAGGATCTAGGGGTCCCTCTATTCGATCGAACAGGAAGGAAGCTGCGATTGAATGAGTTCGGCAGCAGATTCCTTCGACGTGCAGAAAGGGCTTTGTTTGAACTGGAACAGGGGAAGCAGGAAATAAGCGATTTGGCCAGCCCGGAGCACGGCACACTCGAATTGGCGGTGACCACCGCAAGCACGTTACCCCATATTCTTAGAGAATTTCGGAAAAAGCGGCCCGATATCCAATTTCATGTGCAGATGCTAACCATGAAGGAAATGGCTACGCTTCTTCATAGAGGAGAAGTCGACTACTGCTTGTCCTCACCACCGATTCAAGGGGATGACATTGAATGTCAAATCGTGTTCATCGACCCGATCCTAATAGCTGTTCACAAGGAGCATCGGCTGGCAGGCCGAAGCAGCGTATCCTTGACAGAACTAAGGGATGAATGGTTTGTCGGTGTTAAGAGAGGCTACGGGACTCGCGATTTAGTGGACTCCATTTGCGAGACGGCGGGTTTTGAACCTAAATATGTGTACGAGGGAGATGAGCCTGCAAGGCTAAGCTCTCTGGTTGAAGCAGATATTGGCATAGCCTTCATACCAAGCACGGCAAGGTTCTCACGGGAGGATATCAAGTATATCCAAGTAGAGAATGACGAGTTGGTAAGGGAGATTGCTTTATTAAGGCACAGGAGTAGATACATTTCGCAGGCTGCTCTGGAATTTCGTGAGGTCGTTGTCGAATATTTTGAATCGCTATCCAAACAAACGGCATCGTCCTAAGAGGAGGACAATGCCGTTTGTTCTTGATCCTATGATTCTACTATTCCGTTGCTTTACCTACAACACTCGTTCCGCTCTTCGTGATCGTATACGTAACGATATCGCCATTCCTGAAGTGGAACTTCAATAGGACTTCGCCGTCCTTCACATCTTTGAAGAAGTTCGGGAGCAGCTCGATTACATTCGTGTCATAAGAAGGAGTGAAGGTATAGCCAAATTCTTTGAATGAAGTCCAGTCTTGGGGACCGGCATTGCCGCCATCTGCATACACGGCCTCCATGGTAGCTAATTGGTTGCCGTTAAAAGCAGCTGGAATGGCAAAGGACTCCGTTGTACCTTCTGTACTGCTGAGTTTCACAGTGTCATACACGATGATCTTAAGCTTCCATGTAACGCCTTTGTTGAATTTAATAGTTAGAACAGCATTTTCACCTAATTGTTGTGAAGCGGTGAGCTTATTAAGCAGGCTGGCTTTGAGGATTAGAGCTTCACCCTTCATGTTATAGTCCGTCCCGCTTTTTAGATATTTGCCATTAGCACTAATGGTCGTTAGTTTATTGCCGAACAGGTTAATCCCTACTTTAGTATCCTTAATCGCAGCACCTTGTTGGAGGTAGACCTGATCGTTAACTAAGGTGGCTGACCGTTCCTTTAAGCCTGACATCAGGATGTTATGAAGCTCAGGATCAGACCACTTATATGTCTTGCGATCAAAATGCTGCCCATTATCCCAGAGCATAGAAGCAATCCTGTTCTTTTTCAAATAATAGGTTAAATACTCGAAGAACTTCAGCTTCTCGCCTTGCTCAATAACGCCTGTGTTCTTATCGAAGCCGAGCAGACCGAACTCTCCGACGATTACAGGAATACCTTTGGCGACAAAAGTATTGTACACCTGATCAAAGGTTTGGGTGATATCGTTCTTCGTATCTTTTTCATAGGTGGTGTAGCCCGCAATGTTCACGCTGAATGGCCAGAAGCCATAATAATGTACGGTTGCGATTAGATTAGGATCATTCAGAGCTGTAATCGTCTGGTAAAGCCCATCCATTCTAGATTGAGTAGGAGAGGTTTCTAATGAAGGCAGCACCAGTGGACGCACATCATTGCTTCCGCCGGATTTCCGGACAATGCTGTGGAAGGATGTGTTAAGCTCTTCCACCATCTGTTCCATCTTCGTCTCATCCGTGCTTCCGCCATCCGTGAAACGAGGCTCATTAATGCTCTCGAACATCAGCTTGTTCGAGTGATCCTTGAAGCGATCAGCAATCTGTGTCCAGCCTGCATTATAACGGGCCATAACTTCATCATGCTTGCTCTCCATGTGGCTTATCCATAACCAGGAGTCATGGTGGACGTTAATCATGACATAAAGCTTGGCATCCAGCGCCCAGCCAACAACCTCTTCTACGCGATCAAGATAGGCTTCATCAATGGTATAATCCGGCGCTGCACCCATATGCGTATCCCATGTGACGGGAATCCGAATGCTTTTGTAGCCTTCTTGAGCGATGCTGGTAATAAGCTCTTGGGTTACGCGCGGATTGCCCCACGAGGTTTCATCAGCACCTGTTGCGTCTAATGTATTGCCGAGGTTCCAGCCGGGCTGCATGTCGTCTACATAGGATTGGAGCTTGCTCTTAGGCGCTTCCTTAGGCTGCTGCTCACCCTTGGCATCAGCGGCGGCAACGGATGCGAACAGAGAGAGCAGAAGGGCAGTGACAAGGGTAAGTGATAAGAAAGATTTGTTCATTCGATTAGTCATTGAGTTCTCCTTTGTCAGATGATTGGTGATCATTAATCTGGTCTTGAGTCAATAACTTGATGATTATTTGCAAGCGCTTTCTAATTAAAATTAACATAGAGCATCTTGTAAAAATACATGACTAATTTGTGGGAATTTCATATGTAATTAGTGGTTTTCCAAAAAGTCGGTTCACGAGTAGCGAAGCTGGTTACTGTAACTGTGCTGCACGGGCCTAGTGTAGATGAAATAGCGAAAGTAGGTTCTCCAACAGCGAAAGTAGTTTCGCTAATGCGAGGTAGGAGGGGGGAGCAAGGTTAGCGCACTGGATTACCTTATTGGTGAACGTAGTTTCGCTAATATGAGGTGGTGAGAGGGGAAATGGAAGGATAGCGCAACAAAGTTCCTAAATAGCGAAAGCAGGTTCACGAGTAGCGAAGCTGGTTACTTTAACTGTGCTGCACGGGCCTAGTGTAGATGGAACAGCGAAAGTAGTTTCGCTAATATGAGGTGGTGAGAGGGGAAATGAGAAATAAGTGGCTTAACTAAAGAAAATTTGGACGTTAGACGGGAATAGATTTCATCAAGCATGATTAAGCGGTGGCTTAGCCTGAATGAAATCGATTGGGAAGGAATGTACGTTTTTCGATATCACGTTAAAAATCGAATATATACGGAATTCCACCAAGTCCATATAATTTGAAGCGTACCACCAATGTCCAAAGAAAAGGGGTAATTTATGAGTCGATATGCGAAGGTCGCAAGATTATTAACGCTTTCGATTGCCATTGCACTATTACCGACATTAGCCGCTTGCACGAACGGCAACAATCAGAACGCGGCAAGTCCGGCAGCCTCAACCAGTACTCCTACCGCATCGGAGCCCGCCAAAGCGGAAGAGCCGGCGGAGAAGTGGAATCAGAAGTTCGACCCTCCGGTTACGATTACGACCGCCATTGTGGACGATGGAACTTCGCGGGGCAATGCTTTCAAGCCTGGTGAATCTATGGAAGACAATGCGAATCTCCGCTGGATGAAAGAAAATATGGGAATTAACGTGAAATTCGATTTTATTGTAACGAAGCCAGAAGATTATGATACGAAGCTTCGCCTGCTGCTCTCCAGCGGTGGCAAGCTGCCTGATGCATTCGCCGCAGGGAACGACCCGCTGCAAAACTTGCTTGCGGCCAATAAACTGATGCCTTTGGATGAAGCGATCGAGAAATATGCGCATCCCGAGTATAAGAAGCTGTTGGAGAAGTATAGCTACGCACTGGGCGAAGTCAAGAAAGACGGCAAGATATATGGTTTGCCAGCCTTCTTCATGGGTGACGAAGGCACTGTGATGTGGATCCGCAAAGACTGGCTTGATAATCTGGGACTAGAGGCGCCTACAACGCTTGATGAATTTGAAAACGTTCTCAAGCAGTTCACGGAGGGTGACCCCGATCAGAACGGTAAGAACGACACGATCGGTCTAGCCGTACCGCTCAAAGAAGGGCCATGGACTTGGATGGGCCAGACAGACGCGATCGTCTCTGCCCTCACTGATCAAATGATCAATACGTACGACGTGCGCTTGTTCTGGAACAAGGACGCAGATGGCAAGCTGAGCTACGGCGCGATCCATCCGGACGCCAAGCTGTACTTGCAGAAGATGAGAGATTGGATGAGTAAAGGCTATCTGGATAAAGAAGCCGGAATCAAGGATCCGGGAAAAGCCTCCGAATTGACAGCCAGCGGCAAGGCCGGCATTATGTTCGGACCGTTCTGGATGGGCGATTGGCCGCTCGGTGATGCGACCAAAAACAATCCGGATGCCGATTTCCAGGCGTACCCACTTCCGGCCGGGCCGAATGGCTTGGTGGGCCGAGCAGAGAAGCCGCTGACCCAGGGTTTCACGGTATTCAACAAGGACTTCAAGCATATCGATGCCTGGTTCGCGTACTTCAACAAAATATTCGCGAAGAAATTGGAGCTGGAAGGCGATCCGTACTTCGATCCGCGTTGGAAAGACGGCTATCATGAAGGGTACGACTATGTGAAATTGGACGGCAAAGTCATCAAGGGTAACTATGAAGAGGCGGGTGTACCAGCAGACCAATGGCCGCTGAAAGACGGAGGCACGATGGATATCCGCTTCATGATGACGAATATTCTTGGCAACTTTACAAGTATCCCACACTCCAACGTTGCAGCAGTCAAGAAGTTTTTGGCTGATCCGAACGCAGAGCCCGTAACGGCGATGGAATTCGACACCAAGCAAATGAAGAAGAGACAGCTTGACGCTGCGGGCGTACGGATTAACCAAGCCGTCACCGAAGGCAAGAACTATTTTACCGGACCAATGACACCAACGATGAAATCTAAAGGCGAATTGCTGAAGAAGCTCGCTACGGAAAGCTATCTGAAAATCATTTACGGCGAAAAGCCGGTGGAGCACTTCGATGAATTCGTCAAGCAATGGCTGGATAACGGCGGCCAGAAGATTACGGACGAGGTTAACGAATGGTACGCGAAAAACCAGTAATGATCACAGGCTACATTTGAAGAATAAAGGATTCGATGACGGAGGAGAGAGCAGCCTTGGCTCTCTCCTTCTCTATTTTCCAAAGGATAGGAAGGATGCATAATGGCAGCGTATTGGCGAAAAACTTGGCCGTTCCATGTTCTATTGTTGCCGGCCTTAGCATTGGTCTTCGTGTTTCAATATGTTCCTTTGTTCGGGGCCGTTATTGCCTTCCAGAACTATGAGCCATGGCTTGGGATTAAAGGCTCGCCTTGGGTAGGCTTAGAGCATTTTCGGTATTTGTTCACCTATCCGGACGGCAAGCAGATCATATGGAATACTTTAATTATTGCCTCATTTAAACTGATCGTGAATTTGATCGTCCCAATTATCTTCGCTCTCTTGCTCAATGAAGTCCGCAAGATGTTATTCAAGAGATTCGTGCAGACGTTCGTCTATTTGCCGCACTTCTTATCGTGGGTCATCCTTGGGGGAATTCTGATCGATATTCTATCGACGGAGGGCGGAATCGTCAATCGTCTTCTGAATTCGTTCGGTATCCAGAGCATCTTTTTCTTAGGTGACGGCAATTGGTTCCGATTCACGGTCGTTCTAAGCGATGTGTGGAAAGAATTCGGATTCTCTGCGATTATATTCCTCGCTACACTGGTGGGCATCAATCCGGCTTTGTATGAAGCGGCTGAGATTGACGGAGCTTCACGCTGGCATCAGGTGAAATTAATCTCCATTCCTCTTATGATGCCAATCGTTATCGTCGTCGCCACCTTGTCGCTCGGCAGGATTCTGGATGCTGGATTCGATCAAATCCTTAATATTTATAACCCTCTTGTCTATTCACATGGAGATATCATCGATACGTTCGTCTATCGGGAAGGCTTGAACAACGGACAGTTCAGCTTCGGTACGGCTGTCGGACTATTCAAATCGGCGATTGGCTTCATCTTGATCGTAATCAGTTACAGAATGGCTTTCAAATTAGCCAACTACCGGATTTTTTAAGGAGGAACGACCATGCGCTATCGCTCTAGAGGGTACACCGTATTCACGATCTCGAACACGATCTTTCTTAGCTTGTTGTCGCTGATTTGCGTTCTTCCTCTCCTCCATGTGTTCGCGTTATCATTCAGCTCGCGGGCTGCGGCAACCGCTAATATCGTCAATTTCTGGCCAATCGGCTTTACGACGGATGCTTATGTGAAGACACTCAGCAACGAAATGTTCATCCAGTCCTTGTGGACCGGGGTAGAGCGGACCGTGTTAGGTACGGTGCTCTCGATGGCCGTCATAACGATGGCATCCTATAGCTTGTCGAAATCCGTGCACAAATTCCCTGGACGTCAAATTTATATCTGGGTGTTCGTCTTCACAATGCTGTTCTCAGGAGGACTGATTCCTTCTTATGTATTGGTAAGCAAGCTGCACATGATTGATACGATATGGGCGTTGGTGCTGCCTTCGGCCGTCAGTGTATGGAACATGATTCTGATGCTCAATTTCTTCCGGACGATTCCGCAGGAGCTGGAAGAGGCAGCCTATATTGACGGGGCCGGTCATCTGAGGGTGCTATGGAGTATTTATCTGCCCGTATCGATGCCGTCTATTGCGACATTGTCTTTATTTACAATGGTCTTTCATTGGAACTCATGGTTTGACGGCATGATCTATATGTCCAATCCGAATGGCTATCCTCTTGCCACTTATTTGCACTCTATGATTGTTAGTGACAACTTGTCTAGGGTTGGTATAACATTGGAAAGTATAGAAAACTTTTCTAACCGAACCGTTAAGTCGGCGCAAATATTTATTGGGGCGCTGCCCATATTGCTCGTGTACCCGTTCTTGCAAAAGTATTTCGTTAAAGGAATCGTACTTGGCTCGGTGAAATCCTAGTGAGACTCTGACCACATAAAATATGATCGAATTGGGTGAGCCTTATTTTTAAGATCAGACGCGGAACGGTCGGCAAAATGAATATTTTCACGAAAGTCATGATCGTCATCGTCCTGATGCTTATCCCTATTATCGTCATGTACAATTCCTCCAATAAGACCAGCACCAGTGTTGTCGAGCAAGAGCTGCTTCAGATGAACTTGAATCGGATTCAATTTTTCGTGGAGCAGATGGACGTCGAGGCGGACCGATTATGGCGTTCCGCCTTTGTCATCGCGGCCGACCCGGATACGCTGCAAATGCAGCTCCGGACTTCCTCTGAGCCCGACTATTCCACACTCGCATCGAAGAGAGTTCTGCTGCAGAAGCTGGATATGCAGTCAACCTCCTTCGAATGGGTAAATGATTTCACCGTCTATTCTCCTTTATCGGATATCGTCGTGTCTACGAATATGAAGCAAAATTACGATGCTCAGTACTTCAAGGATGCTATCCAGGATCATTGGGATTATCGCGTAATCGTGACGGACCGGGGACCGGAGAAAGCGTTCGTGCGGAATTTAATCACACCTTTTGAATCATTATCCAAGCTTGGAGATCCGAATCTGTATGTTGAGGTTACATTCACTTCGAATAACCTTGTGAATATGCTCGAAAGATTTATGCAGGGCACTGTCGGACAGCCGTTCCTCTACAAGCCGGGCCTTGACCCTATCATTCCGCGGGAGCTCGACCCTGAGCTGGCTAACGCCATGGCGGAGCAATTCAACATCATCAGAGCACAGAATCCGACCGAAGGATCGATCAAGATCACCTTTCAGGATGAGCCGTATCTTGTCAATTACGTAACCTCAGATTCTCTGGGATGGTATATGGTCGATTTCCAGCCGATGAAAAAAGTGCTGGCGCCTATTGATCATAGCAAGCGTATGTTTTATGCTGCGGGCTTGCTATTGCTGTTGATGGGCATTGCCTCTGCAGCATTGCTGTACCGCAACGTGCAGAAGCCGATCAACGACCTGATCCGGGCGGTGAGATCGCTCCGGCGTGGTGCGTATAATCATCGGATCAAGCTCGGCCCCCACAACGAGTTCCATTATTTGATCGAGCAGTTTAACTTGATGTCCGAAGATATTCAGACACTTATTGATAAGGTGTACATGGAGCAGCTTCACGCCAAGGAATCCTCGCTCAAGCACCTGCAGGCTCAGATCAATCCGCATTTCCTGTATAATAACTTTGCCTATATTCAAAGCATGGCGCAGCTGGAGCGGACCAAAGTGATTGTCGCATTCACACAGCACTTGAGCCAATATTACCGTTATACGACACGGACGGAGCAGCAATTGACTTCATTGCTTGAGGAAATGGAATTGATTCGCAATTACTTGGAAATCCATCGGATGCAGTCCGAGCGGCTGCATTTCCATGAACATATCGAGGTTGGCATGATGTCTACTCTTATGCCACGGCTGCTTCTGCAGCCGCTAGTGGAGAATGCGATCGTGCACGGCATGGAAGGCAAGGCCGGACAATTCGAGATCGTTATCACCGGCAACAGAACTGTGGATGGTTGGGAGCTCGTCGTTGAAGACAACGGAGTAGGATTGCAGCAAGAGGAACTGGAATCGTTAAGACATTCCTTGTCCTTGCAAGCGAGTGAGGATCACAGTCTTGGACTGCGCAACGTTCATCAGCGTATCAAACATTACTTCGGTCAATCCTCAGGGCTTCTAATTGAACATTCATACCTAGGCGGGCTTCGAGTGGCGCTGATGATTAAGGATGGAGGCGATTCTGATGTTGGAAGTTCTGATCGTAGACGATATCCCCTCTCAAGTAGATAGCTTCGCCGCTACAATTCCGAAGGAAGAGCTGGGCATTAGTCGTATTCATAAAGCCTATTCCGGTAGAGAAGCTTTGAAGCTCTATCAAGAACAAAGCATACACATCGTCATTACGGATATACGTATGCCAGAGATGAGCGGAATCGAGCTGATTCGTGAAATCCGTGAAATGGGACGTAAAGTCAAAATTGTCGTTATTTCGGGCTATGCGGATTTCGAATATGCCAAAAGCGTAGTTCCTTATAATACCTCTGGTTACTTGATGAAACCCGTTAACCCGGAGCAATTGCGGGAGACGCTGGCCAAGCTAGCCGAAGAAATCGCTTGCGAAATGAAGCTGCAGCAGCAGCAGCAGCGTGATGTGTACGCTTTTCGAGAGAATTTGCCTGCACTGCAAGGTGAGCTGTTGAATCGTCTGCTGTATGGCTACGGTATCCCTAACTCAGAGCTGGAACGGAAGCTGTTCCTGTTAAACTTACCTTTCTCCTTGCAGCAGAGAGTAGGCTTGTTCGTCGTAAGGCTGGAAGGAAAGCTGCAGGATTATGAGAAAATGGATAAAGAGCTTATCGAATATGCGGTTACGAATATGGCGGAGGAATTACTGCGAGACGCCTTTCATTTGTGGTTTTGCCGCGATCATAACGAATATCTCGTCATTATGGTTTCGGCTAAGGAGAGAACAGATGCGAACGAGCATGCTCTTCGGGGTGGGATGGACATTCGGATGGCAGCGCTGAAGAAAAAGGTGGAAGCTCTCCTCAGTGGCAGTATCTCCATCGTGCTGGCTGAGAATTGGACGCAATTCCCTGAAGGCGTCCCCGGACTATATCGATCAGTAATCGATGGTATGAGGGTGATCGAAGAGAAGCGGCAAAGCGTATTTCTGCGAATCGGAGATAATCTCGACGATCAGGTTCAGATCGGAACGCTGACGTCACTGTATCGGCCACCTCTTCTTATTCATTTGCTCGATACGGGGAACTGGGTGCATGCAGAGGAGAAGCTAATCGAGATATTCGTTGAATTGAAAAGCAAGAACTATCCTCCCGAGCATGCGAATGAAGCTTATTTCGCCATCGCTAACGCCTACCAGTATATGGCGCATAAGAAAGGGAAGCTGCTTAGCGAGTTCGGCGAGTCTTCCTTCGGACTCATGCCGGCTGCTCCTTCACTGAAGCAGTTGGAGAAGTGGGCATTCTTCATGCTCCGAAGTCTTAGAGAGCAATCGCAGGATTCAGCAGAGAAGCAGACAGGTTTAGTTGACAAGGTCCACCATTTCATCGGTGTGAATACGGACGGCAACTTATCACTGCAGACGATCGCGGCGCACATCGGTCTTCATCCCGCCTACTTGTCGAGAGCCTATCGTGCAGAAACGGGAAACAATCTGAGCGATTATATTATGCGATATCGGATGGAATTGGCCTCTTATTTGCTGCGCAGCACCAATAAAAAAATATATGAGATTGCTGAAATTATCGGCTATCAGGCCGTGCCGCATTTTATTAAGCTGTTCAAGGCCTTCACGAACATGACCCCGCAGGAATTTCGCGATCGATCGGGATTGTCGTGACGGATAGACGATCAGATAGGAAACTGGTATACTTGCCGGGATTGCTCCCATTAAAACGGTTTCATTAGCCGGAGTTAGGGGGAGACTCTACTACGGATTGTCGTCAGGAGTGGTACGAAGATGAGAAAATATAATTTTATTCGGCCAATAATGTTGATTGTAGTGTCCCTGCTTGTAAAAAGCCTGGTTACGAATCTGTGCTTGGTATTCGGGATGGAACAGGGAACGGCAGAAAATATCGGTTTTATAAGCATGATTATCGCAGCCCTCCTTATTTATTCAAGAATCGCTCAGAAGCGGCGCAAGTAACAAGGGCTCTTGAAAAGTCTTGTGATGCTGCTTGCGGCCGACTTGCCAACGATCTATCATGTGGAGGATTCAATTGAAAACTATCCTATCATCGAGCCGGTGATTGCTGAGCGTTACGTTTCTTACTTATAAAGGAGGTTATACTATTGAGTAAGAAGTCAGTGTACATAATGGGTATTGCTGTTGGCTGTATCATTATCGTTACATTCAGTGCCATCTACAAAGAAAATGCGGACTTTTTCAATCCATTCACGAGTTTTTCCGTAACCATCGACAACCAATCAGATATTGACATTGTCGCAATTGAAACAGGTATTCTAATAAGTGATTCTCAAGGAAACAACGAAGACGATATGCTCCTATACAGAAACGCTGTCGGGGTATTCCAATGTAACCATTAATAATAACTCGGTCAAAGTTTTGGAAAAGTGTAGTTAAAGAAGTCATTAGGCTTTGCCTATCAGCTGACTACGCTTAGAATGATAAGAGGCAGAATCTAGAACAAGAAGGAAGTGTCCAGCGATGAATCTAGAACTGGTTATGCAGGAGCTTGAAGCTCTCGGCAAGGAACGAACCAAGAAGATATATATGTCCAATGGCGCGCATGAGCCGGTATTCGGCGTGGCAACAGGTGCCATGAAGCCTATGTCGAAGAAAATCAAAATAGATCAGCCGTTGGCTGAGCAGCTGTACGCGACTGGAAACTATGACGCTATGTACTTTGCAGGCGTAATTGCAGACCCGAAAGCGATGACAGTAGCGGATTTCGATCGTTGGATGGATACGGCATACTTCTACATGCTGTCCGACTTCGTGGTTGCAGTAACCTTGGCAGAGGCCGATATTGCACAGGAGGTTGCTGATAAATGGATCGCAAGCGGCGAAGACCTGAGAATGTCCGCGGGCTGGAGCTGCTACTGCTGGCTGCTCGGCAATCGGAAGGATAGCGAGTTCTCCGAGAGCAAGTTGGCCGATATGCTTGAATTGGCGAAAAATACGATTCACGATGCTCCTGAGCGAACGAAGTACTCTATGAATAATTTTATTTACACCGTCGGGGTATCCTATGTGCCGCTGCATGAAAAGGCTATTGAGATAGCGAATGAAGTAGGCCTAGTAGAAGTTCAACAGGACAAGTCCAAGAGCAAGCTGCTGAACGCTTCTGCCAATATTCAAAATGCAGTAGAGAAATCACGAATTGGCTTCAAACGCAAGCATGTAAGGTGTTAATCCATTGCTTGTGCGATAAAAGGTCCCCACAGATCGGAACACTGCTTCCAAGTGTCCAGACTGTGGGGACCTTTCTATACCTATTTCTATACCTAGCTTATAGTTCCAGCTCCGGATCACGAACAAAGATCATCACTTCATTGTTCCCATCCTCTTGTAATTGCTCAGGGTATCTTGCTTTGCCTTGGACATCGAAGCTTTTGACACCCGTCACATCAAGGATAACCCTGTTAGCAGTGTTCTGCAATTGCTCATAGGTGTACTTGGTCATCTGATCATTAATGGTCACGTAGACATCCATGATTTGCTCTGATTCAATATCAATCGCTACCTTTGTCAGAGCCTTGCTCGGGTTCGAGTACCAGTCGGGCTCGTCAGCCAAAATGATCGTCTCTTCGGGCTCCATGTAATACAGATTTGAACCGAATCCGGTTCCCCCTCCAGGGTACAGATAAGAACCAGATAGGGACTCCTCCGGTATCACATAAGCATAATCCTCGCCCGCTGCTGCCAGCATTCGGTTCAGAATAGTTGCGGCCTCCGCCCGTGTAACTGATCTGTTCGGATAGAAATTACCCTTAGCGTCCGGCGTAATGATTCCGAGGTTCATATAACGATAGAGGGCTGCAGCCTTCACATAGTTCAAGTCGCCGGCCCAATCCAGCTCACTTCCCTCCTTAATCAGGGAAAGCCTAGGTATCATAAGAGACAGCTTCTCACTGCTATTCTTGAATTTCTCGTAGGAATCGAATTTGATCTGCGGAACATCCTTCACCCGAACCAACTTGCTTACAGCTTCCGATGTCGCCACTTCCTCGAGCATCGGTCCCTCCATATCGCTGAACAGTGCATCCAGCGTCATTAATACCTCCCAACGGGTCATTTTCTTCTCCGGCAGGTATGTGTAGCTCTCGTCATTGAAGTCCTGTACATCCGCCGCATAGATTGGCCAGATGGTGCTGTACAGCTCAGTGAATTCCTGACTGGCCCAATGGCTATCCGGGACTCCTGGAATAGCAGTGGTATCCGTATTGCGGAGCAGAGGGAAGAGACGATACAGCATAACTGTGAATTCGGCTTTGGTTACGGATTGACCGGGCCGAAAGGTGCCGTCGGAATATCCGGTTAGAATGCCGCGCTGCTGCATTTCATTAATGGCCTGCTGTGCCCAGCTGTACTGGGGGATGCCGTCTACATCCTTGAACCCTGCAAGTGCAGGTGAAACCCAGATACTTGATAACAGGATAAAGGCCATGCAAGTCAAAAGAAGCTTTTTCAATGGTGGAAACTCCCTTATTTGTGTTGTCTGGATATATGGTGCAATTTGAAAATTTGTTAAAATCCAGCAAAAGTAGTGTAACAGATAAGGATTGGAGTTTCCTTGATAAAATTGGTAAAAAAGACCTATGGAATGTGATTGTTGGATGTAACAACATGTTTTACTTGATGTGATGAGCTCGATAGGTGTTGCCCGATAGAACATTTTGATGCATCCTAGTCAGCTGGTCACACATATTCATGCAATTCGTATAGAAACTCTTTCAGCCCGTGAATGAAGTGATATAATGGGTGCACCATGGCGCAAAGGGGTAATCATAATGCGAGGCTTGATAGGATTCTTCGTTCCCCATAAACTCAAATATCGTCTGTTTGCCGTATTCGTCCTCGTTATTCTGCTCCCATTCAGTATTCTGAACTTCTATAATTATCAAAAGATTGAGACGCTCGTACAGAACAAAATCAGCGAGCAGAGCCACGAACAGCTCGATCAGCTGCATCGTTCACTAGAGGACCAGCTCAGCATTGCGTTCAAGACGCTTATGTTCTTGGAGCAGGACGTCGACGTGAGAGATATATTGCAGCATCCGGACAAACGAACTGTTCTGGGCAATAAAGATATGATGGAAAATAAGTTCAAAAACTTCAACAATAGCTTTTTTCTCTATAATCCTTCTGTTTACTTTACACTTCTCGACGGTCAGGGACATGTCTATACGTCCTATCAGCCTAGATACAAGCTTGATTACGATCAAATAGCTGGTACCTCGTCTTTTGCCGCAATGAAGCAGACTGGGTCCTCTTATTTCTGGGTGCCCGACGACGAGAATTACGTATCACGGGATATATCCAAGAGCTCGACCTTACTCTCTCTATATGCAGGGCTGCTCGACAGCCGCAATCAACCGTATGGCTGGGCGAGAATCAGCATCGACTTCTCCTTCTGGTTCCAGTCCTTCCTGCAAAGCTCAGCAAGCGATCAAGCTTATTTCATTATATCTCGAAAAGGAGAGCTTATGGCCAAATCCAATTCGGAGGCCATGCTGTCGCCTGATGCAATCGAGAAGGTCATTCTCTCTCCCGTTAATGGGCACTGGACGGACACGACGAATAATACGCTGGTGAACTACAGCTATTTGCCCTCTCTCGATTGGTATATGGTCAACCAGATTCCGCTTCATATTCTATTCAAGGAAATCGAGAGCTTGAAGCAGCAGTATTTTGTCACCTTTTATTTCATCACAGCTGCCTTCATCGTTGTCGCTTTTATGATTGCTTACACCTTCACAAGGCCGCTGTCACATATGCAGAACAAGATGAAGGATGCTGTCCGCAAGGATTTGAGAATCCGGCTGCCGGAGAAGAACTATAAGGGGGAAATACTGGAGCTGACCCGTACCTTCAACGAGATGATGGTGGACATGAATGCATTAGTCCAGCGGCTGAAGGCGGAGGAGCGACAAAGGGATGCGGTGCATTTCCAAATGCTGCTCGCTCAGGTGAATCCGCATTTTCTGCTCAACACACTCAATACGATGAAGTGGATCGGTCTACGCAGCAAGAACGAGGAGATCGTGGAGATCTGCCTGTCCCTTGGCAAGCTGCTCGAGACGAGCCTGAATTCGGAAGTGGATCTTATTCATCTGAGGGATGAAATTGCGCTGACCAAAGCGTTCATCTATATTCAGCAGGTGAGGTACAGCAACAGCTTCGAGGTTGAATTCAGCTACGAGGAGGATATTCAGTATGCACTCGTTCCTAAGCTTAGCCTGCAGCCGCTCGTGGATAATGCGATTCAGCACGGTATTGCGAGCCTGGGTGAAGGCGGACGGATCTATATACGGATGGAGCTGAATGAGAAGAACCCGACTCAATTAGTGCTGGAGGTCGAGGACAACGGAATAGGCTTGGAGCGATCGAAGCTGAATCAGGAAGCGGGGCGCAAGCGTCCGGGCATTGGCCTCGCTAACGTGAGAGAGAGATTAAGGCTGCTATTCAAGGATAAGGCTGCGCTCGAGATGACCCAGCTGGATCAGGGAACACTGTTCCGAATGTATCTGCCACTGTTATTGTCGGAGCCTTATGAGAACCGGCAATCGATATCTTGATAATGGATTCTGGTGAGGGGGATTAGTCCATGTGGAAAGTAATGCTGGTGGAAGACGAAACCTTCGTGCGTGAATCGGTGAAGGAGATTATCCGGTGGGAGGATATGGGCTTCACATTAACAGGTGAGGCGAGCAATGGCGAGGAAGCGCTGGAGCTGATCCGCAAGGAGCCGCCTGATCTCGTATTATGTGATATTGTCATGCCGAAGATGGATGGTCTCGCGCTGCTCAAGGAGACGAGGAAGGCTGGAATCTCCTCCAAGTTCGTCATGCTGACGTGCATTGGCGACTTCGAATCGATGAGACAGGCGATGGAGTACGGTGCATCCAATTATATTCTGAAGCTGTCGATGAGTGTGAAGGACCTGAGAGAGACGCTTGCGAAGATAAGCCTCGAGCTGACCAGCTCGCCCGTCTCACCGAATGCGCCAATTGAACCACCCACTCAGGGATCGCCATTAGACAAAATCACACATCCCGAAGTGAAGAAAATGATTCAGTATATAGAACAAAACTACGATCAGGAAATTACGCTAGGCTCTTTGTCGCGCTATGTCATGATGGGCGAGAATTATGTGAGCGCCTTATTCAAGAAGAAGACCGGTGAGACGCTGATTCATTATCTGCATCGCATTCGCATTGAGAAGGCGATTGAGTATTTGAAAAGCACCGACCTGCCTGTGAATCAGATCGGACAGAACGTCGGATTTATGAATGATAACTATTTCATCAAGATATTCAAACGGATGACGGGAACGACGCCAAGTCAGTACCGATTGACGAGATAGAACGATTTGGTACGTTATCGATTCGGCCACGCTCTTGGAATTGTATAGTTATGTTCCATAGGGAGCGCTAATTTGTTACTTATAACTATGCCTGTTATCTTGCTATCCTTGATGTGCAGCACAATTCAAGTTCATTCAAGGAGGTCGTTCTTGTGAGACAGAAACAATGGTTCACCAGCATGGTGTCGCTCGTACTCATAGCGGGCTTATTGGCAGGATGCTCGGGTAACGGCAACAACGGCAATACAGCTAGTCCGGGGAATGCAACAGCAGCTCCCACCGCAAGCGAGCCTGCTAAGTCCAGCGATCCCGTTAAATTAAAGATGTGGGGTGGCGTTCCGCCAGAAGCGGGACCGCAGGAGGTTGTAGATGCGTGGAATAAGGAGCATCCAGACATTCAAGTGGAGTATGTCCGCTACGTTAATGATGACGATGGCAACCTGAAGCTCGATACGGCAATGATGACGGGGCAGGATGTTGATCTATTCGTCAACTACACGCTTTCACGAGTCGAGAAGCGGAAAGAATCAGGACTTACGTTAGACCTTAGCAAATATACGGACTATAATATCGGTGAGAAAATGGGCGCCGATGCGGAGAGCTGGAAGATTGACGGCAAATTTTACGGCATACCGACAACCAAAAGCTCCTATTTCGTTGCCTTGAACAAGGAGGCACTCGATGCAGTGGGCCTCCCAATCCCGACGGATTGGACCTGGGACGAGCTGCGCGAATACTCGCAGAAGCTGAAGCCGGCTGACGGCTATGGCTTCATCCAGAATACAGAGCCTTATGTTGATCCAATTGATTCGGTGCTCTCGCAGGCTGGCTACACCAAGGCAGATGGCACTTCTAATCTCGATCACCCACTCGTTAAGAAATGGCTGGAGACGCTTAACGTTATGATGACGGAGGATAAGACGACGCCTCCGCTCGGCGAGCAGCTGACTTCCAAGATGCCAGTTGAGCAAGAGTTCCTCAGCGGCACGGTGCCGATGCTGAATATCGGTGCATGGCTGCTTCGCAGCTCGAATAACTTCACGGACTTCCCTCGTGATTTCACTATTGCATTCGCTCCAGTTCCAAGACTTGAAGAAAGCGCTGACAAATATGTAACGCGCGGCGGACTCGGAGATTTCATCTCGATCAACGCGAAGTCCAAAAATCAGGATGCGGCTTGGGAATTCCTGAAATGGTATTCAGACGGAGGCATGGCTCCGATGGCTGCGGGAGGAAGATTGCCAGCGTCCAAGGATGCTGACCAGGATGCAGCATTGGAGAGCATGCTAGGGGATAAGGCTGACACGTATGATCTTGATTCTCTGATGTATGTGATGTTCGAGAACAAGACACCAACCTACGTGCGGAGCCTTCCGCAGGAGGTCATGGATTTGCGTACACAGGAATACGAGAAGTATTTCTTAGGCGCACAATCCATCGATGATACGCTTGCAGCCATGGTGACCAGACATAATGACTATTTGAAGCAAAACAAATAGGACTTGTGCTCGGTCGGTTGAATAGGGAGGGATTGCCGCAGTGCGGCGGTCCCTCTTTCTTGTTCTGGCACACAGGGCTGCGCGATCCGTAACGAGTAGAACATTTTGATGCAATTTAATGTGAAAGTCGCCTGTGGGGCGGCTTTTTTTGTATGGAATTGTTTAATGAATAAGGTGGATTTGTTCATTACCGATTGATTGAGCCGTTGATAAACTTGAGGTATCCCAAGAAGAAACGAGGATTAAACGCATGAAAAACAACAACTGGATGAGAAGGCAACGGCTGCTCGGATATGTATTTATCGGGCCTAACATGCTCGGTGTATTGCTATTTTTCTTAATTCCGGCTATTTACTCGTTCGGATTGATGTTTACGAATTATAAGTTCATGAATCCGAAGATTGATTTCGTTGGAATGGATAATATCAATCGACTGCTGCATGACCCTATGTTCTACCTTTCTTTGAAGAACACCGTTATTTTTCTCCTTGCAGTCCCGGTATCTATCGGCTTAGGGTTCATCGTGGCGGTCATATTGAATCAGAAGATTTATTTGAAAAAGCTGCTCCGCGGCCTGTACTTCATGCCGTACATTACGAGCGGAGTTGCGGTTGCCTTCGTATGGATGCTGCTGTTCCATCCTAAGGATGGACCGATCAACGGCTTCCTGCGCAGCATTGGCTTCGACAATCCGCCGGGCTGGCTGTCCACGACGACAACATCGATGCTGGCGATCGACATTATCTGGGTATGGTTCCTGCTAGGCTACAACATGATCATCTACTTGGCTGCCCTGCAGGAGGTATCGCCCGAGCTGCTCGAAGCAGCTAAGATCGACGGGGCGCGGAGAGGACATATTTTACGCAAAATCATCTGGCCTCTGGTCAGTCCGACGACCTTCCTTCTCCTTATAACGGGATTAATCATGACGATTAAAACCTTCGGTATTATTCAGGCCATCACGCAAGGGGGCCCGGGCAACAGCACGACGATCTTATCGCTCTATGTCTATCAGAATGCCTTCCGCTATTACGAGATGGGTTACGCGGCGACAACCTCATGGGCACTGTTCATCGTCATTCTGCTCATTACCATGGTGCAATGGATCGGACAAAAAAGATGGGTTCACTATTAAGATGCGAACAGAGAGGAAGACATAGATGATGGAAATCAAACGAAGCCAATCAGCCGACGTGACGAAGAAGCTGACCGTTACGATCGTCATGCTGGTGCTCGGGATTGTTATGGTTATTCCTTTCTTGTGGATGATCAGCACTTCCCTGAAGACACCTGCGCAAGTATTCGAATATCCGATTCGATGGATCCCATCAAGCCCTACCTGGGAGCATCATCTCAAAGTATGGACGGGCTCCAAGAGCTTCGGCACGTATTATCTGAACTCTCTCAAAATCTCGATTATCGGGATGCTCGGCGCGACTTTCCTATCAGCGTTAGCTGCCTATGGCTTCTCCCGAATCGAATTCAAGGGACGCAATGCGCTGTTCCTGCTGTACTTGTCGATGATGATGGTTCCGCCGCAGGTGCTGTTCGTTCCCAAGTTCATCATGTTCGAATGGGCAGGCATCTACAATACGCATTGGGCGCTCATATTGCCCGGTTTGTTCACGATCTTCGGGGTATTCATGCTGAGGCAATTCTTCCTGTCGATCCCTAATGAGATTACAGAGTCAGCATTCATTGATGGAGCGGGACATTTCCGAATCTTCTTCCGGCTCATTCTGCCGCTGTCGAAGCCTGCTCTTGCAACACTCGCTATTATCGACTTCTCTTGGCAATGGAATGATTACGAGAATGCGTTAGTCTTCCTGATTGACGAGAGATTGTATACGGTCCCATTAGGATTGCAGAACTTTATTCTGGAGAACACCGTGGACTATAACGGAATGATGGCTGCTGCTTCAGCTGGCATTATACCGATGATCATCGTATTCTTGCTCGGACAGCGTTACATTATCCAAGGCTTGACCAATTCTGCTGTTAAGGGGTGACAGATAGATGCGTAACGAAACGATTAAGTCAGATATTACGATTGTCGGTGGAGGTTTGTCGGGGGTGTGCGCTGCGGTAGCTGCGGCAAGGCTGGGACAAAGCGTCACTCTCGTGCACAACCGCTCTGTACTCGGAGGCAACTCCAGCAGTGAGGTAAGAGTCTGGGTATGCGGGGCGACCTGTCATGGAACGAACCGTTATGCCCGAGAGACGGGGATTATGGGCGAATTATTCGTCGAGAATCAATTCCGCAATCCAGAGGGCAATCCCTATCTGTGGGATCTGGTCATTATGGAGACCGTGCGGGCAGAGTCCAACATCCAGTTGTTCCTGAACACCGACGTGCATGAAGTAGAGGCTGATGGAAGTGAAGAGGAGCGTGTGATTCACTCAGTAACAGGCTGGATGATGGGCTCGGAGCGGCGTATTCGCTATGAGAGCCCGATCTTCCTCGATTGCACGGGAGACGGATTGATTGGGTTTCTTGCAGATGCACGCTATCGAATCGGGCGCGAGGCGGCGCATGAATATGGTGAAGCGTGGGCACCTGAGGTGGCAGACGAGATTACATTAGGGAGCACACTGCTCTTCTATACGAAGGATGCAGGCCGACCCGTGAAGTTCGTGCCGCCGAGCTTCGCCAAGGATATTACAGAGACGCCAATTCCACTTAAGAGAGTGATTCGCAGCGGTGATTCCGGCTGTCATTACTGGTGGATTGAATGGGGCGGAGAGCTGGATACGGTGCATGATAACGAGCGTATTCGCGACGAGCTATGGTCCGTGATCTATGGCATCTGGGATTATATTAAGAACTCCGGGCAATTCGAAGCCGATACGATGACGCTTGAATGGGTAGGGTCTATCCCTGGTAAAAGAGAGTACAGACGTTTTGTAGGGGACTATGTGCTGAATCAGAACGATGTTATCGAGCAGCGGCAACTCGAGGACCGGGTTGCCTTCGGAGGCTGGTCCATCGATCTTCATCCGCCGCAGGGAATGTATGCGCTAGAGAGCGGCTCGAAGCATATGCATCCGGACGGCATTTATCATATTCCTTACCGTTCCTTATATTCGGTGAATGTCTCGAACCTGCTGTTCGCTGGACGCAACGTCAGCGCATCCCATGTAGCCTTCGGGACGACGCGTGTCATGGCGACCTGTGCAGTTATGGGGGAAGCGGCAGGGACGGCAGCCGCATTGTGCATCGAGAAGAACGTGTCGCCGCGAGGGCTGTACGAGACCGAATTAGATGCGCTTCAGCAGACGCTGCTGAGGCAGGACGCCTCTATTATCGGACTTGCCAATCATGATCCGGCTGATCTGGCGCGTCAGGCGCGCGTGAGTGCTTCATCGGCAAGAAGCAGCATTGCTGTCGAGAATGGAGAAAAGTGCTATCCATTAGTCTATGATGCAGGCCTATTATTCCCTGTAGATCCTAGCTTGCACGGATTGGAGCTGCTGGTGGATGCAGCAGAGGACACTTCGTTAAGCGTTGAGCTGTGGGACACAGGGCTGATGGAGAACTATGTGCCGCAGAGCTTAGTTGCGAGTACTTCGACGGCAGTCGGGAGAGGAGCGGGCCAGTGGGTCAAGCTCGAGCTGGAATGGGAGCCGGAGCGCTTATGCAATGCCTTTGTCGTCATCCGCAGCAATGAGCACATCACGCTTCATCAGTCCAATGAGCCGTTCACTGGTGTACTGGCGTTCGAGCGAGGAGCAGCACCGCATGCTGTTGCCGAGCTGGAGGATCATGACGCGTCGCAGCTCATTGTTGAATGGAGCATGAAGACGATGGTCCGCCGTCCGTTCTGCTTCCGTGTCCTATCTGGTACCGAAGCCTATTCACCAGAAAAGGCTATAGGTGGATTCAAGCGTCCATATGGCGGCCCGAATATGTGGGTTTCTCAGGAAGAGGCTGGTGCAGGCCATGAGGAGTGGCTGGAGCTTGGCTGGGAGAGCGCAGTCTCCATCAGCGAGGTTCTGGTGACGTGGAATGATGATGTGAATGAGGATCTCATCAATCTTCATCATCACCGGACTAGCTTCGAAGTCATTCCAGAGCTAGCGAAGGACTATCGGATAGAGGCTCGAATTGGCGGAGAGTGGCAGGTCGTGTCCTCGGTTCGGGACAATCGGCGCCGGACGAATAGACTGAGGCTGGATTCTCCAATTGTAGCCGATGCTGTGCGAGTGACGGTAGAAGAGATGAATGGGAGCTCTTATGCGGAATTGGTGGAGCTTCGGGTGTATTAGTCTGCAATCTGCCTGTTACAGAGTCCCACAACGTACTAATAATCCTTCTGAAGTGCCAGGAACAGATGATTACCGTGTGAGTCTTTCGTTTGAACCATCCTCAGTAGATGGTTCTTTTTTTTCTGAGAGCCCACGCTGACGCTACTACTTAGTGGAACCTCAAAGAAATTCTATAGGTTCTACATTAAATATGTTTTTTAGTCATGTAACGAATGAGATGTCATTCTCACATTATAATTGGTCATATAGTATAAAAACATGAATTAATGATTTGACTAAACCGAAATATTGGGCTTTAATGGAAGTTAATGATTGATAATAATCATAGGAGGGGAACTATGCTTAGAAAAATTATATCTAGTATTTTTATCATCATCCTATTAGTGTCGACTCTCCATCAATTCGCTTCAGCCAGCACTGATACTTATCGAATTACCATTAATGGAAAAGAGCTTAAATCCGACCAGGATCCGATTAGCAAGAACGGGAGCATTTATGTTCCTATGCGATTGATTTTTGAGTCGCTTCAAGCAACGGTTACTTATTTGCCTAAAGAAAATAAAGTTTTAGGAAAAAAGGGAAGCATAACAATCGAACTTCAGATTGGTAAAGCCACAGCATATAAGAATAATCAGCCTATTACTTTATCTACGGTACCTTTTATAGTAAATAATAGCGTTTATGTACCGACTCGTTTTATTGGCGAGGCATTAGGGGCTTTAGTTTATTGGAATCAGGATACCCGCACCGTGGAGATTGAAAACACGAATCTTGATGTGAAAACCGAAATTCCCGTTATAAATGATGGAGGCAAGCCGATAGTCCTTGAACATAAAGGTAACATAAAGCTTAACTGGTCATTCCAGGATGAAAGCCCTTATCAAATGTATAACGGGTTTGCTGCTCCGAATGATCAATTAATATTTACTAATTTTGATTCTGTGAAGTTTATGGACTATGCCGGGAAAATGGTAAATGAAATGCCTTTAGAAGCAAGCAATTCATTAGATCATTCCGCCATTATGGCAGTTGCTAAAGATAAGGGGTATGACATTACAAGTGAAAACACTACGGCAATTTGGAAGAACATACCGCTTTATACAAAATCAAATGTAAAGTCTGTCCTAATAATTGATGGAAAACCCTCATTGGATATCCTGACTCCTATGGCTAGTCTAGATCGTTTAGGTAATTTAATTATTTTGACTACCGATGGCCTTGCTGCATTCGACCCGCAAGGGAAAAGACTATGGGTTCATTCCGAATGGACAAAAGGCATTGAAAAGGAATCGGCTTTTAATGAGCTTTTTGACATTCGTACAGATGCTGCAAATAATCTTTATCTCTCGTATATAGATCACCTAGTTGTTCTTAATTCGAAAGGTGAAGTGCTCGCGATGCTGCAAGGGATCTATCTTGATTTCATTACCCTGCTGGATGATGGAACGATTCTCGATCAAGGGGGTGTATTCCAGATTATAGAGGGCGAATTGGAGCAAATTTCCGGTGTGCAAACGCAATCTACACAAGCCTTCCAGTTTACGAATGATGATAAAACATTACAGAAAATAAACCTTGATACTGGAGATATAGTGTGGACATATCAGTTGCCAAGAAAAGAAGATACTATTGGATATAGTTTTTTTTCAGACACTTTAATGGATATATACGGTAATGTCTACATCTCTACTACAGGCGGGACAGTACATGCCTTGGATGCCGAGGGGAATCTAAGGTTTAAGCTAATGATTAATCATGGAACAATCTCTTCTTCTGAGGTGATTCCACTGTCAGCAACTGAGCTTGTTGTGGTTAATGATAATGCAATCATGTTTTTTGAAACTAGTGAAGTAAATTGAAATGGGGCCTAAAGTAAAATTATCAAGCTCACGTTGTTAAGATAGTCATAGTTAGGCGGCTTTCAGGGAATGAGTCCGGTATTTTACCGGGCTTATTCCCTTTAATTTTGCCTTGATCCGTATGTGATTATAAAGTGGCAACATACATTTACTGTTTGTTCTTTTTCGTGTACGATTCATCGTTATTTGTTTAATTAATTAAAGAAAACTACGAAAATACGATGAAAAGGGAAATATACTTTGTCAAGCACCTTGATTATTTGCTATACTGATTCACATCCAATTCATTGGAAATGGACAGATTACTAATAGATATACCGAGAACTAGGCAACTAGTGCTCTAGGAGGATCCAGATTGATTGAACTCATTGACTTACACAAGCTGTATCGAACGAAAAAAGGAACCGTTATTGGCGTCGACCACGTCAATCTTCATATCGCCAAAGGCGAAATATTCGGCATCGTAGGCTATAGTGGAGCTGGTAAAAGCTCCGTTCTGCGATGCATCAATCTGCTGGAGAAGCCGACCTCCGGCAAAGTGCTGGTGAATGGTGTGGAGCTGACTAGGCTGAATAAGAATCAGCTCCGAATTGCACGGCAGAAGATCGGAATGATCTTTCAGCATTTCTACCTTGTAGGAAGCAAAACCGTATTCGAGAATGTTGCGCTTGCGCTGGAAGCAGCAGATAAGCCGATGGCGGCTATTCATAAGAAGGTCGCAGAGCTGCTGCAGCTTGTAGGTCTGGAGGACAAGGCAGACAGCTATCCTGCTCAATTAAGCGGAGGTCAGAAGCAGCGTGTCGGCATTGCGCGCGCCTTGGCGAATGATCCCCAAGTACTATTATGCGATGAAGCCACATCAGCGCTTGATCCGACTACCACGCAAGCTATTCTGTCCTTGCTTCGTGAGATTAATCGTAAGCTGGGGCTGACGATCGTGCTTATTACGCATGAGATGGAAGTCGTGAAGGAGCTATGCCACCGGGTTGCGATCATGCAGAATGGGAAAATCATTGAGGACGGCAATGTATATGAGATTTTTGCTAATCCCGTACAGCCGTTGACTCGTGAATTTATTAGCAGCGTACTGGAGTTCAAGCTGCCGGCGAAATTATGGGAGAAACTGGGGCCCTCCAGTAAGGTATTGAAAATCCTGTTCCGCGATGATGCGGCAGAGCAGGCGATTATTTCGGATTTGCTGAAGCAGAGCGGTATTCAAGCTAATATTTTGCACGGAAAAATTGAGTATATCGGTGAGAAGCCTCTAGGCACCTTCATTATGGAAGTGACCGGAACGAATGAGGAAGTCGAGTCGGCCATCCAATATTTGAATGATCGTTCCTGCATTGTGGAGGTGGTTCAGCATGTTTAACTCCTTGATCGAGATCCTTCCCGATATGACCAAAGCGTTCAACGAAACGCTCTATATGGTGGGCATCTCACTTATCATTGCATTCATTCTCGGCCTGCCGCTAGGTGTGCTGTTGTTCATTAGCAGCAAGGGACTGTTCTCAGAGAACCGAGTCGTTAATGTGATTCTAGGCGTGATCTCGAATATTGTACGTTCGATTCCGTTCTTAATTCTGCTGGTACTCCTGCTGAAATTCACGCAATTCTTGCTGGGAACGACAATCGGGCCATCTGCCGCAGCTGTTCCGCTCTCCGTTGCAGCCATTCCGTTCTATGCGCGATTAGTGGAGAATTCACTTCGTGAAGTGAATAAAGGCATTATTGAAGCAGCTATTGCGATGGGAGCAAGGCCTTGGTTCATTATTCGCAAAGTACTGCTGCCTGAGGCCAAATCTGGCTTAATATCCGGTCTTACGATCACCGCTATCAGCTTACTCGGGTTCTCTGCGATGGCTGGAACAGTCGGCGGTGGAGGAATTGGTGACTTAGCTATCCGTTATGGCTATTATCGTTATGATAATGAAGTTCTGTTCACAACGGTTATCCTACTCATCGTGGTGGTTCAGATTATCCAATTCATTGGAGACTGGGCATCTCGCAAGGTAGATAAACGTTAAGATAAATCACACACAACTTAGAAAAGGGGAACATTTCAGTGAAGAAGCAATTAACAATCGTTACACTCTGCATCCTGCTCATGGCGATGCTGGCTGCATGCGGCAGCAACAACAAGACCGAGGAAGGCACAGGCACCAATGAAGGTGCTGCTGAGCAGAACAAATCAATCAAAATTGGGGCAACTGCGGGCCCATACAGCGATATGGTCAACAAAGCGATTAAGCCTCTGATGGAAGAGAAGGGCTACAAGATTGAGATTGTTGAGTTCAACGATTATGTTCAGCCGAACAAATCGCTTGATAACGGTTCGATTGACGCTAACCTGTTCCAGCACATTATCTATCTGAACAAGTTCGCAGCAGATAATAAGCTTGAGCTTAGCTCTGTTACTAGTGTGCCAACTGCGCCAATGGGTCTATACTCGAACACCATCAAATCCATTGATGATATCAAAGAAGGCAGCACCCTCACGATTGCCAATGACCCTGCCAACCTAGCGCGCTCGTTGCTGCTGCTGCAGGATATCGGACTTGTGACCGTTAATAAGGATGCAGATCCGGCAACGATCTCCGAGAAGGACATTGAGACGAACGTTAAGAATTTGAAGATCACATCGATTGAGGCGGCTCAGCTTCCTCGTACGCTCGACAGCTCTGATCTGTCTGTAGTAGCGGGCAACTTCGCTCTTGCAGCAGGCATGGACCTCACATCTGCTCTGCAGCTGGAGAACATGGCTGAGAACTACCGCAACGTGGTAGCGGTTAGAACAGAGGATGCCGAGAGCCAATTGGCGAAGGATCTGAAGGAAGTTATTGAATCCGACGCGTTCGAGACAACAATCGACGAGCAATTCCAAGGCTTCTCGAAGCCGGAATGGATGACGGAATAATCTACCCAGTAGGGTAGAGAGATACATGGACCGCAGAGCAGCTTAGCAGCCGCTCTGCGGTTTTTATTTTATTCGCAACATAGCAAAAAAAATCAAAACAAAAGCTTTCTTATTCGGTAAGCTGTAATTGTGAGGGGGAGGTGAATCAGTCGTGAAATATGAAGGGGTCATTCAAAGCACGATCGATTGGATTGAATCGCATCTGCATGAGCAGGTGTCGGCGGATGACATTGCTGATGTGGCAGGCTTCTCTAAGTATCATTTTCACAGGATTTTTCAAGCCTCTGTCGGCATGTCATTCTCAGAGTACTTTCGGATGAGAAGGCTCGCGAATTCGGCGGCCATCTTGCTGAATACAGCTGAAAGAATCATCGACGTTGCCATGTATTATCAGTTCGAATCACAAGAGGCATTCACGCGTGCTTTCAAGAGAGTGTACCATTTGCCGCCAGGTCAATATAGAAAGCTAATGGCTAATATAGCAACTACAAGGGAGGAAGCAAGTATGTCAGAGCAAACCAAAGGTTGGTTCCTAAGTGGAAGCCATCCGTTCCATTACGAGATGGGGACTAGTCGGGAAATTGTACATCAAGGGAAAATGTCAGGGTATCTAAGATCAAAAGCAGAGATACAGGACAGCGAAGGCTTCGCAACCATGATGCAGCAGTTCAAGGCAGATAAATACAGGGGGAAAAGATTGAAGCTCTCCGGGTTCATCAAAACTGAAGATGTCGAGCAGTTCACAGGGCTATGGATGCGAGTGGATAGCGCGTCAGAAGATGTTCTCCAATTCGATAACATGAATAATAGACCTATTGTCGGTACAAACAACTGGAATCAGTACGCCATTGTTCTTGATGTACCCGAGAATAGCGCAACCATCTCATTCGGTGTATTGCTTACAGGAAATGGACAGGTGTGGATTGATGGGATTAAGTTTGAAGAAGTAGGTAAGGATACGCCTACGACGCATATGGCGCCAAGTGGGGAATTGTTGGAGGAGCCTGTGAATTTGTCGTTTGAGGAGTGATAACAGCAGGAAAGGATTCCCACATTCTCGAATACATAAGGATAGTTGCAACATGGAGAATACTGGAGGACCGCTAAATGACTTCGAATGAGCTGAAGAAGATCTTCACCAACCTTAGCATCTGGAAAAAGAAAGGGCAGCGAGCCCCGCATAAGCCGCTGTTACTTCTGTATGCTCTTGCTCAGCTACAGCGAGGAGATACGGTATTGCCTTATATACAAGTGCGCGAGAAGTTGAAGAGGTTGCTCATCGAATTCGGTCCGACGCGCAAATCCTACCATCCGGAAGAGCCATTCGTGCGGTTAAGCACCGATGGGATATGGATGTTAAGCAAGGCCATAGATAAAAAGAGTTTTTCTGAAAAGCAACTAATTGCGGAGGGCGTAACGGGTGGTTTTGCACCAGAAGTGCTAGCATTGTTAATGAATAATAATCAGCTGATTCAGGAGCTTACGGAACAGCTGCTTCAAGAGCATTTTCCAGATACAGTACATTTAGATATTATTGAGGAAGTGGGCTTGTCGTTCACATCCCAGAAGAGAATACGCCGTGATCCGAACTTCAGAGAACGTATTCTACGAGCCTATGAATACAGCTGTGCAGTGTGCGGTTTCAATGTAAGGCTTGGCAACAATCTGGTCGGCATCGATGCAGCACATATTCAATGGCATCAGGCCGGCGGGCCGGATGTGGAAGAGAACGGCATTTCACTATGCTCACTGCACCATAAGCTGTTCGACCGTGGCGTATTTACGATAACGGATGATAGAGAGTTGATTGTTGCAGAAGAAGCACATGGAACTATCGGGTTCGAAGAATGGCTAATGCGGTTCCATGGGAAGCGAATTCGATATCCGATCCATCCGGTTTATGAGCCCAAGCATCAGTTTCTCGATTGGCATGTTCGGGAAGTATTCAGAGGACCGGGAAGATATCAGGTGAAATGACAACTGCAGATGAGGTGTGCTTCATGAAAGAAGGCTTGTACGAGCAGTTAATCAATAAATTAACGAGGGATCAGCTCGCTACATTAGATCCTTCTTTATTTCATATTGGAAAAGAAATATTGGACCCGGAAGAGGCTCGGAAGCTTCTAGCGACTTATATATCGACAGTAACGCGAAGAGCTCTGAAAATCGTTAGAGAAATGTCGGATGACAATGAGGCCGTATTGGCACAAGTCAGAATGTGTAATGAGATGATAGCAACCTTGAGAATGAGTCTAGACGATGAGGAATTCGAGACCTGGAAACTGGATGAACAAGGTGAAGTTCTTACTTTCGTCTATTCAAGGCTTAATCATATTAGAGGGTTGAAGGATAAGAAAGTGATTCGTCCGGTCACACCGTTGTCGCAAAGCTCTTTGTTCACAGGCGCACATTCCGAGCCGAATATGATGAGTGAGCTGCGGCAAGAGATTGTTACTTCGGATCGAATCGATCTGCTGGTCTCCTTCATTAAGTGGAGTGGAATCCGTATTCTTATGGAGCAATTCGAGCATTTTACTGAGAATGGTGGACTGCTTCGGATCATTACGACAACTTACATGGAAGCAACTGATTTCAAAGCGATCGCAGAGCTCAGTAAGCTTAAGAATACAGAAATTAAGATATCTTATGATACGGACCGTACTCGATTACATGCTAAAGCGTATGTTTTTAAGCGTGATACGGGTTTCACAACGGCTTATGTCGGCTCTTCTAACCTATCGAATCCAGCCCTTACAAGCGGTCTGGAGTGGAATGTTAAGATAACGGAGAAAGACTCCTACGATGTTCTGAAGAAGATTGAGGCGACCTTCGAGAGTTATTGGAATGACCGGGAGTTTAAGGACTTTACATTAGCGGATGAAGAGCACCAATTGCAGTTGAAGGAAGCGCTGGGCCGAAAAAAACAGGAACAAGAAGGGCTGCACTTCCACTTTGATATTCATCCTTATGATTTTCAGAAGGAAGTATTGGAGAAGCTAGAAGCCCAAAGGACATTGTATGGAAGAAAAAACAATCTTCTTGTGGCTGCAACTGGAGTAGGGAAGACAGTTATTTCAGCCTTTGATTACAAACGCTTTGTGCAAAAGAATCCCAATGCCAAGCTTCTCTTTGTTGCGCATCGCGAAGAGATTCTGAAGCAAAGCCGAGATGCGTTTCGTTTTATCCTAAAAGATTTGAACTTCGGTGAGCTTCATGTTGGTGGGGAACGTGCTGAGTCTATTGACCAGCTATTCGTTAGTATCCAGAGCTTTAACTCCACTAAATTAGCTCAAATAACAACACCAGAATTTTATGATTTTATTATTGTGGATGAGTTTCATCATGCTGCGGCGCCATCTTATCAAGCATTGCTCTCGCATTATAAGCCACAGATTCTGCTGGGGTTGACGGCTACACCGGAGCGGATGGATGGCAAAGATATTTTGCAATACTTCGATAACACGATTGCAGCTGAGATCCGTTTAACCGATGCGATTGACCGGAAGCTCCTTTCACCGTTTCAGTATTTTGGTGTAACCGACAGTGTCGATCTATCTCAGGTCAAATGGTCTCGCCGTGGCTACGATCTGAGAGAGCTTGAGAACCTGTATTCGAATAACAAGATTCGTGTAACACAAATATTGAACAGTATGAGAAAGTACGTTACCGATATGGATGAAGTCAAAGGGCTCGGTTTTTGCGTAGGTGTGGATCATGCGGAGTATATGGCAAAAGTATTTCAAGAAGCAGGCATTCCCTCTATTGCTATACACGGTAATTCAAGTGACCACGATCGTGATCAGGCGAAACGCTGGTTAGTTAGCGGGGAGATCCGAATGATATTTGTTGTGGATCTTTATAATGAAGGCGTAGATATTCCGGAGGTTAATACGATTCTATTCTTGCGACCAACTGAGAGTCTGACCGTGTTCCTACAACAGCTTGGTCGTGGATTACGCTTATCGGAAGGTAAGGAATGTTTAACGGTTCTAGATTTTATAGGACAAGCTTATAAAGATTATAACTTTGCAGATAAGTTCCGGGCCTTAATCGGGAAGTCGAAGCATTCTATCCAACACTATGTAGAAAATGGTTTCTCAACGTTGCCGCGTGGCAGCTTCATTCAACTAGAGAAGCAGTCAAAGGAGTATATTCTTAAGAATCTTAAACAGGCAACTCTTAATCGTAGAAGCTTGATTACCAAGCTGACGTATTTTGAAGGAGATACAGGGCTCCCACTGACACTACACAATTTTGTCCAGCATCATCACATGAGCTTGTATGAGTTCTATGGTGGTCGGACAGGAAAGCGTACCTTCAAAGGATTAATGGTAGAGGCAGGGCTTATTGCTCCCTTTGAGTTTGAGAATGGGGAAGCTATCACAAAACGTATTCCCGCTTTGCTAAGGCTGAATTCGCGTCGGTTGTTGGAATTCGTTATTGGCTATCTAGAGAGAGGTATCGAGCCTCGTTCTGAAGAAGAGCAGCTTATGATGAACATGCTGTACTACACCTTTTACCGGTCAGAACCAGCAAAACTAGGATATCAAAGTATCGAGCAAGGTATTCAATCCTTTGTTTCGTGTCCGGAATTCAAAGACGAAGTACTTCAGATTCTGAAGTACAACTATACTCATATTGATTTCATAGATAAAAAGAACTCATTCTCGTATGCCTGTCCATTGGACATTCATTGCATGTACTCTACAGACCAAGTCCTAGCAGCGTTTGGATTCTGGAATGGGGAGAAAGCACCTGCTTTCCGCGAGGGCGTAAAATACTTTGAGGAAAAAAAGACGGATATATTCTTCATTACATTAAATAAATCTGATAAAGACTTCTCTCCTTCTACGTTGTATGAGGATTTCGCGATTAATGAGCGGTTGTTTCACTGGCAAACCCAAAGTCGTATAAGCGAAGAAACGAACACAGCCCAGAGATATATCCATCACCGTGATCATGGAAATCGAATTGCATTGTTCGTTCGTGAATATAAGGAAGATAATAATTCTACATCACCTTTTATGTTTTTAGGTGAAGCGGAATATGTGAAGCATGAGGGAAGCAAGCCGATGAGCTTTGTATGGAGATTGAAGGAGGCAATACCTCCGGCCTTAGTTCCAGCGGCAAACAAGGTTATTGTATAGGACGTGACAAGATGATAAGAGTAGCGGCAGCTATTATTGAGAATACAAAGGGACAGCTTCTAATTGCTAGAAGGAAGAAGGGGAAGTCACAGGAGGGAATGTGGGAGTTTCCCGGTGGAAAGATCGAGAGCGAAGAGACCGTGGAGGAGTGTCTGAGAAGAGAGCTTCGAGAAGAGATGGATATTGCTATTGAGCCTTATGCGTATTTTGGAGAAAATGATCATTGGTATGGGGAATCTCATATTCGGTTAATTGCTTATAGAGCTATGTATGTGAGCGGTGAGCCTAAGTTAATTGATCATGATAAGTTTATGTGGGTGGAGCACAGTCAACTAGTGGAGTTTATATTTGCACCTGCTGATATTAGATTTATTGAGATGCTAGTAAGAGGGTACTGAACAGAACAGTTAGATGCGTTGAGAGGACGAGGAATATATGTATAAGTACTTTCTTACTTCTTCATTCGAAGTGCGAATGTGAAGCTCCCATGAATTTCCTGGCTCTTTCGCACCTCAGATTTTGTCGAAATCTACACAAAACAACCTTATTAAATATAAGTCAATAATAGACCCATACATTTTCAGTAATATTTATTTGGAAAATGAACTTAATTAATGTCATTATGAGATTGATTAGGTGCATTTTTGCTGTCGCACTCCGTATGGAGTGCGTGGATTGAAACTTGTAGCCAAGGCGCCCTAGCTCTTTAACTGGGGTCGCACTCCGTATGGAGTGCGTGGATTGAAACCTTAATTGTGGCCCCGTTTTGAGAAAATGCGGGGCTTCTTTCTATTCCTTCTTTTTCGCATGTATTTTCTCTAGGTCAGCGTAAATACTTTTAACAATACTATTTTTTTTATATAATTTGAATATCTGTCTAGTGTGAGAGAAGTGAGCAAGTGGGACTTATTATTGATAGAATGAGAATATAGGAGTTGAACACATGTTCCCAACAGGAACCAAGGAAAATCCATGGAAGCTGAAAACCCCTCCAATGACTTCTGAATATGAGATGTACAAGGGCGAGAAAGACGGCAAAGAGATTATCGTATGCACCGTCGGGAAGACTGTTCTGCACTATGATTACCGTTGTATTGCTGACTTACATGAGATGCTTAAGCAGCATGGCGATTGGATCGAGCTAGGCAGTGCGGATGAACAGAAGCCAGCCAAGGAAGGGACAGTTGAAGCTTGGGGGCGCTCACCCGAGAACCCTGTTGGTGGCTGGTATGGCTTGAAGAAGGGCCTTCGGGGTCGATTCGGCATGTATATCCCTCCATTGATGGAGGAGCTGGGTCTTGCTGAGGTTGAGCATAATCCAAGAAATAACCGTATGAGAGCCATATATCGGTGAATAAACGAGAAAACTCATTACCATATAGTAGGAGTGGAAGTTATGCAGCAGCAGCATAGCAAAACAGCTGTCGTTACTGGCCGCGGACAGCTTATCGCAGTTCTGCTTCCTGAAGGGCAATATGAGCTTGATTGGCAGGAGGAGCTTGTGCCGTCTGAGTCGGTACACAGTGAGCAATTGATTCAAGAGGAGCTGTACAAGCTATTTCGTAAGGATCCGGACGATTTCCTGCTAGAGCTGGCTTTAAAGCGGCAATACGAGTGGTTGTCGGAGTCGCTCAGATTTTTACAGCGTATTGGGACAGCATTCGTGAAAGGAATGGCGCGCCATCCTGAGCTGGAAGGGCAACGCAATGCGACTGTCGTACCGCTTGAGAAGGAGCATAAACGGGAATGGCTTGCAGATGCTCCCTTTCTGATTGGCGCTCAATTTTTGGATAAAAGCTTTATAGAAGAACTATGGAATGCCTTGCATCGCGCTTTTTCAGCGAGTGTGAGTCGGCATAGCGGCAGCATGGTGCAATGGTTTGCGGATAGCGGTGCTGCTTTTCAACCAGCGGGGCGTGTCTACTTCCATCTGGTTGAGAGTAAGGAAGGGAATGAATTTCCCTTTTCTTTCATATCTACCTATGCAGCAGAGGAACAGGAGGCGGGTAAAACAAGACATTTGCCGCTCAAGCAGGCGCTGATTGAATATGGCGAGAATAGCGGCAAGCTGCTGGAACTGCTTTCAACGGTGCACCGGGCAGCGGAGCAAAGCGAGCTGATTAGCGAGCTGGTGGAGTCCGGTGATATTTTTCACCCAATTGGATTGACCTCTGAAGAGGCGTATGATTTCCTTCGCGAGGCAGCGCTGTATGAGGATGCAGGCGTGTTATGCAGGATTCCAAGATGGTGGCGCAGCAAAACCCATTCGCTTAAGCTCAATGTCAGCGTTGGAGAAAAGCAGCCTTCACGGCTTAACGCAGACGCTTTGCTGAGTTTTCAGGCTGATCTTTGGCTGGGAGATGAAGCGATTTCTGCGGAAGAATTAAGGCAATTGCTTGCCGAACAGGAAGGGCTTGCACTCATTAAGGGCAAATGGGTAGAGGTTAATCACAAGCGCTTGCAGCAGGCGCTGGATGCATACGAACGGGCAGAGAAAACGTCCGGGGGCTCCGGATTAAGCATAGCCGAGGCAATGAAGCTTCATCTGAATGCGGAACCCATTCTGCAAGTGGATTCGGACAAGGTCGAGGTTGAGGTGACGAACGGGCAATGGCTGGAATCGGTCATGAACCGCTTGCGACAGCCGGATACCATTGAGGGACTGGGCTCGGCGGGTGAGGATTTTCAGGCGAGCTTGCGCGCTTATCAGGAGCGGGGCGTAAGCTGGCTGCATATGATGAAGACGCTTGGGCTGGGTGCTTGTCTGGCTGATGATATGGGGCTTGGAAAAACGATACAGATTATCGCGTTGCTAAACTATATTCGAAGTGAACGGCAGGAGCGGGCCTTGCTCGTCGTTCCGGCTTCGCTAATCGGCAACTGGATGAGAGAGATTGGCAAGTTTGCTCCTTCTCTGAATTACTATGTGTGCCACCCTTCGGAAAATAAAGAGATTCAACAAGCCGATGCTCTAGGAGATAGGGTTCAGCTCGTCATTACAACTTACGGCATGCTGGTCAAGTATGAGTGGCTGAGTGCACAAGCATGGGACATGCTCATTCTTGATGAAGCGCAAGCGATCAAAAATCCAGGCACTAAGCAGACAAAGCTGGTCAAACAAATCAAAGCCTCCTTTCGCATAGCGATGACAGGTACGCCGATTGAGAACAGGCTTGGCGACTTATGGTCGCTGTTTGATTTTCTCAACAAGGGGCTGCTTGGAACGGTAAAAGAATTTGGCGCTTTCACGCGTGGACTGCGGGACTCTAGTGATGGTTATAGCAGACTGCGGCAGACGGTGAGCCCGTTTATTCTGCGTCGCCTGAAGACGGATCGCACCATTATTACAGACCTCCCGGACAAAATCGAGATGAAAACGTACGCGACCCTTACGAAAAAGCAGGTTGTGCTGTATAACAAGCTTGTAAAGGAATTACAAGAGAAACTCCTTTCTTCTGATGAAGGGATTCAGCGCAAAGGGCTGGTGCTCGCAGCGTTAATGAAGTTCAAACAAATTTGCAATCACCCTGATCAGTATTTGGGACAGCAGGTATATGCGGAGCCGGATAGCGGCAAGTTTGCGAGACTGCGCGAAATATGCGAGACAATCTATGAGAAGCGGGAGCGCGTCCTTATTTTTACCCAGTTTAAGGAAGTGACGGGAGCGCTGCAGGCTTTTCTGGAGCAGATTTTTCAGCATAAGGGGCTTATCTTGCATGGAGAAACTCCGATTGGGAAGCGACAAGAGCTGGTGGAGGCTTTTCAGGGAAAGGCGTATGTGCCGTTCATGGTGCTGTCTATTAAAGCGGGTGGAGTCGGGCTGAACTTGACGGCGGCCAATCATGTGATCCATTTCGACAGATGGTGGAATCCAGCGGTGGAGAATCAGGCGACGGACCGGGCCTTTCGGATTGGTCAGCAGAAAAATGTGATCGTCCACAAATTCATTACACAAGGAACGATTGAGGAGAAAATCGATCAGATCATCGAGGACAAGGTCCGTCTGTCTCAGGATATTGTGCCGGATATTCAGGAGAGCTGGATAACGGAAATGGACAATGACCAACTCATAAATTTGATGAAGCTGACGGAATAGAGCTGTGGGAGTTGATGAGATATGGCGTTCTATAACGATTACTCTGAATACGTGTCGGTTGCGGAGAAAAAGCGGAGGGCAGCCGCTGCAGCCGCTAAGCTGCAACAAAAAAATGCTAAAGTATGGCCGGTTGTCATTATGGGACGTGCGATCGCGACAACCTGGTGGGGAAAAGCATGGTGTACAAATCTGGAGAGCTATGCAGATTACAGCAATCGAATTGACCGGGGGCGCAGCTATGTGCGGCACGGATCTGTGCTCGATCTGCAGATCGCTGCTGGCAAGGTAGAAGCGCTCGTTCAAGGCAGTTCCTCTAAGCCGTATAAGGTGGAGGTTACGGTAGGATCGTTGTCCGATTCTGTATGGCAGCAGATCGTCAAGGAGTGTGCGGGCAAAATAAGCTCGCTGCAGGAGTTAGCTGGAGGCAAGTTCCCGACTGGTCTGTCAGAAGTGTTCACGACTAAAGGCAGAGGCTTGTTCCCGGCTCCCAAAGATATTCGCTTCAGCTGTAGCTGCCCTGATTATGCGGTGATGTGCAAGCATGTAGCGGCAGTGCTGTATGGGATCGGTGCCCGATTCGATCATGATTCATCGTTGTTCTTCCAGCTTCGTAATAGGAAGATGGACGACCTTATATCGGCATCGCTGGCTGCGCAGTCTCAAGAGATGCTCGGCAAAGGCGGTCGCCGCGGCCGCCGCGTCGTGGATGATGGCGATCTCGGCAGCACGTTTGGGATTGAGCTGGATATGGGGATAGATGACGAATCTTCTCCTATAAGAGGAAGGGGAAAGCGTGGGGCAACAGGGGTTAATGTAGATGGAGCAAGGGCTGCATCTGGTGCGAGTGCTGCAAAAGCTAAATCGGATATTGAGGTTGCGAAGCCGCGTCGGGGCAGACCACCGAAGAATAAGTTGGTTGCTGAGCCGGCAACGGAGCCGGAGAAGGAATTAAACGCTGCTCCTAATAGAAGTCGCAGACGGTTATAAGCGGGATGCCAGTCATTTGGCTGCTTACTGCTCTGTGCAAAAAATATGATACAGTAACAGGCCGCTGCTTCTTTGGAAGAGCGGTTTTTTTGTTCTGGGATGACTAAGAGTCGTATTTAGGATTTTCATGCATCGTAAGGGGATATCATGGTATACATAGAATATACGTGCGCTGCGGGGGATGTGATATTATGGAAGTGAAAAAGGTGGATAGGGTGATTGCTGTGAAAACAGTTAAAGTGCAAAAATGGGGGAATAGCTTAGGAATTCGACTTCCAGCACCGTTCGTACAGCAACTGAATATAACAGAAGGTACGGAATTAGACATCATCTTATTGGAGAACGAAATGACACTTAGACCTGTACGTACTAAGCCTACGCTAGAAGAATTGCTTGCAGGTGTTACGGAACAAAATAAACATAAAGAGATTGACTTCGGCCGACCAGAGGGGAGCGAGTCTTGGTAAATATTCCAGAACGAGGGGATTTGGTGTATCTCACTTTCAGCCCACAATCCGAGCATGAACAATCTGAGCGCAGGCCGGGTATTGTATTATCGACGGCATTATTCAACCAAGTAACAGGATTTGCAGCGGTATGCCCTATCACGAACCAAGTGAAAGGCTACCCTTACGAGGTTATGCTGCCAGTTGGTCTACGAATCACAGGTGTAATCCTTGCCGACCAAGTAAGAAGTATTGACTGGGCGTCACGAGATACGGATATAGTGGGACAAGCCCCAGATGCTGTAACACAAGAAGTTCTTGATAAAGTACATACCTATTTGTAGAAAATGAAGTACATTATAGGCTTACCGGTCCGGTCTTGTAACAAGGCGGGGCTTTTTCTATTTCTTCTTCCCTCAACCCCCAAACATCGGGAAAAAATAAACCGAAGTCGGTTTATAGGTGGAGCGATAACGACACATGCTAGTATAATCTTTATAACTACAATTTTATCTATCGTTCTAACTATGAATTCACTCGAATCGAGGAGATCCCAATGTCGCTACGCTCGATGAAGCTGTATTTCAATTCGCTTCGGTTCAAGCTTTTCTTTGGTATATTGCTAATTATCGTGCCGCTCATTACGGTGGTCGTTATATATAATGTGTACTCGGTTGAGGTCGTCCGCAATCAAGTGGCGCAGTCGAATAAGAACCTGCTTACGCTATATATGGCGCAGATTGATCGGAATCTGGAGGAGGTCGATAACTATTTGTTCGAGATGTCTGAGGGGGATATGGATCTGCTCAAGCTGGATCGCCCTGCGTCAGAGGATCAGAACGAATACACGCTGGCGAAGCTCAGATTATACAATAACATTGTTGAGAATATTGGTTACTACAACAGTTTTATCGATACGCTGTTTATCTATTCGGCGCCGAATGACGAGCTGTTCCTAACAGAGGATTTCGGGTTAGACACTGACCAGCGGAATGCGGTGAGGAGCGAGCTTCGACAGATGCTGAAGGTCTCCGACCAATATAATAATTCGAATTGGTATGTATGGCAGGGGGAGAACGAGAACTCGCTCTTCCACCTCGTTCGATCAGGCGATGTGTACATCGGAGCATGGGTGGACAGCGACAAGCTGCTTGTACCGATGAATCTGATCGATCTGGGCGGTACTGGAGCGGTTGTGCTGGCAACGGACAAGCTCGAGCCGCTTGGCAACGAGGATGTAATCACTGAGAACAACATTAACCTGAGCTTCGCGGAGGATTCCTTCTCGATATCGGGCAGTGCTTCCCGGTACCTCGTGATTGGCGAGCAATCCACACAAGGGCTGTTCAATCTCATTGCGCTCATTCCTGATCAAACGATACTGCAGCGTCTGCCAGACATAGCCCGCATCGCATCGATTATATCTGCACTCGCTATCGCGTTCCTGCTCATGTACCTCTTCTTCATGCGCCGCGTGTTTCTGCAGCCAGTGAAGCGGATCATCATCGCGATGCGTAAGCTGCGCGACGGGCACTGGGAGACGCGGCTGGAGCGCAGGCCGGAGTCGACGGAATTCGAGATGATGAATGACACGTTCAACCATATGATTGAACAGATTCACGATCTGAAGATTAATGTGTACGAGGAGAAGCTGAATCTTCAGCGATCAGAATTGAAGCATTTGCAGCTGCAGATCAATCCGCATTTCTTCCTCAATTCGCTGAACATTATTTTTAACTTGGCTGCGGTCAAGGATTACAAGCTCATTCAGGAAATGGCCAGCTGCCTTGTCGCGTACTTCCGGTTCATGTTCCGCAGCAATTCCTATACGGTGGCACTCGGTGATGAGCTTAAGCATACGGCCAATTACTTGCGTATTCAGCAGCTGCGATTCCCAGACAACTTAACCTACGAGATTGAGGCGGATGCAGCATTCAACCGGATTGATATTCCGCCGCTCATTATTCAGACGCTGGTGGAGAATACGATTAAGCATGCGATGTCGATGGAGGATTCGATTCATATTCATATCAAGGCCGACCGGATGAAGGCGGCAACCGGAGACTTTCTACGTATCCAGGTGAGTGACACTGGTCCAGGGTTCCCAGAGATTCTGCTTCACAAGCTGTCGGCAGGTCATGAGGAAATGAGTGAAGAGGGAGATAACATCGGAATATGGAATACGAGGCGAAGGCTTAGACTCATCTATGAAGAGAAGGCTTCGATCGACTTCTTCAATCAACCAGACAGGGGAGCGGCGGTACGCATTCTGCTGCCGATAGAGGACGACTTTACTTATGAGGAGGAATGACGGATGCATGTATTAATAGTAGATGACGAGGTTCATTCCGTACGTGGCTTGCAGGCAGGCGTTCAATGGGAAAGTCTCGGTATCAGCGATGTCTATACAGCCCATAGCATGAAGCAGGCGCAGGAGGTGTTCGACAGCAGGCAGGTCGATCTGATGGTATGTGATATTGAGATGCCGAACGGGTCGGGGATGGACCTGCTGCAATGGGTGAGGGAGCGGTATCCGGATACCGAGACGATCTTCCTGACCTGCCATTCAGATTTCAATTATGCCAAGCAGGCGATTCAATTAAGCAGCTTCGATTACTTGCTGAAGCCTGTCCAATTCGCGGATTTGGAGCAGGTTATTGGCAAGGCGCTGGACAAGATTAAGAAGGAACGGGAATATTACCGTTATGCGAAGCTGTGGGAATCCCATAAGCCACAATTGAAGGAACGCTTCTGGCAGGATCTGTTCCGTCAGACGCTTCCTTCTATTCCAGAGAAAATAGCCGAGCGGCTGAAGGAAACGGGTCTGCCAATCTCACCGTCAGAGCGGTTCATCCCGATCCTGATTCGAGTACGCCGCTGGCATAAGGTGATGACGGAGCGGGAGGAGCGGATTTTGGAATATGCGCTCCGCAACGCAGCTGAGGAGATGATCGCGAAGCAGGGGGAACATGCGGCTGTATTTCAGATTGAGAACGGCTCGATCATCGTCACAACCTCTGCCTCCGCCGATAACAGCTTGACTATAGCCAACGGAAATTGCAGCAGTTATATCCAGCAATGCATCAGTTATTTCTCCTGTGATCTGTGCTGTTATATCGGGCAGCCGCTGCAGCTGCATGAAATGACGAAGGCTTATCAACAGCTCCAGCAGCTCGACCAGAACAATGTGACGGTGTTCAACAAGGTCATCCCGCTGGAGGAGAGCCGTAAGACGGAATCGTCTATTCCGAAGCCTTCCATCGACCGCTGGGCGGAGCTGATGAAGCAGGGAGATAAGGGAGCACTCTCTACGGAAATCGGCAGTTACTTAGCGCAATTGAAGGGTGCGAAGGAAGGCGTGGATGCAAGACTGCTTCACAGCTTGTATCAGGACATGCTGCAGATGATCTTTTTCGTCTTGCAGACGAAGGGGCTTCAAGCGAATCAGGTGTTCTCGCTCAATATTCTGACAGAGAAGCCTGAGACGGCTCTCCGCTCGCTTGATGCGTTCCATGATTGGATGCACTACATTATCGAAGTCGCGATGAACCAGATGCATTCCTTCCAGGGCAATATGCCGATCGTGGAGAGGGTGAAGCGATTTATTGACGATCACACGGGCGAGCAGAGTCTAACTCGTGACGATATAGCCAATCATGTGTATTTGAACCCCGACTATCTGTCGCGGGTGTTCAAGAAGGAAACAGGCATGTCGATCAATGATTACGTGACGCAGCGGCGGATTGAGCGGGCCAAATATTTGCTGCAATATTCGGATATGTCGATTAGTGACATTGCTGTGACCTTGGGCTACTCCAACCTGTCCTACTTATCTACGCTGTTCAAGAAAGAGACGAATACGAATCCGGGCGATTACAGGAAGCAGTTCCAGAAGAAATAACCACAGTGGAAATAGTAATCCTTCGAGGGTGCAGGATAACGCTTAACGGCGTAATCCCGTACCTTTTTTTGCATCGGACAAGCTAGGTCGGAATAACGAAAAACAAGGTCGGTTTCGTGGTGTTGAGCAAGTGCCCCCATCCCCTACAATGAGGGTACTAACAACGAAATGGGGAATACGTAATGAAGGGAAGCTTAAAGGGCCGGGTGTCGAAGGCATTCAAACGTTATTGGGTTCTATGGCTGATGGCGCTCCCTGCGCTCATTTATTTGGTCATTAACAACTACCTGCCAATGTTCGGGTTAATCATCGCCTTCAAAGATATCAACTATACACAGGGCATTCTGGGAAGCGATTGGATTGGGTTCAAAAACTTCGAATACCTGTTCAAGACGCAGGATGCATTCATCATTACGCGCAATACGCTGCTCTATAACGGTGGCTTCATCATTATTAATACGGTGCTTGCCGTGGCGGTCGCGATTATGCTCAACGCCATCCGCAGCAAGCTGATGTCCCGGTTCTATCAGAGCATCGTCCTGCTGCCATTCCTGATCTCGATGGTTATTGTCGGTTATTTGGTACTGGCAATGCTTAATGTGGAGAGCGGCTTCATGAACCATAACATCCTGCCGATGCTGGGAATCGATCCCATCTCCTGGTACAGTGAGACCAAATATTGGCCTTACATTCTAGTCATCGTGAACATCTGGAAAAATGTCGGCTACTTCTGCATCATTTACTTAGCAGCGATTATCGGCATCGATAATGAATATTACGAGGCTGCTTTCATTGACGGGGCAGGCCGGTGGAGACAGATCTGGACCATCACGGTTCCGCTCATTATGCCGACGATTACGATTATGACACTGCTTGGCATCGGTCGGATTTTCTACTCGGACTTCGGTTTGTTCTATCAAGTGCCGCTTAACTCGGGTGCGCTGCAGCCGGTGACGGACGTGATCGATACGTATGTGTATCGCGGACTTATGACACTCGGAGACATCGGAATGTCCTCCGCGGCAGGCTTGTACCAATCTATAGTGGGCTTCGTGCTTGTCATTATCTCCAACTACATCGTATCTCGCAAAGACAAAGACCAAGCTTTATTCTAGAAGGGAGCAAGCTATGAAATCACATCCGATACAACAAGTCGTTCTTCATATCGTATTCGCCTTAATGACCATCGCCTGCTTGTTCCCGTTCATCCTGCTGCTCAGCGCCTCCATCTCGGATGAGAAGAGCATTATCAAGAATGGCTACTCACTCCTACCGAGCGAATTCAGCATGGCGGCATACTCGTATTTGTGGAAGCAAGGGGACATGATCCTCCATGCTTATGGCATTACGGTTATTATTACTGTTATCGGTACACTGCTCGGGCTGTTCATCTCCGCGATGATTGCGTATACGCTGTCCAGAAGAGATGTACCGCTGCGTGGCATCCTGACCTTTCTCGTCTTCTTCACGATGCTATTCAACGGTGGACTCGTGCCGACATACCTGGTGTTCACAGAAGTGTTTCATCTGAAAAATACACTTATGGCGCTCATCATCCCAGGTCTGCTGACGAACGGATTCTTCATCCTGCTGATCCGTACCTTCTTCAGCTCATCCATCCCGATTCCCATTCTCGAGTCGGCGTGGCTTGACGGAGCGGGGGAGTTCAAGATTTTCACCCGTATCGTGCTGCCGCTATCCCTGCCGATTCTGGCTACCATTGGCCTAATGCTGATGATCGGTTACTGGAATGACTGGTTCAATGGTATGGTCTATGTAACAGATAGCGACCTATTCAGTATTCAGAACCTGCTTAATCGGATGCTGTCGGACATGCAGTTCATGCAGTCAACCAACATCGGAAGCAATCAGAGCCAAGCAACATCATCGGCTCCGCTGTCTACCGTTCGAATGGCAATGGCCGTCATCGGCGTCATCCCAATCATTTGTGCGTATCCATTCTTCCAGAAATATTTTGTCAAAGGACTCACGATCGGAGCTGTCAAAGGGTAGGCCTTCTCCGGGCCTGCTGCCCGGTTGGCATAGAGCACGCTTATTATAAACACTAGGGGGAACTACAATGAGTAAGAAGCGGAAAATAGCATCTGTCGGATTAGCAGCTTTACTGTCTGCAACGATGCTGCTTACAGCATGCGGCAACACGGGGAACGAGTCATCTGCTGCAGAGAACAACGAAACAGATAGTGCTAAGCCATATGAGATTACAATGGCGGTTATGCAGACCGGCAATTCAGCTGACCTCCCAGCCGTTCAAGAGGAGATCAACAAAATTACGAGAGAAAAAATTAATGCAACCGTCAACATCGTGCCGATCAGCTTCGGTGCTTGGTCGCAGCAGACGAACCTGATGCTGGCAGGCAGTGAGAAGCTTGATTTGCTCGTCAGCTCTTCCTTCTTCAACTTCAGCGGTCAAGTAGCCAAAGGACAGCTCCTTCCGCTAGATGAATTGATTGGGGAGTATGGTCAAGGGATTACCGAGGCGGTAGGCGAAGAGTATATGAACGCTACCAAAGTTAACGGTAAAATTTACGGCGTTACAGCATTGGCCGACGAAGCAGGCGACTACGGTATCATTATGCGTAAGGATCTAGTGGATAAATACAACATTGATACGACACAAATTAAGACATGGGCAGATTTGGAGCCTATCTTCCAGACGATTAAAGACAATGAGCCAGGTATCAGTCCCCTTGTTCAGCAGACCCAGACGACTACATTAGCTTATATTATGACTGCGGCTATTTATGATTCGCTCGGCGATCTATTCGGAGTTACGAAGATGGACGACAGCTCGGCTAAGGTTGTGAACATGTTCGAAACCACAGAGTATAAAGAGGCTGTTGCTCTAGCTAGAAAATGGTACGAAGCGGGCTACGTGATGAAGGATGTAGCGACTACACAGGAAACGGGTGTCAATCTGATGAAAGCCGGAACGGCGTTCAGTTACTTGACTGTTATGAAGCCAGGACTTGAGAGTCAGGAGTCAGCGGCATCAGGCAAAGAGGTGGTAGGCGTTCGTCTGACTCCTCCAGTTACGATGTCTGCATCAGCGAACGGCTTCATGCTGTCGATTACGAAAAATAGTGAAAATCCAGAGCGTACGATGCAGCTGATGAACCTGCTGTACACGGATAAAGACATTATTAATCTGCTTGATAATGGTATCGAAGGCAAGCATTATACCGTCAACAGCGACGGTACGATTAAGGGTGTTGCCGATTCGAGCTACCTGTTCAACGAATGGCAAGTGGGCAATAACTTCCTATCCGCTGTATGGGAAGGCAATGACCCGAACTATTGGGAAGAGATGCAGGCCTTTAATCAATCCTCGGTTATCTCACCCGCATTCGGCTTCACGTATGATGCGGATAAAGTGAAGACAGAGGTAGCGGCGGTCAACAACGTATCCAACCAATACCGCGTTGGTCTGGAATCTGGAACGCTGGACCCGGATAAGAATATAGAGGACTTCAACAAGAAGCTGAAGGCTGCTGGATTAGATAAGATTATTGCAGAGAAACAAGCACAGCTTGATGCTTGGAAGGCAGAGCAAGGTAAGTAAGCTTATTAGGCATAAGGCTGCCGGGTTACCGGCAGCTTTGTTGTCCATCATGGGGAGGAGAATGACGAATGACACCATTAGCCATTACAGATTTGACAGTAGAATATCGCAGCAGCCTGCTGGGAACAGCTATTGCTCGCCCGCGAATCAGCTGGAAGCTGGCGTCAGACCGCCGAGGCATAGAGCAGAAGGCTTATACGATACAGGTGGCAAGTGAGGACAGCTTCTCAGAACTACTATGGGACTCTGGGGATATTGCGTCGAGCAGCTCACTTCATATCGAGTATGGCGGACCTGAGCTGTCCTCGCGCACACGCTATTACGTCCGGGTCAAGGTGCAGGGTACGGAAGGGAATGAATCAGCATGGAGTGCCGCTGCTTGGTTCGAGACCGCTTTCTTGAAGGGGGCAGAGGAATGGCAGGCCGCATGGATTACACCTGATGCAAGCCATATCGATCCGAAGGCTGAGCCAGCTTTCCTGCTCCGCAAGCCGTTCTCGCTTCGCGGAGCAGCTGTTGCGTCAGCTCGAGTCTATGCTTCCGCTGCGGGTGTCTATGATCTGTATGTGAATGGAGGCAAGGTCGGCGACGCCCTGCTTGCTCCCGGCTGGACGAGCTATAACAAGCGTCTCCAATATCAGACCTATGATGTGACGAAGCAGCTGCGCGAGGGTGCCAACAGTATAGGTGTTGCCATTGCGAATGGCTGGTACAAAGGGCGTCTTGGCTGGGAGAACCAGTCGAACCACTATGGAGATCGTCGTGCCGCACTTGTTCAGCTGCATATCCTCTATACAGATGGAACGGAGGAGGTGATCGTCTCTGATCATTCTTGGAAATCGTCGACGGGTGCGGTTCTGCTGTCTGAAATCTATGACGGTGAAACGTATGACGCACGTCTAGAGCAAGCGTGGAGTGAGCCAAGCTTCAACGATGACGAATGGGGCGGCGTGGAGCAGCTTGAGCTGCCGTTATCGGTACTAGTAGCACAAGAGAATGTGCCAACCCGGGTGACAGAGACAATTCATCCGATTGCTGTCATCGTAACCCCTGAGGGCGACACGGTGCTGGATATGGGTCAGAACATGGTAGGGCGTCTGCGCATAACGGTTGAAGCAGCGGCAGGAACGGTCATGACGCTGCAGCATGCTGAGGTGCTGGACAAGGACGGCAATTTCTATCCGGGCAATATTCGTACAGCCAAGCAGCTCGTTACTTATATAGCCAAGGGGGAGGGCACAGAAACGTATGCGCCACATTTTACCTTCCAAGGCTTCCGCTATGTGCGAGTGACAGGCTTCCCAGGGCAAGAGGATGGATTGTCGATGGATGCCTTCGTCGGCGAGGTCATTCATTCTGATATGCAGCGGACCGGAACCTTCGAATGCTCTGATCCGCTCGTCAATCAGCTGCAGAGCAATATTACGTGGGGACAACGAGGCAACTTCCTCGATGTACCGACGGATTGTCCGCAGCGTGATGAGCGTCTGGGCTGGACGGGAGATGCCCAAGTATTCGTAGGCACCGCATTGTTCAATTACAATGGCGGTCAGTTCTTCACCAAATGGCTGCGAGACTTGGAAGCTGATCAGCTGCCGGAGGGCGGCGTGCCCTTCGTCGTTCCGAATATCCTGAAGGGCTACTCTTCTGCTGCTTGGGGTGACGCGGCAACGGTTATTCCTTGGGCTGTCTATACAAGCTTCGGAGATACACGCATGCTTGCTGAGCAATACAGCAGCATGAAGGCATGGGTGGATTACATTCGTTCACAGGGCGAACAGGAAGAGGTGTGGAATACAGGCTTCCACTTCGGCGACTGGCTGGCTCTGGATGCCAAGGAGAACAGCTATATAGGGGCAACCCCTCCGTTCATGGTAACGGCTGCTTATTTTGCTTTGTCGACCCGAATTGTACGAGATGCGGCAGCAGTTCTTGGTCTTCAGGAGGATGCCGCCTATTATGGCGAGCTGGCGGAACGGATTGTTGCCGAGTACCGCAAAGAGTTCATTACACCGAACGGGCGGGTATCCGCACCGACGCAAACCGCACATGTGCTCGCGCTCGTATTCGATCTTGCTGAGGAGAAGGATCGGAAGCGAATCGCCTCCGAGCTGAACGAGCTGATCGTCAGCAGTGACTATCATCTAACGACTGGGTTCGTCGGTACGCCGTATCTATGCTTCGCTCTGTCTCAGAACGGCTATCATGAGACAGCTGTGAAGCTGCTGCTGCAGCAGACTTATCCATCGTGGCTCTATTCGGTTACGAAAGGTGCAACGACCATATGGGAGCATTGGGACGGCATTAAGCAGGACGGCTCGTTCTGGAGTGACGATATGAACTCGTTCAACCACTACGCATATGGTGCCGTAGGGGAATGGATGTACAAGGCAGTGGCTGGTCTGGCGCCAGATAGCAGTGAGCCCGGTTATAAGAAAGTTCGGATCGAGCCGCAATGGAATGGCGGCGGCTTGACGCATGCCGAGGCATCCTATGATTCCATGTACGGCTTATACAAATCCGGATGGACGCTCACCGCTGATCAAGCTGAGGTGCGAATTGCAGTTCCAGCGAATGGCTCAGCTTCGGTGCTGCTGCCGGGGGCGCAGATCGACGGCGTTCGAGAAGGAGAAGCTGCGCTAACGGAAGCGGAAGGTGTCCGGGTGTTGGAGCAGACGGAGGAAGGCGTTCGGTTCGAGCTTGGCGCAGGCCGCTATACGTTCCGTTATGCTAGGCCGCTCTTCTCCTACAGGAGCTATTCGTATACAACACTTATGCGCGAACTAATCGAATGGGACTCCGCCAGAACGATTCTTGAGCGTCATGTACCGGGTATATCAGGCAATCTGGGCTTCCTCGGCGGCGCTCCTCTAATGGCGGCTGCGAATCATCCGATGGGCGGCATTATCCCTAAGGATAAAATAGATATCATCTTAGAGGAGCTATCCGCATTGCGCGAATAGCAGCTATATAAGAAATGATAAGAGAGGCGGTGCTGCGAACTATTCCAGCACTGCCTCTCTTATTGTTCATTCGAGCCCCCTATAAACGAGCTTCCATAGGTTACTATGGTCTATTCTGATATACTAGTGTGAGATATGAACCTCGTAGAATCTCCATCACCCCAAGCCCCAACATTAATCAATCGTATCGTCCACCTAGTTCTTCCTTGCTGCGTAAGTCGCAGGGTATCTCAGACAGGCATTCGACTATCATTCCCATATTCCTAGAATCACATCGATATCGATATAGATATGGAGGACAACTCATTGCTAGTAAGTACCAAACTTCATATCCCTCATACACGCAGCAGTCTGGTATCCAGGCCGCGGCTGATGCACAAGCTTAATGAAGGTATGGCTGTTAAGCTGACGATTGTGTCGGCTCAGGCTGGATACGGCAAGACTACGGCTTTAAGTGAATGGGTGAAGCAGAAGAGCAGCAACAGCCTGGTTGCATGGTTGTCACTTGATAAGCAGGACAATGATTGGATTCAATTCTGGCAATACGTCATAGCTTCCATACAGGAGAGAGAGCCTGACTTCGGCTTAACAGTCGGACCACTGCTTACAAGCGGACCCTTGACGAGCTTGGAGCCTGCCATCGCAGCGCTGTTGAATGAGCTGAATCTATTAACCGACGAGCTGGTCATCATTCTAGATGATTATCATGTCATTGAGCTCCCTTCTATTAATCAGTCGATGGCTTATCTGCTCGAGCATTTGCCTCCTCATATCCATCTCTATATTGTCAGCCGCAGTGAGCTAGCCATACCGACCGCAAGGCTTCTAGCCAAAGGTGAATTACACCGGATCAACATGCGGGATTTGCGATTTCAAATGGATGAAGGGCTCGTGTTTTTTCGGGATCTGGCGAAGCTGACGCTCACACTAGAGCAAGTGTCGAAGCTGTTCGATCAGACAGAGGGCTGGATTAGCGGCTTGCAGCTGGCGGCGATCTCGCTGAAGACGAGTGAGGATATTGCTCAGACTATTCAACAATTCAGCGGTCATCAGCATCACATATCTGATTATTTGCTGGAGGAAGTGTATCAGCATCAATCGGAGCAGCTGCGAGCTTTTTTGCTAGCCACTTCTATTCTGAGCCGAATGAACGAATCCTTATGTCAAGCTGTCACTGGACAAACGGACTGCCAAGACCAGCTGGAAAGACTGGAGCAGCTGAACTTATTTATTATTCCTCTTGATGATCATAGGCATTGGTATCGCTATCATCATTTGCTGGCGGATTTTCTGGAGCGGCAATTGTATCGGACAGAGCCAGACAAGTGGGTACACGTACATGTTGCTGCGGCGAATTGGCTGGAGAGACATGGTTACGATGAAGAGGCGGTAGAGCATTATTTGGAAGGGCAGCAGACCGTGGATGCCGTTCGCTTAATTGAGAAAAACCTACATACGCTGGTGCAATCGAAGAGTACGGTGTTGATCAGATGGGTAACGAGACTGCCAGAGGATTCATTGGCAGACAAGCCTATGCTCGAATTATTCTATATATCGGTGCTGCTGGGAGTTGGTGAATGGGATGCGGCTTTCGTGAGAGTGAAGCAGGCGGAGCTGCGCTTCCAAGAGATGCAGGGCAAGTGGAATGATGCACAGTGGGAGCAGGCCATGGGCAATATTTATTTCTTCTGTTCGGTCATCGCTTATCTGCACAAGGACTTGGAGAGTACGGCTGCCTACTTTGAGCTGGTCGAACGTTATGTGCCGGAAGGAAGCTTCTTCCAGACAATGGGGCGCAACCGATATCAGGGATATGAATCATTCGACGATCATCTATCGCTTATTAACGATCTGCATGCTGCTGAAGCCTTTTTACAGAGATGGACAACCGTCTGGGGTCAGAAGAAGGACTATCCTTTTATAGGCTGCTTGTATGCCTCATATAGTAAGCTGCTGTACGAGTGGAATCGACTCGATGAGGCAGAGCGGATCATTAATCAAGCTCTTGGACGTGCGGACATGCAGCCGTTCGCAAGGATCATGATACAGATTGCGATCAGCGCTTCACGAATTGGGCAAGCCCAAGGGAATCCAAGGCGAGCATCAGAGCTGCTCACTCAATTGAAGCTGCAGATTAACTCCCCCGATTATGAATGGTTCATGTTGAAGATCGAAGCTGAACAAGCTTGCTTATCCATACGGCAAGGCTCGCTCAAGGATGCTCTTGCTTGGTTGGATAAATGCGGGCTCAAGCATACGGATGAGCTTTCGCTGAATCGTATGGCAGAGTATCTGTGTCTGGCAAGAGTGCTTGCAGCATGTGAGAGAGAGGAAGAAGCACTGCACTTTCTGGGGCGATTACTGGAATTGCTTGAGAGGGAAGATCGTCTTCGCGACCGTATTAAAGTGTTAATTATGCAAAGTGTGACGCATCAGCAGGTGGGACAGACGGAGGCTGCTCAGCTTCAGTTGGAAACTGCCTTACAGCTGGCAGAGCCAGAGGGATATATCCGCAGCTTTATTGATGAAGGAGCAATTATGGCGGAGCTGCTAGCAGCTTATATGAAAGTGCAACTAGGCAGTCTTATAGGGGATAACTCGCGTGTGACTCTAGCCTATGTGAAGCAATTGCTGTTAGCTTGTGATCCTACGTCCGAAGAGAAGTCGAAAGAACTGCTAACCGAGCAAGAAACGAAAGTGTTATGGCTGCTTGCGGATGGACTATCGAATAAGGAAGTAGCTAAGCAATTGAATGTTACAGGTGAAACGGTGAAGTTTCATATCAAGAATATATACAGAAAGCTTGGAGTCGGCAATCGCATTCAAGCTCTGCAGCGAGCCAAGCAGTTAATGATAATAAATTAGAAGATTTTTAGAAATGTTAATTAATTATACAAAAGGGTACTTAAGACCCTTGTATTCCGAAATACTCCCCGAATGGGGAGTATTTTTTTGTGGGAGATAGATTTATAGTTAAATAGATAAGCTCGGTCGGAGCAGCTATACCAAGTTTTTCGACCATAGCTGCACTAATGGCACGACAACACTTCCAGTGGATAAAAAGGGAGAGGTTAGCTTGGAAGATGCGATAACAGTCATTGTTCCGTCAGGCGCTGCTCACAAAGAACTGATATTAACGATAAAGAAAGTGCCAGATCCCGAGCAGCTTCTAACGAATCAAGAGGTTCTAGCGAGTCCCGTATTTGAGATCCTGAAAAACTTCCCTGAGAACTTCAGCAAACCAGTCACGATCATTTTGGAGTTTGATTCGAAGAGCTTGAAGAGCCATCAGAAGGTATCTGTCTTTTATTATGATGAAGTGATGAGGGTATGGGTAGAGGTAGCAGGAGCCACAACATACAAGAATCACATTTCAGTTGAGGTCGTTCATACAACGAAGTTCGCAGTCTTCGTTGTAGATGAAGCAACCTCAAGTGATATCGCCGGGTATTGGTCGGAAGCCGGAGCGTTAATCATCTATGAGCAGCAACTTGGGAATTTATAATAAAGGAAAGATGAGATATGCCTCGTTACTATTATAGTGAGATTTGGACACCTCTTAGCATCATGGGAATTCGATTTCTTCGGGATGATGAGAAGGGTATCTGGATCAAGGTTTGGAATACCAAAAGGCGCCGTATACGAAAATGATAGATAGAATACTAATTGACCATGCACACACATACTGCTATTCTTACATAGAAACTTCTAGATCAGCCTATTCTATAATTAATTAAATATGTAATGTTTGCGGGGGGATTCTTCGGAATTGAGAAGGTTAAAACCTGACCCTTTGAACCTGTTAGTTCATACTAGCGTAGGGAGTAAACGAAATTGTGTCCAAACCGGGCGCTGGTTCTATACCTCTTCTCTATGAAGGGGTATTTTTATTTTCACCACACATCAGCACGCTATTAGGAGGAATCTACCCATGACTGCTATTCATCATATACGAGAAAATAATCCGCTTATCCACTGTGTAACGAACTATGTCACGGCTAATTTTGTAGCCAATGGTCTGCTGGCTGTCGGAGCATCACCGGTTATGGCGGATGCAATCGAGGAGATCAAGGAAATGACGGGCATTGCATCAGGGCTGCTGCTCAATATTGGCACTTTGAATAGCCGTACGGTACAGTCGATGCTTGTGGCCGGCAAATGCGCGAACGAGAAGGGGATTCCGGTTGTACTGGATCCGGTCGGTGCAGGAGCAACCACCTATCGCAAAGAAACGATACGCATCTTGCTGGACAACGTTAAGGTGGCTGTGATCCGCTGTAATGCGGGAGAGCTGGCTGCTATCGCAGAGGTACCCTGGGAGGCCAAAGGAGTCGACAGCGGAACAGGGAACGCCGACATGGTTAGTCTAGCTAAGAGCGTAGCTGCTAGATATGAATGTGTCGTTGCTGTTACAGGAGCGATAGATGTAGTAACGGATGGTATTCAGCATATTGAGATTCATGGCGGAGATGCACGTATGCCTAACATTACAGGCTCGGGCTGTCTGTTAAGTGCCATATGCTGTGCTGGAGCTGCGGTGTCTGGGGGAGACTACTATACAGCCGTATCCGAAGTGATGGCTTTCTATAAGCGTGTGGGTGAATATGCAGGTGAGCGAAGTAGGGCTATCGGCGAATTTGGTGTACAGGTGCTGAATGGCATCTCGCAATTAAGCGAAGGAGCAATCGAATCATGATTAGAGTAGCGATGACAATTGCGGGCTCAGATAGTGGCGGAGGAGCGGGCATACAGGCGGATCTGAAGACATTTCAAGAGCTAGGGGTGTTCGGAACCTCCGCAATAACGGCGATAACGGCACAGAATACGTTAGGCGTTCATGGTGTATATCCGATTGATGCCCATGGTGTTGCAAGCCAGATGGAAGCGGTGCTGTCTGATTTCCAAGTTGCTTGTGTGAAAACAGGCATGCTGTTCTCGGCAGACATTATTGCTGAAGTAGCGAGAGTACTGCGCCAATATGGTACACCTATGCTCATTATCGATCCGGTGATGATAGCCAAAGGCGGAGCATCCTTGCTGCTGCAAGAGGCGATTGCGGCATTGAAGGAGCATCTGATCCCCCTCGCAGCCGTTATTACGCCTAATATTCCCGAGGCAGAAGTGCTAGCTGGCATGTCGATTCATACCGATGCAGATGTGGAGCTTGCAGCTAGCCGAATCTTGCAACTTGGAGCGAAGGCTGTCGTGATGAAAGGTGGACATCGCAGCGACGATGAGTATGCGAAGGATGTTGTTTTTGTGCAAAATGGTTCATCCTTTGCTGTGCAATCCCACAGAGTGCAGACGAAGGATACGCATGGCACGGGATGTACCTTCTCTGCTGCGATTACGGCACATTTGGCACTCGGCAAATCGCTGGAGGATGCTATCGTTGATGCCAAGCGATTCATTCAAGCTGCAATTGCCAATGGATTAGAGCTGGGTCAGGGGCATGGTCCTACGAATCATTTTGCCTACAAGCAAGGCGGAATGGAGCAGGAGGTTCAGATCATTGAATCGTGAGCAGCTCAAGCTTTATTTCATAATGGGAAGCAATAATACAGGGAGCGCAGCTCCGCTATTGGTTATGGAAGAGGCGCTGCGAGGCGGAGTTACCTGCTTCCAGCTGCGTGAGAAGGGGGCCGATGCGCTTAGAGAACAGGCCTATGTGGATTTCGCCCTAGCTTGCCAACTGCTGTGTAAGCAATATGAGGTTCCCTTCATCGTGAATGATGATATCGAGCTGGCTCTTTCTATTGATGCAGATGGTGTTCATATTGGCCAAGAGGATGAGGATGCCCAGCTAGTTAGAGACCGAATTGGTCATCGAATACTAGGAGTATCCGCGCACACGGCAGAAGAGGTAGAGAAGGCTATTCATGCTGGAGCTGATTATATCGGCATTGGTCCGATCTATTCCACGAGCACGAAGCTGGATGCCAAGCCTGCCGCGGGTACGGGCTTCTTGCAAGCTATGTCTAGGAAGTATCCGGACCTGCCGATTGTCGCTATTGGCGGCATCGAGCATTCTAATGCCAAGAAGGTCATGGAAGCAGGCTCGGACGGAATCGCAGTCATATCAGCGATATCGCTATCGGATGATCCACGAGCAATGGCGGAGCAATTGTTAGGTGTGAACTAACGGTTCACCTTACAACACCAGCAGCGTCCACCATTCTCCATGGAGACTGCTTCGTTGCGCGGCGGAATTCGAATTGGTAAGCCAGGCTCTTCTCTGAATGATTCTTAATCAAGACGGTGACGGGAATCGTGATTGCAGCCGAAAGGCTCTCATCAGCCTCTGCATCTAAACGTCCAGAGCCGTCCGCCTTCTTCTGCTCTTTCTCCTTGATCGACGTCATCGTCAGCATCACTTGAACGATATCATTCACCTTCGTCTCCGGCATGTCTTGGGCAAGCCTCCTCAGCGTGCTCTCGTCCTGATGCTTCAAGAGAACAACGAACATTCTAGCTAGCGCATGAGGCGAAGCGGAATCGAACCATGCTCGCAATTCTCCTCCTGCCTTATGCACCATAAGCTGATGAGCCAAGTCCGGATCCTCCGATTTGTGCGTGCTGCTGCCCAGAAAATGAATGCAGAAATGCCCCGAGAAGCCATTCTCCGGAATCCCGTCACCGCCATGAGGCATGCCGTTCATGGAAGCAGCGATCCATTGTCCGTCTGCATGGACAAGCACAGCCTTCCTATTCCAGCTCCAATGATCATTGTAGATTTGTTTCATGATCCTCGTGTCTGCTCGGGTTAACGGCTGGACATCTGCATGATCACTGCCGGCACGGCGCTGTACGCGGAAGGTAAGTCCTGATTCCAGCTCGGTTACGTCAAATATACTCTTCCTCGGGAACGCTTGAGTGACGGATTCCCAAGGCTTCATCTCACCATAATGCTGCTTGCGCAGCACTTCAGCAAGCCGCAGAAGTCTGCCCGCTGCCTTGTCTGGCAGTAAGTATCTCTTCTGTGAAGCCTCGCTCCACAGATTGCCCTTCTCCTCTAGTCGATAATGGACGTTTCTCCCATTCTGCAGCAGCTCAATCCACACATCGGGAATCATATCGGAGGCCTTGTCCGCATGCTCCTCCTTCGCTTGCTTGAGAGCCTTGGCGAATTCGCTGCTGTTCATGTCGAGCCTTGTCTCAAGCTCGGCATTCTCGTTGGCACGGACTGTTATCGAGATAACGGCCTTGGCCTTACGCTCCGCTCCTCCGCGCGAACCCTTCGCTTGTACATGAAGGTTAGTCGTAAGAGACAGCATAATGGCAAGCGTCATTGTTGCTGCGATCACCGTAACAAGGCTTGATCTAATTCTTGGCTTCATCGGGAACCTCCGCTTAATGAATAATGCTCGTTATAGATTAAGCTAAGTGCCACCTATTTATGTGACAAAGGGGCGATGGAATGGAATTGTTGAATTTGAATCATACTAGGTCGGTTAAATGATTAGGGAAGGATGACTTCTGTGCTGCCCACATTCGTATTGGCTCTTTTACTTCTTATTCAACCGCCCCCTGCAGACGGGAGCAATAACACAATCAACCAGTCTCTGACTATTGAACATCGAGGTCAAGCGATCATGGAGGTGCAGGGCCGTGAGTATACCTATCCATTGCCAGGTGTGCCTGTTATTAATGAGCTTAAGCTCAATCAGCTCATAGCTGAGGTGGAGAAACGCGTCTATATACCGCCTATAGATGCTGCATTAAGCGGATCGGGAGGCATTATTCCTGAACAGTCTGGCTATAAGCTTGACCGAAGCTTATTCGAGGAGCAATTCTACAGCTACATATTCGAGGGCAATGCCAGCATGCAGGCGCCGCTCCTCCCGGTATACCCAAGAGTCGATAGCGAGCTGATGTCAACCATCATAGCGAAGAGAATCGGAGGGTATACGACGTATTACAACAGCCGCAATAAGAATCGTTCCCATAACATTCATCTAGCCGCTCAGGCGATTAACAATCGCGTCGTATTCCCGGGGGAGAATTTCTCGTTCAACGAGACCGTCGGCAAACGTACGGAGGAGAAAGGCTATAAGCGAGCGGGCATAATCGTGCGAGGAGAAGTATCGGAAGGAATTGGCGGAGGCATCTGTCAGATCTCTTCTACCTTGTTCAATGCAGTGGATCGGGCGGGGCTGTTAATCGTCAATCGTTATTCCCATAGCCGCAATGTGCCGTATGTGCCGCCAGGCCGCGATGCGACTGTGAGCTGGTATGGACCGGATTTTGTATTCCAGAACAAATATGATCAGCCCGTCCTGATTCGTGCTTATGCACAGAACGGTACGGCAAGCATTATGATCTACTCTGCGGAAACCGTCGACCATAGTCCGCGCGAGGTGCCGAGTGCCTCGAAGAAGCTGCCGCAAGAGATTAGAATGGAAATGGGTGCAAGTGGGCGGTGACAATGGAGCTAGGTATTCATAGATTGTTCAAACCCTATAGTCGGATCAGCGGTTGGTACACCGTTGCTCCGACTTTTTTTATCGTTCTAGTGCGGAAATTCAATAGTGGGAGGACGGATTCATGAAAGATAAGAGAGCGGAAGTATTTTATGATTAGAGTCAAATACAGCTTCAAGATATCATAATCATTCACACGAGATGGGGGTATGAAGTCAATGGCGATTGCTGCAGGTATTAATATTTTTTCGGTCTATAGGGAGCTTGGCGAGGATTACTTCGGAACCTTGGAGAAGGTGGCTGCCGCAGGATATGTGAATATTGAGCTTGTTGGATTTAATATGAAGACGTTCACTCGCTACATCGATGAGATTCCTATGGAAGCGGTAAGGGATAAGTTCCGGGAGCTTGGCCTTAAGGCTGTAGCGGTCCACGAAGGAACGAATCCAGGTCAAGAGCTGGCTTCTCATGATTGGGACAATGTGATGCGCTATTATGCTGGGCTTGAATGTGAAGGTATTGTGCTCCCATCCGTGTGGATTAAAGACCGTGAAGATACATTGAAGGCCGCTGAGCAAATGAATAGCATCGGCAGAACAATGAAAGAGAACGGGTTCAAGTTCTATCTGCATAATCATGCACATGAGTTCAAGTCGATTGGCGATGAAACGTTGTTCGACATTCTATTGGCTAATACGGATCCGTCTTATGTGAAATTTGAAGTTGATCTAGCATGGGTTATACGCGCAGGGGTTGATCCGATCGCTGTCCTCCAGAAGCTTGGCGACCGCTGCGATATGATCCATCAGAAGGATATTGGTAAGAACCTCACTAGTCAGCTTAACATCATGGAGGCTATGCGATTAGGCGGTGACGAGGATCTTCCGATGTTCGAGGCTTATCAGAAGTATATCGGGCCTGGAGATTTCGTAGATCTTGGTACGGGAATGTTCGATTTCAGCACGATGTATGAGCAAATCCGCTCACTAGGCAATATCCGTTACGCGCTCGTCGAGAACGAAGGCGAGTCGGCTGACAAGCTCGGCAGTATTCGCAATGATCTAGCTCTGCTGCAACAATACTTGTAGATAATAGGGAGGAACATAGAATATGGCTAACGGAAAACTAAAGATTGGTATTATCGGATGCGGCGGCATCGCGAATCAGAAGCATATGCCTTCACTGGCTAAGCTTGCTCATCTTGGTGAAATGGTTGCCTTCTGCGATGTTGTTGAACAGAATGCGGTGAAAGCGGCCAAAGACTTCGGAAGCGAAGACGCGAAAGTGTACTTCGATTACAAAGAACTGCTGAAGGATGAGAGCATCGATGTTGTCCATGTTCTGACGCCCAACCTGCAGCATTCCTACATTACTGTTGATGCGCTGGAGGCGGGCAAGCATGTCATGTGCGAGAAGCCAATGGCAATCAATTCGGCAGAGGCGAAGAAAATGGTGGATGCAGCCAAGCGGACTGGCAAGAAGCTGACGATTGGTTACCAGAACAGGTTCAGGAACGATTCGCAGATTCTGTATCAAGCATGCCGCCAAGGCGAATTAGGAGATATCTATTTCACTAAAGCTCATGCTGTCCGTAGACGGGGCGTTCCTACATGGGGCGTATTTCTGGACAAGGAGCAGCAGGGTGGAGGTCCGTTAATCGATCTGGGTACTCATGCGCTTGATCTAGCGTTGTGGTTCATGGACAATTATAAGCCGGTATCGGTGTCGGGCTCTGTGTTCCATAAGATGGCTGATAAGGTTGAAGGCAATATGATGGGGTCATGGGACCCGCAAAAATATGATGTGGAGGATTCTGCGTTCGGTTTTATCAAGATGGAGAATGGTGCCACGATTTATCTAGAAGCGGCATGGGCGCTCAATACCATCGATGCAAGAGAAGCGATGACTACTCTATGCGGTACCGAGGGCGGTGCAGAAATGAAAGGAAGCTCGGTACTAGGCAAAAGCGATGTTATATTCAATCATGCGAAGCATGGCCAGCTCGTACAGACACAGCCATCGTTCAGTGGAGGCATTGCCTACTTCGGGCCTAATGCGGAGGAAGATGGTGTGAAGGAAGCGAGACAATGGCTGGAGAGCATTATTAATGATACAGAGCCTCTCGTTAAGCCGGAGCAAGCTTATGTCGTTACTCAAATTCTAGAGGCAATCTATAAGTCTGCCGAAACAGGCAAAGTAGTCGAATTGTAAGGGTATCCTAACATAGAATTGGCAGGCCTTTCCATCTCTTTGGAAAGGTTTTTCTGCTACACATAGGCCTGTGCAAAGTATGATGAGTATTCGCTTTGTTCATGGTATAATGCTCATTATTTATCAGATATTAAGGGGCGTGACATAGGTTGAGACGCTGGAATCGTTCGCTCTTTAATTCACTTCGCTTCAAGCTGGTTGTGGGACTGATGCTTATTATGCTCCCAATCGTCTTCTTCCTGCTGTATAACAACTTCTATTCCATTAATGTCGTGAGGAACCAGGTCGCACAATCCAATAGCAATATGTTAAATCTATACATGGGCGTCATCGATATTACGCTGGAGGACATCGATAACTACTTGCTCAAATTTACGGCGGAAGAGTCCGGCTTAGACATCCTTGACCGTCCACAGCAGGACGATGTTGATCTATACAATCTGGAACGAATATGGCTCTTTTCCGAGCTGAGAGATAACGCCACTTACTACAAAGCGCTGGATTATTTCTTCGTCTATTCGCCTATTAACAAGGATCTATTGTTCGCGCCTAAGCTGACAGGGTCCGCCAACAGTGATAACGAATCGATCAAGAGTGCGATTACGAGTATTCTGCAAGATCAGCAGGCGATGAAGAATTATCCGTATAACGAGTGGTCGGTGCTTCATGTGGATGAGCAGGCCTTTCTCGTTCATACGATACAAGCAGGCCAGCTGTATATCGGGGCAGGCGTCAATGCGAATGAAGTCATGGGGCCGCTCGATCTTCTTGACCTTGGTACAGAAGGGAGGTCGCTGCTTGTCGATGGCAGCAACGCTCCGCTTCAAGGCGAAGCTTTTCTGCAAGACCAGCACATCAATCTAGCCTACACACCAGGAACCTATCGCTTTACAGGGATAGATAACCGCTATTTGGTCATCGGGGAGAAGTCAGCCAAGGGAGATTTCGGCTTAGTAGCCATGGTGCCTGACCAAGGGATATTGGAGAAGCTTCCTTATTTGCAGAGAATTATTCTGTTCATTGCGACAGGTACAGGACTGATTATACTCATTGTCACCTACTTCCTGCGCAGAGTCATCCTTCTGCCGATCAACCGTATTGTCGTCGCGATGCGGAAGATTAGAGAGGGGTATCTGGAAGCCCGAATTCCAGACAAGCCAACCTCGAATGAATTCGAGCTGATGAATGGGACATTTAATAGTATGGTTCGCGAAATTCAGCAATTGAAAATCGACGTGTATGAGGAGCAGCTGATCAGCCAGAAAGAGGAGCTTAAACAGCTGCAATTGCAGATTAATCCGCATTTTTTCCTGAACAGCTTGAACGTCGTCTATTACTTGGCCCAAGAGAAGAAATATGAATTGATCCAGGAGCTTAGCTTTACGCTTATCCGCTACTTCCGGTTCATGTTCCGCAGTCAGGCGGAGTATGTGCTATTGCAAGATGAGCTTAACCACACCGAGAGCTATTTGAAAATCCAGAAATTCCGTTTTCCCGACAACTTGTCTTATACGATCTCCGTTCCAGATGAGCTGCTGAGCAGCAGCGTTCCGCCTCTAATTATGCAAGGCTTCGCCGAGAATACGATTAAGCACGCCATTAGCATGGATGAGCCCATGCAGCTCACGATTACGATTAGAAAAGGTCTCTTGGAGGACAAGCTGCTTATTCAAATTCGTGATTCGGGCAAAGGGTTCACCGATGAATTGCTGCAGCAGCTTCAGCAGGAGATTAATCTGATGAACGATGAAGGCGAGCATATTGGGATTTGGAATGTGAGGCGCAGGCTTCGCTTGCTGTATGGGGGCCGAGCGAGCATCGCTTTTTCGAACGATAGCGGTGCCGTTGTCGATATGATCATACCTTTATCGAAGGAAATGGGGTAGAGCAGATATGTATCGATTGCTAATCGTTGACGATGAAGTCATCATTGCAAGCGGGATCAAATCGAGTGTCGAATGGCAGAAGCTGGGCATCGTGAATGTATCTATAGCGAATAATCTGAGGCAAGCGAAGGAGGAGTTCACGAAGCAGCCTTTTGATATGATGATCTGCGATATTGAGATGCCCGAGGGCAATGGACTGGAGCTATATGAATGGGTACGGGAGCAGTATCCTCATACCGGCTGTATCTTCTTAACCTGCCATGCCGACTTTCAATATGCGAAGAAAGCTCTCCAGTTAGGAAGCTTCGAATATTTGTTAAAGCCGGTTCCGCATGAGGAATTGAAGCTAGTCGTGACGAAGCTGATTGAGAAAATCAGAAATGAACGGGAATCTACGACGATGGCGGCCGAGCGGTTCTGGCAGGATGTGCTGCATCAAGCGATTCCATCGAATAAGGAAAAAATGCTGGAGGTCATCGACAAGCGCAGGCTCCCGTATGTGAGATCGATGGATTTCCTTCCTGTTGTCGTTAGCGTTCAGCAATGGGATAAATCCTTAACGCCGCGGGACGCGCAAATTATGGAGTACGCTCTGCGCAATGCATTGGAAGAGATCGTTATTGAGCGTTCAACAAGCGCCCAAATCGTGCGGATTAATCCGGATTATATCCTCGTTGTTTTCGCGCAGGACTTCCTGCATGTAGAGGATGGTCTAGTACTTGATTACAAGGAGATTAAGCGCCGCTGCCATGCCTTTATTGACGTATGCAACCAATATTTGTACTGTCATTTGTCCTGCTACATCGGCAAATCGGTACAACTGCATGAATTGCGGGATATGGTGGAGACACTGCAGTCCTTCAAGAAGAATCAGGTCAATCTTATTGATTGCGTCATCTTCATCGATGACAAGCTCAAGACGGAATCGCAGCTCCCGCAGCCTCCTGTGCATATATGGTCAGAGCTTATTAAGCAAGGGGAGACGAAGAGGCTGATAGAAGAGACACAGCAGTTTCTGGAGTCATGGAAGCAGCTCACGCATTTGGACGCCAAAGCGCTGCGGCAATTCTATCAAATCTTCCTCCAGATGATTCTTCATTCGCTGCAGCAGCATGGTTTAAGAGCCTATGAGATTTGCTCGGATCATCTGTCACCAGAGCGTATTCTATCCGCATCACAGAGCGTTAAGGAGCTGCAGGCTTGGGTGAGGGATGTGCTGGAGAATGCGCTTGGGCATATTCAGGGACAGGGCTCCACCGAGACGGTCGTGGAGCGAATTAAGCGTTATATCGCGCTTCATATCGATGAGGAGCTGTCCAGGCAGTACATTGCTGATTATATCGGATTAAGTCCGGATTACATCGTGAAATTGTTCAAGAAAGAAACGGGCTTATCGATATCCGACTACATTTTAAGGGAACGAATCTATCTAGCTAAGGAGTTGCTTGGTAAGACGGATACGACGATCAGTAATGTTGCGCTCGCAGTCGGCTTCTCGAACTTTTCCTATTTCTCAACATTGTTCAAGAAGGAAGTCGCGATGACCCCTCAGGATTATCGTAAGTGCTGCTGTTCCTATCGTTGAATAAGTGCCGCCAGAACGTGCGAAATGCCGCCTCTGGCGGCATTTTTCATTGGAGCTCTAGCATGTCGGAAACTCAAAAGCGGGAGGACGGATTCTTAGTAGTTGATCAATTGGCAATGCGATAGTATAAGACCAAGCAAAGCCAATACACAAACCGAAGGTGGTCGAGACCCGTGCAAGCAAATGCCAAGACGTCCTCCCCGAATATGGAGAAGGTCTCATCGAAGGTGAAGAGGAAATCGACATTCGCAACTGAGATGAGGAAGGTGAAAAAATACCGCGCACTCGTGCTGATGGCGCTCCCTGGACTGCTGTACCTGCTGATCAACAACTATTTGCCGATGTTCGGCATCGTCATTGCGTTCAAAGATATTAACTTTGCCAAAGGCATAATGGGCAGTGACTGGGTCGGCTTGAAAAATTTCGAGTATTTGTTCAAGACGACAGATGCCTACATCATTACAAGAAATACGCTGCTGTATAATATCGCATTTATTGTGCTTAATACCGGCATTGCGCTGGCGCTCGCGATTATGCTCAATGAGATTCGCAAACGTTACTTATCCCGCATTTATCAGACGCTCATTCTGCTCCCATTCTTAATCTCAATGGTTATCGTAGGCTATCTGGTCCTTGGCTTCCTTGATGTTGAGAACGGTTTCATGAATAAGTCGCTGCTGCCAATGCTCGGGCTGGAGCCAATCTCTTGGTACAGCGAGACGAAATACTGGCCATGGATCTTAACGATCGTAAGCGTCTGGAAAGGAGTAGGGAACCTGTGCATCATCTACTTGGCAGCGATTCTCGGTATCGATAACGAGTATTATGAGGCTGCGACGATAGACGGGGCGGGTAGATGGCAGCAAATAATGAAAATCACGCTTCCGCTCGTTGCGCCTGTCATTACGATTATGACGCTGCTCGCGATTGGCCGGATATTCTACTCTGACTTCGGCTTGTTCTTCCAGGTTCCACTAAATACGGGAGCACTCATGCCAGTTACGAACACGATCGATACTTACGTGTACCGTGCTTTGATCAATCTGGGCGATATTGGAATGTCCTCAGCTGCTGGCTTATATCAAGCGCTTGTTGGCTTCATTCTTGTCATCGTATCCAATGCGGTCGTTAGAAAATACAACAAAGACAATGCGCTGTTCTAGAAAGGGGAATGACTATGCAGGGTTCAGGCAAGCTGTATCAATGGAGCATTAATATCGTTATGCTGGTGTTCACGTTCTTCTGTATCATGCCATTCTGGCTGTTATTCTCGGCCTCGTTAACCGACGATATGGAGCTTGTTCGCAGCGGGTACGCATTTTTCCCCGATAAAATAAGCTTCTCTGCTTACAGCTACTTGTGGAATAGCTCATCAGACATCATAAGGGCATATACGATTACGATCGTAACGACGGTGGCAGGTACGGCACTCGGGCTGACGCTTACAGCGATGGTCGCTTATCCCCTGTCTCGGATTGAAATGCCATTCCGTAATACCCTTGCTTTCTATGTGTTCTTCACCATGCTGTTCAACGGAGGACTCGTACCTACTTACCTGCTCTACACGAACTACTTGGATATGAAAAATACGATGCTTGCCTTAATTATTCCGGGCTTGCTGATGAACGGATTTTTTATCATTCTGATGCGCACTTTCTTCGCAACCTCTATTCCGACGGCAATCATTGAATCGGCCTATATCGACGGGGCGAAGGAATGGAAAATCTTCTATCGTATCGTATTGCCGCTGTCTACACCCGTACTTGCAACGGTAGGACTACTCTATACGATTCTATATTGGAATGATTGGTTCAACGGTTTGATCTACATTACAGATAGCGACTATTACAGCTTGCAGAATCTATTGAATCGTATTCTGCTCGACGTTCAATTCCTGCAATCCTCCACGCAAGCAGGCAGTCGAACGGCGGAGATCGCTGCGAATATTCCACTGGCCTCCATGCGTATGGCAATGGCCGCTATAGGGGTCATTCCGCTGCTGATCGCTTATCCGTTCTTCCAGAAGTATTTTGTGAAAGGACTAACGATTGGCGCGGTAAAAGGTTAACCCCACTCCTTCTCTCTAGGGCAGAAATGGTACTATAGAGACATAAACCAGCATTGAGGGAGCAGGATGAGTGTGGGAATGAAAGGATTCAAGCAGTTGACGTTCATATGCCTTACAGTATGGCTAGTGATTAGCGGCTGTTCAGACAATACCCAGCCTATTGCGAGCACTGAAGAGGGCGCAAGCACTCCTTCCGGGGGCGATTACTATGAAATTACGATGGTGTTCCCAACGAGCTCAGAGCCCAAGGATCTGCTTCTGGTACAGGATGAGATTAATAAAATAACGCAGGCGAAGATTCAAGCGACGGTAAAGCTTATCCCTATTAGCTGGGGCGCTTGGTCGCAGCAGACGATGCTGATGTTCGCAGGCAAAGAGAAGATCGACCTCATCGTCACTGGCCTTGGCAACTATAGTCAGCAAGTATCCAAAGGGCTATTGCTTGAGCTTGATGCCAACTTGGCAGAACAGGGGCAAGGAATTACGAAGGTGCTTGACGGTTTAGATCCGGCATTCCTGAATGCGACGAGAATAAATGGTCATATTTATGGCATTCCGTCTGTAAGGGACTTGGCATCGGACTATGGTATAGTGATGCGTCAAGATTTAGTAGATAAATATAACGTGGACACTTCAGCCATCCGCTCATTGGATGATCTAGACGCTGTATTCCAAGCGATCAAGGAGAATGAGCCGAATCTCATTCCTACGGTCAAATACAGAAATTCCATCATCGATATGTATTTGGGCAGCTATTTCGATATCTTGGGGGACAGTATGGGTGTACTGCCTGGTTATGACAACGATCTGTTGGTCGTGAACATGTTCGAGACGCCGGAGTATGCAGAGCTATTGAATACGGTGAGAAGATGGTATCTGGCCGGTTACGTGGCCAAGGATGCGGCGATAAGTACGGAGACGCAATATGACCTGGTGAAGGCGGGCAAAGCCTTTTCCTTCATCTCTCATATGAAGCCTGGCATAGAAAGCCAGGAATCAAGAATAACGGGGATGGAGATGGTTGCCGTACATCTGAGGCCTGCGGTTACTACGACGTATAACATCACTTCTATTATGTGGAGTATCGCCAGAACCTCGGAAAGCCCTGATAAGGCCATGCTGCTATTGAATTTACTGTACACCGATAAGGAGCTAATCAACCTATTTGATTATGGTATCGAAGGCACGCATTATTCGAAGCTGCCGGATAACACGATTGATTTTCCTGAAGGTGTGAACGCGACCAATTCAGGCTATAACATGCAATTGGGCTGGATGTTCGGCAACCAATTCCTCTCTTATATTTGGAATGGGGATGATCCGAAGCTGTGGGACAAGCTTGCGTTATTTAACAGAAATGCGCGGAAGTCCAGAGCACTTGGCTTTATATTTAACACCGAATCGGTTCGAACAGAAATCGCTGCTGTGACAAATGTGTTGGATCAATACAGAATAGCGTTAGAAACAGGTACAGTCGACCCTGAGAAGCGCTTGCCGGATTTTATTAGTGCTTTGAAAATGGCGGGGATCGACAAGATTATTGCAGAGAAACAGAAGCAGCTGGATGCTTGGGCTGCTGCGAGTAAGTAGGGGGATGATACTTGTCCAATGAATCCGCTCTAACAGCGGAAAATCAAAAAGAAGATGTCGGGAATCTGATAGTTGATTACGGCATTTTCATCTAGACTACTAATTGTATACGCTTTCAATATATTCAGGGAGGTCACGGCAATGGCAAAGAGCAGAATGGGGTCTAGAATGCTTGTAACGTTAGCGCTGGCAATCACTATGGTACTCAGTGCATGCAGCAGCGGAGGCAGCAATGGGGGAGAGAACGGCGGAGAAGCCTCGCAAGGTGAAGGTGGAAGCGGCTCTGCATTGAAGCCTGTTGAGCTCGTGATGGTGTTTCCTGTAGGGGGAGAGCCTAAAGACTTGGATTTGCTGTCGGATGAAATAAATAAGATGACGACAGAAAAAATTAATGCGACGGTAAAATTAATTCCGATCGGCTTCGGTGCTTGGACGCAGCAAAAAACGCTCATGATGTCAGGAAACGAGCAGGTGGACTTGATTGTTAGCGGAATGGGAACGTATAGCCAGGATGTGGCTAAGGGGCAATTCCTGGAGCTGGACGATTATTTGGCCGAGCAAGGTCAAGGGGTTGCAGATGCCCTTAATTCCCTAGATCCGGCCTTCCTGAATGCAACACGCATCGAAGGTAAAATCTATGCCGTTCCAAGCATCCGGGACTTGGCAGCGGATTATGGCATTACGATGCGCAAGGACCTAGTAGACAAATATAATATCGATACAAAGGCTATTCAATCGCTTGATGATCTGGATGCGGTGTTCCGCACGATTAAAGAAAATGAGCCGAATATGATTCCTACAGTTAAGTATGGCACATCGATTCTAGATATTTATGTAGGCAGCCACTTCGATACGCTAGGTGATGCGTTCGGCGTGCTTCCGGGCTATGATAACGACCTTAAGGTCGTGAACATGTATGAGACTAAGGAATATGCAGATATGCTGAATACAGTAAGAAGATGGTACCAAGCGGGTTATATTGCTAAGGATGCGGCTACAAGCACCGAGACGCAATATAATCTAGTGAAGTCCGGCAAGGCGTTCTCGTTCATTTCTCACATGAAGCCGGGGATTGAGACACAAGAGTCGAGAAGTACAGGTATGGAAATGGTATCGGTACACTTCAGACCAGCTGTTACCGCAACTTCCAATATTACATCAATCATGTGGAGTGTAGCGAGAAATTCGAAGGACCCCGAGAGAGCCATGATGCTGCTCAACCTTATGTATACGGATAAAGATTTCATCAATCTACTCGATTATGGAATCGAGAACAAGCACTACGTGAAGGTATCCGATAACGTAATCGACTATCCGCAGGGTGTAGATGCTACGAATTCCGGATATAATCTCCAGATGGGCTGGATGTTCGGGAACCAGTCTCTGTCGTACATTTGGAATGGGGATGACCCTGAGCTCTGGAACCAGCTGGCAGCCTTTAATAAAGAAGCTGTGAAATCAAAAGCACTTGGCTTTACGTTCAATGCCGATGCCGTCAAAACGGAGATCGCCGCAGTGACGAACGTGCAGAATCAGTACAAAATCGCTCTGGAGACGGGCACGGTAGATCCAGTAGCTAAGCTGCCTGACTTCATCAAACAATTGAAATCAGCGGGTATTGATAAGATTATCGCTGAGAAGCAGAAGCAGCTTGATGAATGGGCTGCTGCGAATAAGCAATAAATAAGGAACAGGGCTGTCTCACAAGGGCTATTACCTTGAAGACAGCCCTTGTTTCATGCTGGCCATAAAAGATGATATAGTAAGACGGAGAATAGAGAGAAGGCTGCTAGCAAATCGACTAAGAAGAAACTGTAGAAACGAAGGTTATCATGAAAATTGAATTTGAAGGCCATACAATAGACTGCCATGTACAATATTCGAATAGAACGAAGATCACTCTTCATATGGATGCTATAGGTCTTGTAACGGTTAAGGTTCCTAATGGGACGAGTGAAGAGATCGTTATAAGGGCTGTCAAGCATCACGGGAAATGGATAATAGACAATTCGCAGCTCCTTGCCAAGGCGCAAGAAATGCCCAAGGCGCGGGAATATGAGAATACAGGCAAGTTCCTGCATCTAGGGAAAGAGTATCTGCTGCATGAGTTGATCGAGATTGGAGAGTTAAGTGAAGAGGAGCTCAAGAAGAGCCTGAAGAAGTTCTATTTTGCCAGCTGCAAGAAGATTATTGGCGAGCGGATCACGAGCTATCAGACAGCGCTTAAAGTTAAGCCGAAAAACATCAATATCGTGGAGTCTAGAACGAAGTGGGGAAGCTGCAGCTCGGATAAAAAGCTAACCTTCAATTATCGCCTCGCAATGGCTCCAATTGATGTAATTGACTATGTCATTATCCATGAGCTGTGCCATCTCCATCATATGAATCATGACCGCTCCTTCTGGAGACGTGTCGGCAGCATTATGCCGGATTACAAAGAGAAGGAAGCTTACCTAGCTAGGCAGGGCCAGTTCATGACGTTGTAGGCTTCGCAATAACCCAAAGTTATTGAAGAAAAAAAGAAGGTTGTTTATGCCGATGACGACGCTATTTTGAAGATAACGAATGACGAATTCAAAGAGTATCGTGAAACATTCAGGAAGTTGGCTGATCGCTAAATGATGATTGCTCTATCGAGTAAACAAATAGAGAAGCTTCATGATTTAGCTTTAGCGGAGGACGGTGGTCACATCCCCGACTCTCCATTATCATAGCTGAACTGCCACTCAATGCCGAATTTATCCTTCAGACTGCCGTAGCATTTGCTCCAGAAGGTTTCTTGAAGCTCCATCGTCACAGTGCCGCCTTCTTTCATTTTATGGAAGATGGCTTTGATGCTGTCTTCATCCTTATTCACGAAAGCGAGACTAATGTTATTCCCAGCTGTGAATGGCATGCCAGGAAACACATCCGAGAACATGACATTGCTTCCATCGATGTTAAGCCGTGTGTGCATAACCAGATCCTTAGCTTCCTCCGGGAGAGGGTAATCCGGGTTAGGCGGTGCTTCTCCGAAGGTCATGATCTGGGGCTTGTCTGTACCGAATACCTCTGCATAAAACTCTGCTGCCTCACGACAATTGCCATTAAAATTAAGATAAACATCAACAGACATTGGCTTCACTCCTAATTATTAATAATGGAAACTTTGGTACCCTCCCATATTGTATCATTTCCTTATTCATATACAAATCGGACCATTTTCACAGATGCTTCAGTAAGGTATTAATTGACTACAGCCCATTAATCAGTTAGTCTTATAGACGCACGGCAATTCATGCAACCGATAAACGACCATATATGAGAAGTAGGGAACGGATCAACACCCTACTTCTCTTTCTTTGAGACCATATAGGTGCTGAACCGCATAAGGAGATAACGAATGCCTACAATTACCGCAAGGCTGTTAGACAAGGACATGCAGGCAACATTAAGCGAGCTTACTTCCGGCTATCATGCGGGGGAGCTCAGCAAGAGGGAAATCCCAGCAAAGCCTGATCCTATATATATAATTGAAGATAAAGACCAAATGGTCGGCTATGGCGTCATATGGGAGTATGAGAGCGGCAAGCAGCTGATTCATAAGGCGGAGCAGGATTATTTCAACCCGGATGAGAAGTACCTGGAGCGTGACTTCTATTTGGATATTATGAACAAAACGAATATAGTCTTTATTGAGGCTCTGGATGTTCTGAAGGAATATGAAGGCAATGGTTACGCGAAGTTCTTTGTCGATTGGGTGAAGGCTCAATATCCTAATAAAAGAATATATGTGTATACTATAGATAAATCACGAAATTTCTGGTTCAAACAGGATTTCGAGTTTGTCGGCAGCACGATATGGATGTCGTACAATTAATTGGTTATAAATGAAGTATTAACATAATGGAGTGATCTTTTGAGCAAAGCAAAAGGCAAGGGTGGAACAGGCAGAGGAACAGACAAAAAAGGTTGGAATCGATGGCAGGCAGCTGCTAACAAAGCCAAAAATGCGCCTAAACCTTATAAGAGCAAAGGCACTAAAAATAAGGATGGAGCAGCAGCTTCCGCGAATCCAAAGGGTACAAAATCTGGTGTGTAGATAGATACACGGTTCCGGATATAGGCTGTTTGGAATAAAATAACCATAGAGGTGATATTTTGAGAAAACAAAAACCGATGTCATTCGAAGATTTACTGAAGGACCTGCAAGGCCAGAAAACGGCGCAAGAAGACCCTAATCATATCTCATTAGAACAATTATTCAACGAAGCATTCATGAGCAAGTATTCCAGCTTCAACAGTTTCGCTGAGTTTCTGGAGAAAGGCAACTTCCAAGTGAAAACGCATGAGGACATTAACAACCTTCCTGATGAGTTTTTCGATCTGCATGTTGCGCGGGTTACGACATTCAAGGATTATAAAGCTATGCTGGATACGGCTAACAAGGAATATGCGGCTAAGCAACAATAATGCAATATAAGCATGAACAAATAGCGATTCAGGGCACTATGCCTGAATCGCTATTTTTTATTGCGTATGGTCTAGCCTTATAATTCGAATTGCAGCTCGAACTTGTCCGGAACGATTACCGGTGCTTGGCGCTCCAGAAGATGCAGAACGAGATGAGACACCAGTGCGCCAGGCCCTAGAGCTTGACCAACGCTAATCGTGGGAATTGTTCTTGCTTGTATCCAGCCTTGGATTTTGTCGGCGGTCGCATAGGCTGGGAGAGAGTTGGCATAATTACCGGCAGGGAATACAAGCTCACTAAGCTGCTCAGTCGTAAGATCCTCTGGCAGTCCCAAATATTGCTCCAAGGTCATTCCCCTAGGGGAGAAGGTTAGGACGGATGTGCCGAAGCCTAGCGCTACGGCTGTAATGATGTGTAGATTTACTCTTCTGGATGTCTGGTGAAGGAGGAGGGAGGTTGGGAATTCAAAATAATCAATCGCATCAATCATATAATCAGAGCCGTCAACGAAGGCTTGGACGTTTGCTTCTGTAATGCCATCCGTATATTCTTCTACAATGAGTTCAGGGTTTATCCGAAGAAGATGATCTCTTAACGCATGCACTTTCAATTGGCCGACGGTATCGAAGGTGGCTGCACACTGTCTATTGATATTGGAAATATCGAATACATCGGGATCTGCGAGCTTGACCTTGCCAACGCCCATTCTAACTAATAATTCGGCGGAGAAGCCTCCGATACAACCGCAGCCTGCAATCGCAATCGTGCTTTTCTGCAGCCGCTGTACTTCCTCTTCGGACATGATGCCCAAATTTCGGCTGAACTGTTCTTTAATCATTTAACCACCTCGAGAGTTTGATAGGCTTGCCCCACTAAGTAATGATAGAGAGTCGGTCTGTGAATTTGTAGCGTACTGAGGCATTCTGACAAATTGAGCAAGCATGGGATGCTCGTAGAGCCTAAGTATATTTTGGGGGACCCTATCACCTTGAATGGGAATTTGAACATACGATGCATATAATTATACACTCTCTCGTCAATGCAGCATATCCAGTGGGTAACGCCAGAAGCTTGAGAATATTGAAGAACGGTGCGGATAAGCCCCATTCCGACATCATGCTGGGGCAGCTTGGTGAAGGCGCTAATCTCGGCATACCGATTCTGATCGAGCTGCAGGAGCTTCACCTTCTCTAGTTCATAGACGGAGAAATATTTCATGGTTGGCAATTGTTCTAATTTCTCGAAAATAAGGCGAGTGACGCCGACAATTCGATGATCCATATCGGATTCTGCTACAAAATAAGTGGAATTCGCTTCATAGGGGTCCTCTTCATCCTTCCGGAAAAAGCCTACCTCCTGGTACCTCTGGTGATGAAGCTGAATGGCTTGTTTTCTCTGGTAGCCGACAGCCTCGCGGAAATGATAGTCTTGTAATTCGCTCATGGGATCTTTTCTCCTTTTCCATTTTATTCTTTTATTATAGAAGATTGTCGGAATGAATAGAGAAAACAATAGTTATGATACAAATTGTATCATTAATTGACTGGTTTATCCATAGATCGCCTATATTTCCTTGATAGATAAGGGCTTAACTCTCATAGTCTATTCCAAACAAAAGTGATACAATAAAGATCAAAATAATCATGTGGGATGGATTTTTTATATGGAGAATGCAGAACGTAGCAAATTATTATTGTCCTTTTACAAAATTCACCAAGGAAATCTGAATAACAATATCGTACAGGTCGGATTAATTTATTTAATTCTAAGTATTTCATGGAACTATATTTTTCGATTAATGGACCTGCCCTATTCCCGAGCGAGCATCGGAATTCTACTGGTGTGTCTAATCGGATCCGTTTTAACCTATCTATGTAATAAAAAATCGGGTCTGCCTGTTGTCGTATTGAAGCATATTACCTTATGTTATGTCTGCGCAATTATCATCTGCCTGTACTTCGGGTCGGGCTATGGAGAAGCATGGAGCTTCTTCTTGCTTATTCCTCTAATCTCAGCGCTTTATGGCGACATTACATCTCTTGTCGTCTATTCGGTAGCGGGACTTCTCAGCATGATTATACTGGACTTGTTCTATCCATTAGTTCCGCACAGTACGTTCGATTCTGTCGATTTCTCGAATCGGATTCTTCTGTATGTGATTCTTGCGACGTTCAGTCATATTCTGTACAAGAAGCTGCTCGGTCTCTATATGAACATGGTCTCTATCATATCGAAATCAGCAGATGATACGATCGAACAGATTGTCAAAACCTTTATCGTATCTATTGAAGCCAAAGACACCTACACTTTCGGTCATAGTGAGCGAGTCAGCCAATATGCGGTTGATCTTGCGAGCAAGCTGCCTGTGTATCAGCAGGACCCGAAGAAGCTGCATACGCTCAAAATGATGGGACTGCTCCATGATATTGGGAAGATGAATATTTCTGAGGCGATTCTGACGAAGTCATCGAAGCTTACGGACGAAGAATACGAAATTATTAAGACCCACACGGTCGTCGGCGCCAAGATGGTGGAGAAGATCTCGCTGCTAGGCACCTTGAAGAGCGGCGTTCTCTATCATCATGAGAGATTCGATGGATTGGGCTATCCAAGTGGGATCAGAGGGGAAGAAATTCCTCTGGAAGCGCGGATTCTCGCTATAGCCGATGCATTCGATGCGATGACATCCAATCGTGCCTATCGGAATGCGATGTCAACGACGAAGGCGTTCGAGCTGATTAGTGAAGGCAGAGGCAACAGGTATGATCCTGAGCTCGTGGATGTATTAATGCAGAACCAATCGTCCTGGCTGGAGCTGTACAAGCAGTCCAACACAGAGATTAATGAGTTCGAGACGTTGACGGATTTGTTGTAAAAGAGACAAGACTTTAGCTGATGAGAGCTAAAGTCTTTTTTTTATTGGGGCTATCCCTATCGTCGCGCTCATAAAACCTGATCAATCTGGGAATAACTTGATTGTCCCGGAATTTTTTGTATACCGGACGAACAGAGCAGCATGCATAACTGATTCTCCGGAGGAACTAATGACTTATAATTCAGAAGAGCTACGCAGAAAAGCACATGAGCTTGCCTTGCAGCATGCTCCGACACGAGGTACAACGCAGCCGAAGTACATAAGAAAGACATTTAATGAGGATATAGAGAGCTTAAGGGCATTCGCTGCCTCATTGCAGAGTGAGAAGACAGGCTGCACACAGCCTGCTGAGGAGTGGCTGCTAGACAATGTGGAGTTTATTGAGGAGCAGGCACAGGAAGTAAGAAGGCAATTAGCGAACCGCTCGCTAAGATACTTGCCTCAGCTTGAGACGAACGGACGATCACGAATACAAGCGGTATGTGATGGTTATTTGGAGCAGGTGAATGGGGTCATTAGCGAGGAGTCTCTCGTTACCTATATGAATGCGTATCAGGAAATATCTGTTCTTACTCATGTAGAGACCTGCTCGATTCCTCTCATCCTGAGAGTGATATTAATTGGAACGATCGCCGAGACGATGGTCCTTGTGCGTGAGCGCAGGGAAGTATGCGTGGAGGTAGAGAAGCTGCTGTCTCGAATCGAACCGTCCCGGATGAATCCGGAGGCGATTAATGCGCAATTGGACGCGGCGGGCCAATCGATTCCGTTATCTGGACCTTGGATCGTTCATCTCATTAGTCATTTGCGTGAATGGGCGGGAGATACCGCGGCTGTTCGTGAGTGGCTCGCGTGTAAGTTCGAGAATGGTTCCGAGGATCTGGATCGTATCGTGTCCTATGAGCATCAGCTTCAAGCCTCTTATCAGCTGACAACAGGTAATCTCATCGGCAGTCTGCGCAATAATGAGCGGCGTGAATGGAATGCCATGTTCGAGAGAATAAGTCTGCTCGACCGGACTCTTCGGGATGGGGATACAGGTGAGTATCCCTTGCTTGATACGAGCAGCAGGAATGAAATCTTGTATCGGGTAGAAGTATTAGCCCGCCGGATGCGGGTGCCAGAGAGCTTGGTTGCGAGCCAATCCGTCATACTGGCCAGAGCTGAGAAGAGTAAGCATCAGGAAGCGGAAGAGGGAGATTCGCCGCTCCATGCGACAGCAACCGAATTGCTGCTCCCACGTTCGACATTTCTTGCCTATTATTTGTTCGAGCCGGAAGGCGTGAAGAGGCTCGTTCAGTCGCTGCGTCTATGCAGTGATCCACGAGGCATGCCAAGCGCTAGTATAGAACGAAGAGCGAGCAGCACGTATTTCACTTCGCTCATCGGTATATTTGTCCTCGTTTTTATAGCAGCGTCAATCTGGATTAGCCGTGGAGAGGCTATTACAGCAGCTGGCTGGGTAGCGGTCGTGCTTGTGCTGCTGCTGCCAGTCAGCGAGTGGGCACTGATAGGTGTTCACTTGGGCATTGAGCGATTATGCCGCCCTCGGCCGCTCTTGCGTTACGATTTCTCCTCAGGGATCGATTCGTCTGCTGCGACAATGGTCGTAATTCCGGCGATCTGGTCCTCTGCTCAGGAATTGGGAGAGCTCGCAGATCGTCTGGAGATTCACTACTTGGCTAATCGCGACCCTCATATTCATTATGCTCTGTTAGGGGACTTTGCGGATGCTGCGGAGGAGAAGCTGGCAGAGGATGAAGAGCTGATCGCGTATGCGAAGGAGAGAATTGCCGCACTCAATCGGATGTATGCGACGGAAGGCGGCACCTCCTTCCACTACTACCAGCGCAGCAGACAGTGGAATGCCAGTGAAGGCGTGTTCATGGGCTGGGAGCGCAAACGCGGTAAGCTGGTCGAGTTCGTCGAGCTGATCAGAGGCGCTGCTGAGACAAGCTTTGCCTTCACGTCCGGCGACCAAGCCGTCCTGCCGCGCATTCGCTACATCATCACACTGGATGCAGATACACAGCTTCCGATGGGAAGTGCACAGCGTATGATCGGCGCCATGCATCTGCCTTACAATAGACCACGGCTTAACAAGACGAGAACCCGGGTTGTCGAAGGGTATGGCGTCATGCAGCCGAGGATCGGAATCAGCCATGAGTCGGCGATGCGTTCAAGGCTGGCCTACTTCTTGTCTGAGCCGGGAATGGACCCTTATGCCTTCGCTGCTTCAGATCCTTATCAGGATGCGCTGCAGCAGGGGATTTTTACAGGGAAGGGTATCTTCGATGTGGATATATTCGCAGAGCTTCTCTGTGAACGAATTCCGGAGAACACTGTACTCAGCCATGATCTGCTGGAGGGAGGCTTCCTGCGGGCTGCGCTGCTGTCTGATGTGGAGCTGATTGATGATTACCCGTCTACCTTCATCGCTTATCAGAAGCGTATGCATCGATGGGTACGCGGCGATTGGCAGCTGCTCTGCTGGCTGTTCACGCATGTATGTGACCGCCAGGGTGCGCTTAAGCCAGTTGATCTATCCTTTGTAACCCGGTGGGCAATGATAGACAATCTGCGTCGCAGTCTGCTGCCAATCGCGTACTTCGTGCTGATCGTATTAGCGCTCACTGTTCTTCCGGGGTCAGCGGGCAGCTGGCTCGCTGTCGTCTTCATTACGATGCTGCTGCCGGTATGGAGGCAGCTGCTCTTCACGCAGAGCGTGCATTTTCAGCCGCGGCGATTACTGTCTACAGCTGTTCATGTTCTGATCGACATCGTGACCTTGCCGTTCCAGACGGCGGTGCTGGTGGAGGCGATAGGCAAGACATTATATCGTCTGTGGATCAGCAAGAAGCATATGCTCGAATGGACCAGCTCCTCTCATGTAGAGCGCAGCGGCGGACATGTCCGCCGTCCTGCTCTGCTTAATACAGCTGGCGGCTATTCCTTGATCCTGCTATTCGCTGTAGCGGCCGCTTGGCAAGGACAGTCCGACTTGATGTGGACCGGATGGACATTCTGTCTGCTATGGGCACTAGCGCCACTGCTCATCCGGTATCTGGATCAGCCTATTGCGCAGGAGGAACAACCGCTTACAGCAGCAGACAAAGAACAGCTGCATGGGCTGGCCGAGCAGATCTGGGCCTTCTATGAGGATTATGCCGGACCCAAAGACAATTATTTGCCGCCGGATAATGTACAGATTGATCCGCCAAGAGGCGTAGCGCATCGCACATCGCCGACCAATATCGGCTTCCTGCTAACCGCATGTCTGGCTGCACGGGATTTCGGGTTTATCAATACGTCAGAGTTTGTCGAGCGTCTAGAGCGTACGGTGAGCACCATTGAACGGATGGACAAGTGGAACGGTCATCTCTACAACTGGTACGACACGGTTACGCTTCAGACTCTGCAGCCTGCTTATGTATCGACTGTCGATTCGGGCAATTTCGTTGCCAGCCTTATGACGGTTAAGCAGGGACTGGCGCGATGGCTCCAATCGGAATTCTCTGGGGCTAATCAGAGGCAGTCGCCAGCAGGGATGAGGAGAGACTACGGCGTTGAGTTCGCGGTCGACCTTGAGAAGCTGACACCTGGCCAGACGCCTCCTTATTGGAATGTTGAGGAGAATGAGGTCGGCTCCGGCGCATCGGAGGAGAAGCCAGAAAATCCGGCTATGCCGAAATTCTCGAATCCCGCTCCGAGAGCGTGGTTCATGCGAGGCTACGAGCTTATCAATCGCTTAGAGTCGCTTATTACATCGACGGATTTCCGACCACTCTATGATGATCAATCGAAGCTGTTCGTGCTTGGCTTCCATGCTTCCTCTGGTGTGCGTGATACGATCTTGTATGACTTATTGGCGTCAGAAGCAAGGCAGACGAGCTTCGTAGCCATTGCACTGGGGCAAATATCGGTAGCTCATTGGCTTGCACTAGGTAGAACGGTTAAGAAGCAAGGCAATCTAACGACACTGATCTCATGGTCAGGCACGATGTTCGAATATATGATGCCATGGCTGACGATGCGTACACATCGGAATACGATCTGGGACAGCACGTATCGCGGTGTAGTGAAGCGTCAGATCGAATACGCCCGTGAACGCGGCGTTCCGTATGGCATATCGGAATCCGGCTATTACGCTTTTGACTATCAGATGAATTATCAATACCGGGCCTTTGGAGTGCCAGGATTAGGCTTCAAGCGTGGGCTTGAGGAGGATCTGGTCATATCACCTTATGCCACCATCATGTCGCTTCCATTCGCCTTGCGTGAAGGTCTAAGCAATCTGCTCAGCATGGAGAAGCTCGGTGCGCGCGGACAATATGGCTTCTATGAAGCGATTGATTACACAGTCGGCAGAATGCCTGAAGGCGATACCTTCAAGATTATTCGCAGCTTCATGGCGCATCATCAAGGGATGAGCCTGCTCACGCTTGCTAATATGCTGCTGCCGACGAAGATGTACGATTATTTCCATCAGGATAAAAGAGTACGAGCTGCGGAGCTGCTGTTAATCGAGCGAATTCCACAGATGGATTCACTCGCTCGCCGTGAATGGCCTTACAAGAATCAAGTACAGGAGCCGAGGCCGGCGAAGCTCCACCCGCTTCGGGAATTTGGAGCGGAGGTTACTCCCGTACCAGAAGTGAATGTGCATTCGAATGGAGCATTAACCTCCGTAGTGACCAATACCGGCAGCGGGTTTATCCGGTTCAATGGAATCAATCTGTCCCGCTTCAGGGAAGATTCGATAGCTGACCAATGGGGCAGCTATATGTATGTCCGAGATGTGGCAACCGATCGAATATGGTCGCCAACTTATCAGCCTTGCAGCGAGCCCGCAGATAAGATGAGCGTTCAGTTCTGGCAGGAGCGGACATTGTTCCTGCGAGAGGATGATGCTCTGCAATCACAGCTCGACATGACGGTGTCCGCTGAGTCGAATGCGGAGGTCCGGAGGCTCAAGCTGTCCAACACGGGTGCGGAGACGAGAATACTCGAGGTAACCACGTTTCTGGAGCTGGCTATGGCCGCTCCAGATGCGGACCGAGCGCATCCTGCCTTCACCAAGCTGTTCGTGCAGACAGAATATGAAGCTGAGGGCGAATGTCTGCTCGCTCGCAAACGTCCTCGTAATAGCGGGGACAAGTCCGTATGGGCCTTCCATACGCTTTCGGCCGGAGAGCAAGCTCTTGGGCCGGTAGAATTCGAGACCGATCGTGCATCCTTTATTGGCCGGGGACATACGCTGGCGAAGCCGAAGGGGATTAATTCACGTCTTGGCAGTACCGTTGGCTCAGTAGCTGATCCCGCATTCGTCATGAGGCGGCGCATCAGCATCGAGCCTGGCAAGTCCGTTACTCTAGTGGCAGTTACGGGTGTGGCTGAGAGCAGGGAACAGGCAGTGGACATCATAAGGCAGCTGTCCTCGGAGCAGCAGGCGGATAGAGCCTTCCAGCTGGCTTGGACGAGAAGCCAGATTGAGCTTCAGCATTTGCACATAACATCAGCTGATGTTGCCGTGTTCCAAGCGTTAGCCGGCCGGACACTGTACTCGGCTCCACTGCGGACGGAACGCAGAGAAAGCATTGAGGCCAATAGCAAAGGACAGCAAGACTTGTGGCCTCATGGCATATCCGGCGACCGTCCCATCCTTATTGCGAGGATTGGGGATGCGGCGAATCTTGCTTTTATCAACAAGCTGCTAATGGGCTATGAGTATTTGCGGCATAATGGGCTGCAGATTGATCTGGTTATTCTGAATGAATCACCGGGAGGCTACCAGCAGGATTTGCGTGATGCGCTGGTTCGTATGACTGAGCAGATCGTTGGCGGGCATGGAGCGGGACGGGGCGGTATTCATATTCTGCCAGCCGAACAGCTTTCGGAAGAGGACAGAAACCTGCTGTATGCGGTATCCCGACTTGTCCTGCGTGCGGATGGCCCGAGTCTGAAGGTTCAGCTGCAAGTGGCAGATCCTGTGGAGCAACACGACGACCAGCTGCTTGCCCGAACGGCTCCATCTGATCGCTATAGCGATGTAAGAGCTCCCGAGACGAAGGATACAATGTTCTTCAACGGCTGGGGCGGCTTCTCACAGGATGGCAAGGAGTATCAGATCATTCTGAAGAATGGCAGCCATCTCCCTGCACCTTGGATCAATGTGATGGCGAATCCGACCTTCGGCTGTCTGGCATCGGAGCTGAATACCGGCTATACGTGGTGGCGCAACAGTCGCGAGTGCAAGCTGACGCCCTGGTCCAATGATCCTGCTCTGGATCAGCCGGGAGAAGTATGCTACTTGCGAGATGAAGCAAGCGGCGAATACTGGCAGCTGGCACCGAATCGGACAGGTGACAACCGTACGTACGAGATTGCGCACGGCCGGGGCTATACGAGGTATGAGCATGAGAGTCATGGCTTGGAGCAGAAGATGACCGTCTATGTTCCGCTCGATGATCCGGTTAAGGTGATGCAATTGCGGCTGCATAACACGACTGACGAGCCGCGCACTTTGTCTGTTACCTATTATGCGGAGTGGGTGATTGGTGTTCACCGTGAGGGCAGCTCCTCGTTCATCGTGACGGATTGGGATGAAGAGCATGGCATGCTCACGGCGCACAATACGTATCAGGAGAACTTCCGCGATGCGACGGCTTTTCTCTCCGTATTCCCAGAATCGCAAGGACTCACTGAGGGTACGACTTGGACGGGAGATCGTCTGGAGTTCCTTGGACGCAACGGAACAGCTGCCGATCCAGCCGCCATGCGAAGAGTGGCGCTGTCTGGAGCAGCTGGCGCTTCCTATGATTCATGTGGAGCTGTGCAGGCGAAGCTGGTCATCGAGCCAGGTGAAGAGCAAGCCATCTACATCCTGCTTGGGTGTGAGGATTCTCGCGAATCTGCTGCCAAGCTGGCTCAGAAGTATAGGGACCCTGCGGCATGCAAGCAAGCGTATGATGATGTACAGGCTTTCTGGGATGATGTGCTTGGAACTATTACGGTTACTACACCAAGCCCGGAGATGGATCTTATGCTTAACAACTGGCTGCTGTATCAGACATTAGCCTGCCGGATGTGGGCACGCTCTGCCTTCTATCAAGCAGGAGGGGCCTATGGCTTCCGTGATCAGCTGCAGGATTCACTGGCTATGCTTCACAGCAGGCCCGAGCTTACAAGGGCACAGATTATCCTGCACGCTTCTCATCAATATGAAGAGGGCGATGTGCAGCACTGGTGGCATGAAGAGACAGAGCGAGGTATTCGTACCCGCTTCTCTGATGATCTGCTGTGGCTGCCGTATGCTGTACTTCGATATCTGGCTCATACGAAGGATGACAGCCTGCTTGGCGAGCTTGCGCCCTATCTTCACAGCGAGCTTCTGGGTGAGGAGGAGCATGAGCGCTATGAGCCGACGGTTCTTTCTGGTCAGAGCGGCACCATTCTGGAGCATTGCTTCCGCGCAATCGACCGAAGCCTTCGCTTCGGTGAGCATGGTCTGCCATTGATCGGTATTGGAGACTGGAATGACGGGATGAGCCTGATCGGTCCCGAAGGTCGCGGTGAGAGCGTGTGGCTCGGATGGTTCCTTGGTGATGTACTGCGAGGGTTCACTGATCTATGCGATCATCGTGGTGATGACAAGCGAGCAGAGCGCTATAGGCAAGCGCTTGGTGAGCTGACAGCCGCTCTTAATGATGAAGGCTGGGATGGCCAGTGGTTCAGACGTGCCTTCACCGATTCGGGGCAATGGCTAGGCTCAGTCCGCAGCCCAGAATGCCGAATTGATTCGATTGCCCAATCCTGGTCTGTCATCTCTGGCATGGCTGAACCAGCCAAAGCGCAGCAGGCGATGCGCTCCTTCGACCGCGAGCTGGTTAACCGCAGCTTGGGCATTGCCCATATTCTGACACCGCCGTTCGATAAGACGGAGCCTAGTCCCGGCTATATTCAAGGCTATCCTCCCGGCATTCGGGAGAACGGCGGACAATATACACATGGAGTAATCTGGAGCATCGTGGCGTGGTGCGGACTAGGGGACGGGGATAAAGCATTCGAGCTGTTCCACATGTTCAATCCGATTACGCATACGAAGACGGCGGCGGAGGTGCGCAAATACGTTGGCGAGCCTTACGCAATGGCAGCGGATGTGTATTCAGAAGAGCCTCATCCCGGACATGCGGGGTGGACTTGGTATACGGGTGCATCAGGGTGGATGTATCAAGCTGGCATAGAGTGGATTCTCGGCTTGCGGCGCAATGGCGATCGACTGTTGATTCGTCCATGCATTCCACCGGAATGGCCGGGGTTCTCTGCTATCTACCGATACGGCAGCACGGAATACCAGATTACGGTTAAGAACCCTTCCCGCCAATCGACGGGGCAGACGAAGCTTATCGTTGATGGACAAGAGGCTGCTGCGCAGGAGGACGAAGATCAGGAAGGCTTATTCGTTCTTTTGGTGGACGATAGGCAAGTCCATCAGATTGAATTGACGATGTAAGGTAATACAGCAATAGAAAGAACGGTTCCGACGGGAAAGCAATATCTCGTTAGAACCGTTCTTTTTGGTTTATAGCTCTAACCCTGTGCCTTGCTTGAACCGCTTGACTACCATATGCGTGTTGACGCTGACGACTCCCTCGATAACATAGATCTTCTTATATAAAAAGTGCTCAAGCGCATCCTCGTCCTGAAGCAGTGCATGCATATGCAGCGTGCTTGGGCCCGTCATCTGATAGATGCTAATGACCTCAGGCTCATCCGAGAGAATATTTCCAGCCTGCTCGATACATCGCGGTGCCACCTCCACCTCGAAAAATGCTGAAATGTATTTCCCGAACTTTGTCGCATTAAGACGAATGGTGAAGTTCTCAATAATGCCATCATCGATTAATGATTCAACCCGCTTCTGAATGGCTACGCGTGACAAGTTAAGAAGCTCGCCGATCTTGGCATAGGACATTCTGCCATTCTCATGCAGCAGCTGGATGATCTTCTGGTCTGTTGGATCTAAATCGGGGAAAAACATCATACATTCCTCATTTCGTTAAAATTTCACGTTACGATATGAAACCATACAGTCATGTTAGCTTCAGATTGCGGTTTTTCACGTGAAACAGTTAATTGGAAGATTATTCGTAACCAAAAGTGGGGCTGTGACTGCTATTATGACAAGTTTTACGCGGTTTTTGGTTATCAAATCGTATTGACGCCTTCCAAGGCCCCATCTATAATCACGTTATAAAAGTTAACATATAAACAGTGTATAAACAATATTTACTTTACAATCTACATTATACATAACATAAGGAAGTGATATTGTGGGAAGGTATCTAATTCGGGGCGGTACGGTGCTAACGATGAATGAAGCGAATGAAGTCATTCCGAACGGTTATGTATATATCGACAATGATGTCATTGCTGAAGTTGGTGAATGGGTGGAGGATGAGCATCATGCGCAGCTGCTTCGCTTAGCAGAGAACGTTATTGATGCTGGGGGGAAAGCGGTTATACCGGGGCTTATTAACGGTCACACCCATCTTTTTCAAACCTATCTTAGAGGTGTGTCGGATGATCTGCCGTTGTCCCAGTGGCTCAGACAGATTATATGGCCAGGGTCTCTCGCTATGGATGAAGAGGATTTCTATCTGGCAGCGCTCATCGGCTGCATTGAGAATCTGAAGTCTGGTGCGACTTACATCATGGATCATCATTATATTCATACGCATCCGGGCAACGATAATGGCGTTCTTCAAGCGATGGCTGATTCAGGTATTCGCGGCCACATGGCTAGAGGGGGCGTTGATCTCAGCTATGAGCCTCGTCTAAGTGAATCTATAGAAGATATTTTTGCGAATACGAATGTGTTACTGGATCAATGGAAGGGCTCGGCAGAAGGCCGAATTGATATCGCAATGGGACCGCTTAACTTGTACGGCTGCTCGGAGACGTTCCTGAAGCAGGCTGCGAGGTATAGTGAGAGCAATGGGCTTATTACACATATTCACGTCGCAGAGACTAAGGATCAGATTGATAATACGCTGTCCCGCTTCGGACTCCGTAATCTGGAGCTTGTTGAGGCCGTTGGCATGCTCGGGAGCAAAACGCAAATTGTGCACGGTGTCTGGCTTGATGACGGTGAGCTTGAGCTGATTGCACGTCATCAAGCGACGGTCGTTCATTGTCCGGTATCGAATATGTACCTTGCGTCAGGGGTTGCAAGAGTGCCGGAAATGCTCGATTTAGGCATTAATGTCGCATTAGGCACAGATGGTCCGGGCAGCAACAATTGTCAGGATAACCTGGAGGTGCTCAAGTTCGCAGCTTGTCTGCACAAGGTTGATCAGCTCAACTCGACGCTGCTGCCGGCAATGGATGTGCTGCGGATGGGAACGGTTAATGGTGCGAAGGCTGTTGGCCGTATGGATGATCTGGGCAGCTTGGAGGCTGGCAAAAAAGCAGATATCGTCATTATCGATCTGCAGAAGGCGCATATTGCTCCTGTTCATCGCTGTTCATCTGCGATTGTATACAATGCGAACGGCAATGATGTGGATACGGTATTCGTCAATGGGCGGTTGGTCGTTCACCGAGGACGCTGCACGATGATTGATGAGGATGAAGTGATTCGCAGAGCGCAAGCGAGAGTTGATGTGCTGAGAGAAAAGCTGAGGGTGCAATATCCGGTTTTTGGCTTCGTTCACTAATGACAGTGAAGTAGAAGAGTAAGGTGGGATTCATGAATGATGCTGTGAAATGGGGTGGATGGGCATGCGGACTGCTGCTAGGGCGGAGACAGTTGCAAGATCGGTGAAGGTAGCAGTAGATGTTAGCTTTTATGCAGGGGCACTAATTATCGCACTTCTGGCGGGCGGCCTGGTTATGGCTGCAGCAGGAGTATCTCCAATGGACGCTTATCGCTTGATTTGGGAAGGAGCGGTAGGCAGCTCCGACAGTATGAAGGAAACATTGGTGAAGGCGACACCGCTCTTATTCTCGGGTTTATGCTATACCTTTGCCTACCGCTGCGGCTTGTTCAATATTGGTGCGGAAGGTCAGATCTATATGGGAGCCTTGTTCGGTACGGTAGCTGCCTTATATGTGCCGGGACTGCCGTGGTTTATACACCTGCCGCTCTGCATCCTAAGTGGTTTCATTGGAGGAGCGTTATGGGCTGGAATCGCTGGAGTTCTCAAGACCCTGCGAGGGGCAAGTGAGATTATTAATACGATTATGCTGAATTACATGGCTATTTATTTAATCAGCTATATGGTCACCGGGCCATTGAAGGAAGCGGGTGCGTCTCTCCCGCAGTCTGCCAGACTGCCGGACACGGCTATTCTCGGCAAGCTGCTCGATTCCAGGCTGCATTATGGATTTCTAATCGCTATAGTGGCAGCTGTTGTCCTCTACATCATTCTCAGTCGCACGGTATGGGGCTACGAGATTCGTTCAGCAGGCTTGAATAAGCAGGCGACGAAGGTGATGGGCATACCCGTGAAGCGTAACATGCTGCTCGTTATGATGATTAGCGGTGCAATTGCTGGAATTGGCGGCTTCGTGGAAATATCCGGTGTTCAGAATCGACTGTTTCAGAACTTCTCTCAAGGCTTCGGCTATGACGGTATCGCAGTAGCGCTTGTAGGTGGAGCTCATCCAATCGGCAATATTTTCTCCGCCATTCTGTTCGGGGGACTGCGCAGCGGGGCTAACGCGATGCAGCGTTATACAGGCACCTCGACTTCGCTAATCTATGTCATTCAAGCAACCATCATTATTCTTGTTGTATGCAATCGCTATTGGTTTGGCGGTATGAAGCGCAGGCTGGTCGAATATTTAACCGTCAAAGCAACGGGAGTGATTGAAGGCAGAGGCGCAGCATCGCTAAGCTTTCAAGGGCGGGAGGGAAAACAATGAGTGAAGACGTTATTGTAAGCTTCCTTGCAGCGGCTATCCGATTGTCCGTACCTCTGCTGCTCGCTGGGATTGGCATCTTGTTCATGTCGCGGAGCGGTATATTGAACATCGGCATGGAGGGTATGGTGCTGATAGGGGCTTTGTCGGGAGTGCTGGGTGCACATTATTTTCACGGTATGGGCGCTGGTCTGCTTTTCGCGATTATGATTGGAGGCATGTTGGGACTGTTATTCGGCTTTCTCGTCATTACGACGGGGGCGGATCAGGTCGTTATTGGAACAGCGCTGAATCTGCTAGGACTTGGGCTTACTACTGTCTTTGGTCGCAGCCTGCTCGGTATGGGACAAGAGGCGGTGAAGGTAGAGGGCATTCCGATTGTTGCGATCCCTGTTCTGCGGGACATTCCCTACATCGGTGAGGCGCTGTTCAGCCAGAATATTCTGGCTTACACAGCATACCTGCTTGTACCGATTGTTAGCTTCATTTTCTATAAAACGATGTGGGGACTGCAGGTGAGATCCGTTGGCGAGAATCCGCTCGCTGCGGACACACTCGGGGTTAAGGTGCATCGTATCCGTTATATCTGCTGCATGCTCGGTGGGATGATGGCTGGCCTGGCTGGCTGCTCCATTTCTCTCGGTATTCTGAATCAGTTCACGGAAAATATGGTTGCAGGACGAGGCTTCATCGCTTTGTCGGCCGTCATATTCGGTAAGTGGACACCAGGCGGCACGATGTCAGCGGCACTCTTATTCGGTGGGGCGGACGCGCTGCAGCTGCGCTTCCAATCCTTCGGTATCAAGGTGCCTTATCAATTCATGCTGATGTTTCCTTACATTCTGACCATGGTTACACTGGCCTGGTTCTCCGGCAAGAGCAAGCAGCCTGCCGCAACCGCACAGTCTTACAAAAGCTTGGCGAACCGCAATAGTTGATAGGGGGAGTTGCAGGTGCAGGTACCGGTACCGGTGGATACGATTCTCGAAATACGCGAGCTTGTGAAGCGCTTCGGGAGCTTCACAGCCAACGACAAGCTTAATCTAGCTTTCCGGAGGGGTGAGATTCATGCCATTCTTGGCGAGAATGGCGCTGGCAAGAGCACATTGATGAATATGCTCTCCGGCATGCTGACCCCAGACGAGGGAGAGATTGTGTTCAAGGGAGAGCGCGTTAAGTTCACCTCCCCTGGACAGGCGGTTGCAGCAGGGATAGGGATGGTGCATCAGCATTTCATGCTCATTCCGGCGCTGACTGTTGCAGAGAATGTTGTGTTAGGCATGAAGCAGGGACGCAGCCCGCTGCTTAACCTGAAGAAGGCATGCAGAGAGATTAGGGAGCTGTCTGACCGATTCAGACTTGGTGTAGAGCCAGAGAAGCGGGTGGGTGAGCTGTCTGTTGGTCAGCAGCAGCGAGTGGAGATTGTGAAGACGCTCTACCGCGGCGCGGACTTCATTATTATGGATGAGCCAACTGCTGTGCTTACACCCCCTGAGGTGGAGGATTTGTTCCGGGTGCTGCGAACGCTGAAGGAGCGAGGGACGACGATTATATTCATTAGTCATAAGTTGCAGGAGGTACAGGCTATATGTGATCGCGTTACTGTCTTGCGATTAGGCAAGCTAATCGGTACACAGGATATGGCTGTTACGAATCCAGCTGATCTTGCGCGAATGATGGTGGGGCGCGATGTTGCCGTACAGACGCGCAAGGCGGCTGTTCAGAGTAAGGTAACTCGCTTCGAGGTGCAGGGAATTTGCGCTTCAGAGCAGGGCATATCTCTTCTCGATAACATCTCGTTTCAGATTAAGGAAGGAGAGATTATCGGGCTTGCTGGCGTAGATGGGAATGGGCAGCGCGAGCTTAGTGAGGTGCTGTTCGGTTTGCGGGCGAAGTCCGCTGGTACAGTACTGCTGGATGGGAGTGAGCTTCAGATGGCGAATCCCCGCTTGATGACAGAGCTGGGTATCGCCTATATACCGGAGGACCGGCATAAAGAGGGGCTTATTCTGCCGATGAGCATCGCTGAAAATTTGATAGCCAAACAGTATTACAAACGTAAATTCAGCAAAGGCGGCTTCATTAACCGTAGGCTTGTCCGCAGCAGTGCTGAGCAGCTGATCAGTGAGTATTCGATTAAATCTGGCAGCGCGAATGATCCCGTAGGCAGACTCTCCGGCGGTAATCAGCAGAAGGTCGTGCTGGCAAGAGAGCTAATGCTCGAGCCTCGAATCATGGTCGCCATGCAGCCGACTCGCGGAATGGATGTTGGGGCAGCGGAGTATGTGCATAAGCGAATATTGGAGGCGCGCGAGCTAGGCTGCGCGATTCTGCTCATCTCGACCGAGCTGGAAGAAATTATGGCGCTGTCCGATCGGATTGCCGTGCTGTATAAGGGTCGCATTCTCGAAATACTTGATCGGGAAGAGGCGAACACGGATCGAATTGGCCTGCTTATGGCTGGTGTTCAGTCGGATAGGCCGAAGATTGTGAGGCATGCGTGAGTCACTCACTGCAATCAGGCTTCCTGCAAGCTTTCTTGTCATTCTTGTCATCTTAAATAATAGAAACCGTGGAGGGATTCAGATGAAGAAAAACATGTGTAAGAGAAGCTTGATTATCCTAAGTTCAGTGGTCCTCATGATCATATTTACAGCCTGCGGAGGCAGCTCAGCTAAGAACGAGAACGCAGCAGCCGTTGATGGTTCAGCGAAGAAGCTGAAGGTTGCGCTATTGACGCCTGGTCCTATTAACGATAATGGCTGGAATGCAACGGCTTATGCAGGCCTGCTGAAGATTGAAGAAGAGCTCGGTGCGGAGATCGTCTATTCAGAGAAGGTTGGCAATTCTGATTCTGCTGAGTTTATCAAGGGCTATGCGCAGGATGGCTTCGATGTCATTATCGGCCACGGCTTCGAGTATGGGGACGTTATGAAGGAGATAGCGCCCGATTATCCGAATGCCTGGTTTCTGGTGAATAGCTCGACGGCAACGCAGGAGCCGAACCTGACTTCACTTAGCGTGAACGATAGCGAGCAAGGATATTTGATGGGTGCGGTTGCGGCGTTAATGTCGAAGAGTGGTGTAGTAGCAGCTATCGGAGGCTCCGAGATTCCACCGATTACGAAGTCGGTGCAAGGCTTCGCGAATGGAGCGAAAGCGATCGATCCTGGCATTGAAGTGCTGACGACGATGACAGGTGACGATAGTGACGTAGCGAAGGCGAAGGAAACAGCGATATCTTTCATTGAAAAAGGTGCCGACGTCGTGATGACCAATGCTAATCAGGCGGGCCTTGGGGGGATTGAAGCGGCGAAGCAGAAGGGAGTGCTCGCCATTGGTTCTAATCAGGATCAGAATCCCAATGCTCCGGATACCGTTGTGACAAGTGTGATTAAGGATTACCCTGAGGCGATGAAGATCGTCGTAGAGCGCATCATGAAGGGTGAGATGAAGGCTGAATCGCAGCTGCTCGGCGTGAAGGATGGTGCGGTCTATCTAGCTCCGTTCCATGGCTTCGAGGATACAATCCCTCAAGAGACGAAGGACCGGATTCAAGAGGTTATTAAGCAGCTTACTGACGGTACGGTGAAGGTATCTAACGAATAGAAGGTATAGAGCAAGCAGAAGGTAGGATTGGAATAGAAGATTCGAGAACGATAGATGGTAGGGATGGAATCGTTCGAACCACCAGTTCATAGATGAAGAGGAGTGAGCCGCATGGTTATGGCAGAGACGGTGAGAGACATTGTGTTGGAGAATGAATGGCATCCGGTTTGTATTGCGAAGGATTTGGTGGATAAGCCCTTATCCGTAATGGTGCTGGGAGAGCGGGTGGCGGTGTTCCGTACGAAGAAAGGCGTGCATGCGCTGCGTGATCTATGCGTACACCGCGGTGCGATGCTGTCGAAGGGTTGGGTTGAGGGAGAGAAGCTGGTCTGTCCTTACCACGGTTGGAAATATGACAGTGATGGTGCTTGTGTCTGTATTCCCGCTCAGCCGAAGGGAGAGCGAATACCAGTAAGGGCGAAGGCGTCCAGTTACGGCTGCGTAGAGAAATATGGTCTTGTATGGGTATGTCTTGGCGAGCCTTCGAGCGAGCTGCCTTACTTGGAAGAGTTCGAGAATCCAGAGCTTCGCCCTCTGCCTTGCGGTCCTTATCAGGTGCATGCGGCGGGTACACGGGTCATTGAGAATTTCACTGATTTCGCCCATCTGATGTTTGTGCATGGCGGACTGCTTGGTCATCCCGACTATGCGGAGCTGCCGGACTTCAAGGTGTTCAAGGAGAAGGATCGAGTATTCACGGGGGATGTTCCTATCTTCCAGCCGGTGGCGCATTCCGGATCTGATGCGGAGGAAGGCACGACCTACGTATACGTGAAGGAGGTATTCCGTCCGCTGGCAGCGCGTCTGTCCAAGCGTGATGCGGCTACAGGACAGACATTGTGGATACTGCTAACCGTACTACCAGTAACAGAGAAGGAATGCACCGTGTTCATGTCCGTATCTCGTAACTATGCTTTCAATGTCGATGATCAGCAATTTATTGATTTTCAGAATACGGTATTCGAACAGGATGCATGGATTATCGAGACGCAGAAGCCAGAGCTGCTGCCTCTCGACCTACAGGCAGAGCTTAACCATAAAGCGGATAAATTGTCCGTGGCTTACCGGCGCTGGTTAATTGAGCTTGGCGTGACATTCGGAACGACCTAGTATAAATGAAGGCAGCCTCATTCTCATTTTCATGGAGACTTGGGCTGTCTTTTTGTATAGCTGCATTGCAGAATCAAGCATTTTCTTGCCGCAACGTATTGACATTGAAAAATGCACTATGTTATATACAAAGGAGGATTAGCACTCTGAGGAATGGAGTGCTAACATTAAGGCTATCCTAGTTGAAGGATAGCTGCAGCATGTTACACATGAATTGAGACTAATCTATTTGTATGGAAGGGAGATTTATTATTCATGGCCAAGAAAGAATTTCAAGCCGAATCCAAACGTTTGCTAGAGATGATGATTAACTCCATTTATACGCAGAGAGAAATCTTTCTAAGAGAGCTCGTATCCAATGCCAGTGATGCTATCGATAAAATATATTACAAAGTGCTTGCTGATGAGCAATTGGCATTCGACAGCGAACACTATTACATCAAAGTAACAGCAGACAAGGCTAATCGTACGCTTACGATTACCGATACAGGTATCGGGATGACCAAAGAGGATCTCGAGAACAACCTTGGTATTATCGCCAAGAGCGGCTCGCTAGCTTTTAAGAAAGAGAATGAAATGAAGGACGGGCGCAACATTATCGGTCAGTTCGGGGTCGGTTTTTATGCGGCGTTCATGGTGGCTGATGTTGTTACGGTTGTTAGTAAGGCATTCGGCAGCGAGGAAGCTTTCAAATGGGAATCCACGGGCGCTGATGGCTACACGATAGAGCCGACTGAGAAGGATTCAGTCGGTACAGAAATTACACTCACAATTAAAGAGAACACCGAAGATGACCAGTATGACGAATTTCTCGAAGAGTATCGCTTGAAGGCGATCATTAAGAAATATTCGGACTTCATCCGCTATCCGATCAAGATGGACGTGAAGGGCCAGAGAGCCAAAGACGGCAGCGAGAGCGAGCTTGAGGATTACCAAGAAGAGCAGACGATTAACAGCATGGTTCCGATCTGGCGGAAAAATAAAAACGAGCTCACTGATGCAGATTATGAGCAGTTCTATAACGAGAAGCGCTACGGCTTCGATAAGCCGATCAAGCATATTCATATCAGTGCGGATGGCGCAGCGGTATACAATGCCATTCTGTACATTCCGGAGAGCACACCGTTCGATTACTATACGAAGGAATTTGAAAAAGGTCTGGAGCTCTATTCGAACGGCGTTCTTATTATGGATAAATGTGCGGATCTGCTGCCTGATTACTTCAGCTTCGTCAAAGGTATGGTTGACTCCGAGGATTTGTCCTTGAACATTTCGCGGGAGCTGCTGCAGCATGACCGTCAATTGACGCTCATTGCTAAGAATATCAAGAATAAGATTAAGAGCCAGCTGCTCAGCCTATTGAAGGATGAGAGAGAGCAGTACGAGAAATTCTACCAATCCTTCGGCAGACAGCTGAAGTTCGGTGTATACAACGATTATGGCATGAACAAAGATATGCTTCAGGATCTGCTGCTATTCTACTCTTCGAAGGAGAAGAAGCTGGTTACGCTTGATGAGTATGTGTCGAGAATGCCAGAGGAGCAGAAATTTATTTATTATGCTTCTGGTGAATCCATTGAGCGTATCGATAAGCTGCCGCAGACGGAGCTTGTAGCCGATAAGGGCTATGAAATCCTGTATTTGACCGATGATATTGATGAGTTCGCAATCAAGATCATCACGGCTTACAAAGAGAAGGAATTCAAATCCGTATCGAGCGGTGATCTGGGGATTGAAGCCGATGCTGATGAAGAAGCACAGTCCCAAGCCGATGAGAGCGACAACAAAGAGCTCTTCGACTATATGCAGGGCAAGCTTGGCAATAAAGTCAGCCGTGTCAAAGCGTCGAAGCGACTGAAGACTTACCCGGTATGTCTATCGGCTGAGGGAGAAGTAACGATCGAGATGGAGAAAATCTTGAAGGCTATGCCTAATGGTCAAGATGTGAAGGCAGACAAAGTGCTGGAGATTAACGTCAACCATGAGGTATTCCAATCGTTGAGGAATGCTTTTGAGACAGACAAAGAGAAGCTGGATCTGTATACAAGTCTACTATACAATCAAGCGCTTCTTATCGAAGGCTTGCCGGTTAGTGATCCGGTTGAGTTCACGAACGACATCTGCAAAATTATGGTCGGCTAATGTTGATTGAATTGTAGGGACAAAGGGAGAGCCTCCAAAACCACGATGCGAGTGGGTTTGGAGGCTCTTTGTTGTGTGTACGGCGTAGTTGCCCAGCGGTAGTCATCGCCAAGCGAGCGTGTGCGGTTAGCGATAGGAGTTTCGCTATTGGTGAATGTATTTACTCTAATGATTGGTCAAACCGCAGACTTGACAGGATTAGCGCAACGAATTACCTAATTAGCGAAAGAGTGTTCACGAGTAGCGAATCCAGTTACTGGAACCAGCCGGCAGCCAGCGAGCGTGGGACAAGCAGCGAAATTGTCTTCATGAATAGCGAAATCTGTTTCGCTATTGGCTGGCCTCCGCAAACGAGCGAATGGATCATGACCTGAGCATAACTATTAAATCATTGTAAAAATATTCATTGACTAGTAGATTCTCCGTTGCTATAATCTGAGCAGTAGTCATTCCCGATTAAACTTATCGGATTTACATAATTAGAAAATAATGGAGGTTACTATCTTGAATAAGACGAAATCACGCACTTCTTACACCAAGCTTCTAGCAGCATTCCTCTTGTCTTTCTCTATTCTTCTTACACAATCGGTTGCATTTGCCGCTGCCGCAGCACCAACGGCTGCTGTATCGCAGGAGGATGGCGTTCAGCAATACAAGCAATTCCTGCAAGAGAACTATAATGTTGCATTGACAGGCTCGGTAACAAAAGGTCAATTCATTGAGGCTATCGCCGATATTCTAGCACTTGAGCCTTCTGGTGAGGAAGTCACATTCACGGATCTTCAAGCGGATCAAGCGCTGTTCCCGGCAGCTGCTGCTCTATACGAGAATGGAATCTTGTCTGGCCCTGCAATTCAAGGGGATCAGAAGCTGACGAATGCAATTGCGGTTTCTATCGCAGTGAGAGCAGCTGATCTGCACGAGCTGGCATACACTTACCCGGTTGTGAAGGTGAATAAGACTCTTAGCGCGCTTAAGCTAACTAGCAGCACGGTTGGAGCCAAGGCTGCACAGGAGCTGGCTGCTGCGGTTGATACGGGTCTACTGTCAACAGAATTCCAAGCAAGCTTTAAGCCGAAGAATGCAGCAAGTGAGCAGCTGGTAAATTCCCTTCTTGGCAAGATTCTGGTTACAAAAGGCTTGTACAAGAATTACATCGGCTATACAAGCGATGCAGACATCTACACACAGCTGAACAATGCTTATGCGACTTCGGATATTATCGATGCACCTAAGCTGCAATCCCTTGTGAATGAAGCGCTGGAGCAAGAATTGGTTACTGGCTACAACATTAAGGATTCACGCTTTGATTCCAACTTTATCCCATCCTTGTCGCTTACATATGGACATTCGAATCTGAAGCATGCGATCCAGCTTATCGGCTTGCTGCGCAGCGAAGGTCTGAATGCAAAAGTACAATTCGAGCCAAAAACCTCGGCATTCATCCATCTGGCTGAGTGGGGCGATCCAGGCCCAAATGTTGTACAGATTGCTAATGGCAACTACATTGCATACTCCAAAGAGTACGATCTTGAATTTGAATTCGCTACAACGGCAGACAAAGCTGCTTTCCAGAATATTGTTCTAACTTATGCGAAGAAGAACGAACAGGATCAAGCAGGTCTGATCTACGGCTCATGGTGGCAGCCACTGTATTACTCAGCCACGGAGCTGAAGGATTATGAGATTATCACGAACAATCTGATTACAGATCCAGACAGCCCTTATACAGTTCATGCATTCTCCTTGAATGAAGATTCAGCAAAGGTTGTTGCAGGCTTCAAAGCAATCGATCCAGAAGCGGACATTACACCATATCAATTCTGGGTAGACAAGCCATTCTTCAACTATCTGCACGGCGAGGCACTATAAGATTCCATAGTACAATTGCAGCTTATACAAACAATGTCCTTCCGGTCAGTAGACCGGAGGGATATTGTTTTTTCACATTCGCTATACTTTTACCATGTTCATCCATGCATGAATAGGTCAGAATAGAGCTAACAAATATGAAAGCACAGGAGATGATCATGATGGGGTATGTAACGATAGATGGGGTTCGAGTATGGGGGAATCCGGATGAGGGAGCGCTCTCTCAAGCAAGAGCTTGTGCAGCTACCGGCAACGTTGTGCAGACTCTTCTAATGGCCGATCATCATAAGGGGTACAGTCAGCCTATCGGCGGCGTTGTCGTCTATGAGGGGCAAATATCTCCTTCGGGAGTCGGTTATGATATTGGCTGCGGCAATAAAGCGGTGCGCACGAGCTTGATGGCGGACGAATTGAAGCCTCAATTAGCAGAGTATATGAATCAGATTGCACGTCAAATCTCGTTCGGTGTCGGCCGTACGAATAATGTCCCAGTCGACCATGAATTGTTTGATGACCCGGACTGGTCCGTATATTCGGATATTGGCAAGCAGGAGCATGACAAGCTGAAGAAGCTGGCTCAGAGTCAGCTGGGAACGGTTGGTAGCGGCAATCATTTTGTTGATCTGTTCGAGGAGCTGGGGACAGGGAGAGTCTGGATTGCGAATCATTTTGGCAGCCGAGGCTTCGGACATAAGACAGCGAGCGGTTTTCTCAATCTGGCAGCAGGTAGGGAGTTTCTGGGCAAGGCGCCGGGAGAGAAGATGGATCAGCCTCCGGTATTGTTCGATATGAGCAGCGAGCTTGGAGATATGTATTACAGAGCGATGAAGCTGGCTGGCCGTTATGCTTATGCGGGAAGAGATTATGTTATCCAGCAGGTGCTTGATATTCTTGGAGCAACGACTGACTTCGAGGTGCACAATCATCATAATTTTGCATGGAAGGAGACTCACAACGGCAAGGAGTCCATCGTAGTCCGTAAGGGTGCTACTCCATCGATGCCAGGACAAATGGGCTTCATTGGCGGGAGTATGGGGGATTTATCCGTTATTATCCAAGGCAAAGATTCTGTAGAGAATCGCGACGCTTATTACAGCACGGTTCATGGAGCAGGTCGAGTGATGAGCCGGACACAGGCCGCAGGCAAAATGAACTGGAAGACGCGCTCGCGCATGGGAGGCGAAATATCTCAGAAGCAGATGATGGATGCGGTCAACTCCTTCGGCGTTGAGCTTCGCGGAGCGGGTACTGACGAGAGTCCATTCGTCTACCGCAAGCTTCAGGATGTGCTGGATGCCCATGCAGAGACAATCGAAGTGCTACATCGCTTGAAGCCCATCGGTGTGTGCATGGCCGGCGCAGACGAGTTCGATCCTTATAAGGATTAGTGTATTTCCCTGTGAGTTGATGCACGAACCGTCTATATGAAAAAAGCTATCTCAAGGTCTATGGGACTGACCTGTAGAGATAGCTTTTTTAGCATTTAAAAGAAGCTGTTGAATATTTTTTTGACAGCTTCCTGATCAGGAGTAATGGAGAACAACACATAATCGCCGTTACGAACGATTTGATAGTTCAAGGCATCCTCGTATTGATCCGGCAGATAGGTTTCGAACGTTTTTTGAACGCTTTCCGCACGCTTCGTGAATGCTTTCTCGACTTCGTCATAGCTCTTATCAGACTTCAGGTGAACGACGACAACCTCAGTTGCTTTAACGTTCATAAGTGGCATCAAAAATTTACTGTCTTTGAATAGACTGGCAGAGTCAAGTCCATAAATGTCTTTGATCAGCTCAGCGTCCATTTCGAGCATCCCTGCCAGCTCTAGATCCTCTGTGATTTTGCTTGTGATGTCAGATGGTTTAATATCTTTTTCAACGTTAGGCTTTTGTGTTGGTTTTGGTGTTGGCTTAGGTGTAGCCGCCGGCTTCTCTGTTGGCTTCGTGGTAGCCTCAGGTTTTTTCGTAGGTGCTGGTGTCGCAGCCGGCTTTGCCGTAGGCTTCACTTCAGCCGGCTTGGCTGTTGCGGCTGGCGTTTCTTTAGGCTTAGCTGTCTCAGCACTCTCTTTCTCGGGCTCCTTCGTTGCAGCGGGTTCGCTGCTCGGGCTTGCTTGGACAGGTTCGCTCGTAGCAGCAGGCGTGCTTGTTGCTGCACTCTCTAGAGAGCTATTCGTATCCGTTGCTGTCTCGTTCGAGCTTTCTTTTCCAGTTGTGATCTCATTCGAAGTGTTACCTGTGATGTCTGCTGCATCATTCGAGCTTGAGCATCCTGTTGCTACTACAGAGATTGCGATTCCTAGTACCGCCAATTTGGCTGCTAACTTGCTGTTCGTCATGAATGTATCCGCTCCTATTATTGAAATTCCACAATCAGACGTTATCTCACTCAAAAAGGTTTCATATTTTCTTTCTATTCATGAAATAATCCGCTCCGCGTTGTAAAAATACCTAAAAAATGTAATTAATTTATGATAATTACGAGTTTCATCATCATATTATCCGATTATTTGAGCTGGACAATAGAAAAGCCCTGGAGTATCACTCCAAGGCTTCCTTTTACAGATGTAAGTCGTATAGCTTGTCTTTATTTACTCAAGCTCAGCTTAATATCGTCGAAATACAGCGTAGTTAACCCCTCATATCCTGAGTCGCTTCCAATAAGCAGGAACACTTCACCCTTCTCATTCGTGGTCACCTTCGTATTGTAGTTCAGTGGTACAAGCTGGTAATCATCGTTATCGGAATTCGGCTTAGTTACATTGCCGATGATTTTGGCGTCCTCGCCTTGGGCGGTCTGATTGCCTTTATCGATGTTCATTCGGTAATAGGATTCGCCTGCGTCCTCTTGCTTCACGGCCATCGGTTCAGTACCCAGGACAGCAGCTTTGATAACGACAGATTCTCCAGGAGCGCCTCCTATGCCGAATTGTCCTGCCTTTTGCTTGGTGTACATACCGATAGACAAGTCAGCGTTATATTCGGTATTAGGCTGGAGCCCGTCAATTTTCTTAGTCATGAACATAAACAAATCATCACTGCGGTTCATTCCTGTGAGCTTCATCCCGTAATTCGTCTTGTTGCCTTCTAGCGGAAGAAGCTCTCTTTTATATTCAAGATTATAGATTGCTGGATCATAGATCACAGGAAGATCAGCGAAATCACCCTTCCAGCCATCGTCGCTCTTGTCGAAATCATATTGGAAAGCTTGTGTGGACTCGTTGGCAGCTTTGCCTGTTATCGTTATCGTACGTGATGCTTGATTCCACTGGATGTTAGCACCCATCGCTTCAGCGATGCTTCTTGCAGGAATGAATAGGGTTCCCTTGATCTTAACGACTCGCTCAGGCAGCGTAACCTTGTTGCCGATCGTGTAATATAAGTAAGAATCGTTCACTTTAATCGTCAATTGTCCGAAGGATTCTCCCGTCAGAGTAGCAGTCTGCTTCCCTTCGTTCCAGTTGATATCGGCTGCGAGCGATTCGGTCAGAGCTCGAAGAGGAATCATCGTATTGTCGTTCAACACATATGGAGCAGCATTGAGCGGATGTTCACCGGTACTAGTGAAATAAGCCTTCTTATTAATCTGGAATTGTACCGATTGATCGGGCAACGGCAAGGCTGCGTGCACCTCAGGAATTTGATAAGTGGCAGCTGCGGTAATTGCGGCGATAATGCTAGTTACGATCCATTTTTTATTCAACAATACGTTCACCATCCTCATTCACTATTCTTAGCCTAAGTTGTTGCTTGGTAGAATAGACGAGGCATATCAGTTAATAGTTACATGGCACTCTACATAAAAAGAAGAACCAACCATCGAAGGATGATTGGTTCTTCTCAATCGTATTCTTATTCCTGCTCAAGCCGATAATCATCGATTTTCTCGCCGTCTTCCCATATTTCTACGAATAGAGCATCGCAATTCTCAATATCCTCCGGCTTTATGCCCAGTGCTTTTTCTTCATCCGTACCTACATACACATTGTCCATTCCATCTTCGTGGAAGGAGAGAATGACATAAATTTTCAAAGCTATGAACCTCCAGCGCAATCATTTTTTTGCAGTATAACATAAATTACGGAGCAGAGTAGAATCGGCAGCTGAAAAAAGGGTAATAGTACTTATGAATGGAGGTATGATGATGACCGAAGAAAACAAGCGCTTCACACTTCATGGGTTTAACAATCTAACGAAATCATTAAGCTTTAATATGTATGACATCTGTTACACGAAGACCAGAGAGGAACGAGAGGCGTACATCGCGTATATTGACGAGCAGTATAATTCGGATCGGCTGACGAAAATATTGAATACCGTATCCGATATTATCGGCGCGCATGTACTTAATACAGCCAAGCAGGATTATGTGCCGCAGGGTGCTAGTGTAACGCTGCTCGTATCAGAAGGTCCTATCGTGGAGGTGCCGACAGGCTCATTCGACCAATCACCGGGACCGCTTCCAGGCAATGTTGTGCTGCAGCTGGACAAGAGTCATATTACGGTACATACCTATCCTGAGTATCATCCGAGTGAGGGCATAAGTACCTTCCGAGCGGATATCGATGTATCTACCTGTGGAGAAATTTCGCCGCTCAAAGCTCTCAATTATTTAATCCATTCCTTCGACACGGATATTATGACGATCGATTATCGGGTACGCGGCTTCACCCGTGATATTCGCGGCAATAAGCTGTTCATCGACCATGATATTAATTCGATTCAGAATTATATTCCGCAGGAGGTCATCAGTGCTTACGATATGATCGATGTTAACGTGTATCAGGAAAATATTTTTCATACCAAATGCAAGCTGCGTCAATTCGATCTCAACAACTATTTGTTCGGCTATACGAAGGATAAGCTGAGCACCAAGGAGCAAGAGGAGATTACCGAGCGCCTGAAGGAAGAGATGGACGAGATCTTTTACGGTAAAAACCTAACTCCAATTATGTTCAATCACAAGTCGGATGTTTGAAGCTGCCTCTAATGTGGTAATAGAGCGTATACCGAAGTAGAGGAGATGAAGAAGATGACTAACAGCGGACTAAGCGACAAAGTCAAAGGGAACATTTCTCAAGCGAAGGGTGAGATCAAGGATCAGGTAGGTCGAGCGACTGATGATAAATCCTTGCAAGCGGAAGGCAAGTGGGACAAGCTCAAAGGAAATGTGCAAGAGAAGGTCGGCGAAGTGAAGGATCGGCTGAATAAATAAATAAGCTTAGATGAAAAAGATAGCGGGTACGCTGGGCTTCTATTGAAGCACGGAGCGTACCTGCTATTTTTTGGTGTAAGTGTGTGTTCATAACCGCATATCAAGCTCTGAAATAGGGGGACAGGACGATAGGATAGAAATGTGAAAACGGCCAATCTGCTGCGCCTTTGATATGAGGCGAGATCAGATTGGCCGTACTTACTGCTTCTTATCGCTCTTCGGGTATGATTTCTGGTGGTGCTTCAGGTGGAATCTCCGGTATCGTTGTTGGCGGTTCAATCTCACGATCTGGCTGGACAGGTGATATCTCAGGTGAAGGCGGCGGTGTGATCTCCGGTTTGTCATTCGGATTTAATCTGGAATTTCACCGGGTATGTCGTCATTCTTGTACATGAGTCAACCTCCTCTCGTTCTATTATAATAGTTACCCAAATTTGTGATGAACAACGCTCCAGCGCCGGACACTATTTTTGACCGCTTCTCGTAATTTTTGTACAATATGGACAACAGACGCCCTCCTGGTGTGCGTTTAGGCAGGGCTTTTTACTATTTGGAGGTTATAATCGTATGCCACTTGAAATTGAACGGAAATTTCTGCTCACAGAATCCATTGATTCAGTCATCACCAAAGGCAAGCTGAGTATTCAGTCCGAGCAGAGAATCGAACAGACTTATTTGGCTATGGATGAGAGTCAGGAGCTGAGAGTTCGGCGCATCAAAGATATGGAGTCAGGAGAGCTGACGTTCACCCACACATTCAAAAAAGGAAACGGTCTCTCGCGCGAGGAAATCGAATATTCGATCTCGGAGGGGATATATGAGCAGATGATTCACGCCTTTCAGGTGGTACCGCTCACCAAAAACCGCATTACTGCAGTGTGGGAAGGCCGAGTGATCGAGATAGACATCTATGACCAGATCAAGCTGTCCGTGCTTGAAGTGGAATTTGATTCCGAAGAGGAAGCGCATGCCTTCGTATCTCCGGAATGGTTCGGGAAGGACATCAGCTCGGAGCGCCAATATAGCAACAAGACCGTGTGGAGACAGCTGCAAGAAAGCAAACAGTAGATTCGTTCATACAAGACGGAGGTTTCCTATTATGCGTAAATTAGTGTTCTTCGTCGGAGGAGCAGGTGCCGGCAAAACAACATTAGCGAAGGCGTTGGCCAAAAAGCGCAGTACGGTGCTGCTCGATATGGACACACTGCTGCGGCCTGCAGCCGTATCAGTCATGACGATTGCTGGACTTGATCCGAATGATCGGGATTCCGCTGATTACAAAAGATTATGCCGCGATCTTGGCTATCGCATTACGATGGATGCTGCTCTGGAGAATATAGACATCGGTACGGATACGCTCGTTATCGGGCCATTCACGAAAGAGACGGAGGACCCGCTGTGGATTGAGCAGGAGCTTGGGAAGATAGGTGCTTCACTTGCCGATGTGGATGTGAAGGTCGTATTCGTCTACTTGCAGAATGAGCAGGCACATTATGATCGTATTGCGGGTCGAGGCTATGTGCTCGACGGGTGGAAGCTGGAGCACTGGGATGAATTCAGCCTCGGAGCGCTTAAGCCTCGAAGTCTGAGATGGAATCTGCCAGAGGACTCCGTCCTTTATTTTGACAATTCGCAGCCTTTAGATGAAGATACGATCACTACATTGGATCGGTTTATTTACGGAACATCCAATGATAGGCGGGAAGAATGAGGAATGACGATGTTTGATCCTACGGTGTTCGATAATTTGAAGGTCGCGTTCGAGAACGAGATCTACGATCTGGATAATTTGGACGGCAAGCTGACGATTACGAATCGGCGAGATCAGCTGGAGCTCTCGATTATGTCCAGGGAGTTCGCGCTGCGGTTTCACCTAACTGGGTATAAGGACGCTTCTGCTGAGCTTCGTCTGGAAGCATCGCTGAAGGATTTGGCAGCTGAGATATTAGAACAGCAGGGTGAGGTGCCGGCTTGTACGCTGAGAATGTTCTTTTATCTATTAATAGAAGAACCGGAAATACAATGCGAACAGATCAATGAAGTATTAGAGGAAATATGGAAGCCGGAGCAGCCTCCCGTACAGACTTTGAGCTTTGTGTATGGACAACAGGGGGTCGTGTACGCCAATACGGTAGAGCTGTTATTCAATCGCAAGATCAATGAAGACCAGATGGAGGACATTCCCGAGCTTACAAGTCATATGCTTCAGACACTAGAACATTTGAATCGGATCGGGTCGCATCAGCTAGATGAGAGCAAGTAAGAAAGAGGGATGAACAGTGAGAGATGCTGTTCGTCTTTTTTTATGAAGAGATGGTTGAACCGTTAATCGGAGTGGCATTCGTATATGGATGATACAATTGAAGTTTTTTGTCCTATTTCAAAAAAAACACTTGCAATGGTGTGTTCGCCTATGGTATATTCTAATTCCGGCCGAGAGAAACAAGCGGACGGCAAGCGAAACACACGAATGAGATTGTTCTTTGAAAACTGAACAACGAGCGAAACTGCCCCATAGATTCCACGGAATTTATGGAGAAGCAATAAACAAAGTAATGAGCAAGTCAAACACCTGGTGAGTTTTAT